>NZ_KK366027.1:835066-1235552 GCF_000686865.1 Paenibacillus sp. UNC217MF | reverse complement strand
CGGTGTATGTAGAAACAAGGCCTTGTTCCTTCATAATGCGGCCAATTCGACGTCTTGATACGATAAGTCCACGTTCGTGAAGCTTTGCTTTAATCTTTCTTGTACCATATGCATTTCGGTTCTTCTGGAAGATTTCAACGATAAGCTTCGTAATACCATCTTCATTGCTGGAGTTTTTTGCTTCATAATAGTACGTACTTCTAGTTATTTGCAGGACGTCGCACATTGCTGATACCGAGTATTTGTCGCGATTTTGATGGATGACACTTACTTTCGTCCCATGATCAGCGCTGCTTGCTTTAGAATGTCATTCTCCATTTTGAGTCGTTGGTTTTCTTTCCGTAATGCAATAAGTTCATTTTCTTCTGGAGAGCGGTTGTCCTTCTCTGAGAAGGAACCTGTTTGGTGGGCTTGTTTAATCCAGCGATCCAATGCAGATGCACTCAACTCATACTCACTTACAATGTCTGCTCTTGATTTCCCATTCTCGTATAGCTGAACCATCTGTTTCTTGAATTTATCTGTAAATGTTCGTCTTATTCTTGGCATAGTAGATCCGCTCCTTGTTATGATGTGTTAATTCTACTAGCCCTTAATTTTTCTGTCCAACTAAGTGTAGCCGATCTACTTCAAAGTCAAGTAGATATGAGGTTTTCCTTTAAACGGTGCACTTTACACAAAGACCTCGGTCTTTCCAGTCGGAAAAACCAAGGTCTAAAGAGTTTAAGCCGAATACAACAATGAACTTCTTGAACTTCACAATGAACTCTATTTAGGACGGCGTTGGTTTTATTTTTGCTTTCTTGTTCCTCTGCTGCTATTGCATTTATTCTCTGTCAAAGGATCATCGACCACACGAATGCTGGCAATTTGGTTCGATCGATAGAGAATTTGAACGGGACCTGCACACTTAAAACATTTCCACAGTGTAATCCAACTTCTCCCTTGTCTAACGACTACCTCTTGTACAAAGGAAGGAAACCCTTTATTTTGGCCCTTAATACGTACGAATACATATTTACCGACGTACTTTTTTAGACTGGCTATTGACATGGTACCACTCCCTTATCATAGGCATATTTTTTTATATTCTGTTCACTCCTTCGTTGTGTGGGTTACCTTTGCAGTTGTATGATCGCGATGCGTGGCCGATGGGTAGATGGAGTGTGCATGTCTCGTTGTGATAAACCCGTCTTCAATATCATGCGACCGGTAACAAAGATGAAACTACAGGATTGGGGTCCGAGTCTTTTTACTTTCAACATGTTCTTAAAGAGCTTTTATTGAACCTGTCTTGGATAGGGAGAAAATGGAAAGAGCCCTTGTCTTAACAAGGGCTCGGAAAGCTTCTATTCGATCACATGTATGTTTGGGAGGACATATTTTTGAAGATGGGTAAAACAAGGTACTGAGGGATACAGCATGTTGTATTCTTGCAGAACTAATTTAGCGTGGAGCTAATGTATAGGTTTCACCCAGAGCTGTAATGTTGCTGAGAGTATCTTTCCAGCCTGATTTTTCTACAAGAGTTTTAACGCCTTTTGCAATCTCCTCATAGAACTGCTCTTGTTTTTTGTTGTATTTGGGATTGTCGTGAGGATTCGGAGTGATTTTGTACGTATGTTGACCTGGGTTGAATGTAATCCCTCGATTTTTTCCGAAAGATTCTTCGATATATTTATATGTTTCTTTGTTGATCGTGATTGAGCCACTTACCCCTTTAGCATCTACATTAGTGCCGGAGAAAGGAAACACGATTAAAGCAATGGCCAAAAACAGGGACAATGATACGGCAAGAAATCCTTTTTTCATGAAAACACTCCTTCTTTCGAACTGAGAGGTGGCCACCTCCTTATTTTATATATTCCATTTTGCGTGATTAATACCTTAAATTTACTTTTTTTGTTATGCGAATGACGTGTTGGTGCTGCACCATAAAAAAATAAAGCCTCGGATTGCCCGAGGCTTGTTTGTTACTTCAGTGGCTCAGTTTTGAACTTGGAACGCATCTCATCATAATTTTTCTTCATACTCTCACTTTTGCTATCAGACTCGAAGCCGAATCCTATTTTCCCATCCATCGTTAACACGATCATTTCTTTATCTTTCCCGTCTACAGTTCCTGACAGCAATACAAGAATAGCTTTCTCTCCATCCTTTTCATACTCCGTTGATTCAATAACTTTCGGGTTTTTGTACATATTCTTTTCAGGAATTTCTAGGTTTATCCCCATAGCGAACAGCGGCATCGCTTCTGGATGTACCTTCTCTTCAACGAACTTTTTCTTAGCCTCTTTGTCGGTGCCGTTTAGGTATGTATTGATGTAATCGAGTGCTAAAGCTTCATCTTTGGATGCTTGTCCACCTCCGCAGCCTACCAATACTAATACGCAGATTAAGAATATTGCACTAATTTTCTTCAAATAAATAACCTCCTTTTTTCTACATTATATGACCAATTGCTCATATACGCACGAAAAACATCATAGACGAAACTGATTCGTTTGAACGTACCTATTAGGATTGAACGAATTGATAGGAAAAAGGAGTTACGAGGTCGAAAAAAACGGCAACCCAATAGGTCGAGTTAGGGCTTGCAAGTGCCTCCATACTCGACTTTTTGGTTTACCTGTACATATGGATTATCCATAATTGCAGCGGAGCGTCCTTACTCAGAACCGTTATTTTCCTCGGATTTGGATACTTCAATGGCTGCGGCATCGACCGCCTGTTGGCCTTTTTCATCGATTAGAATTAACGCTTCTTCAATGGTTAGTTTATTCGCAATGACGTCCTCCACGATTTGGTTCCCGACGCTTTTGAAAGCGTTGATGATATCGTAATGAACGGATTCATATGGATTGTGATTGGATGGGGAAGCCTTAAGCATTGTCAATGGGGATAGGTCATGTCCCTTCACGGCAGCAATAAGTTCGGTTCGCGCCGGAAGTCCGTGGTTGATTTCCGTAGAAGTCACGGCTCCTCCTTGCATCATCCACTTCAGCAATTCCCAAGCTGCTTCCTGCCGCTCCGAAGCTGCTGAGATTCCGTAAATTTCCTCAATGCGATAGTAATCGCTGTATTCCGGCTTGCGCGGATCTACAGGGACAGTTACCATGTCCCAATTAATAGCCTTTCCGCCTTCGAAATTACGATTGATGTCAAAATTATAAGCGGCGACCTGGGATTGCAACACCATAGCGGCATTGCCTGTGTAGATCGGGTCGAGTGACATCGTACCTTCGGCTTGCTGCGTTTGCTTATAGATGCGTCCAGAGCGCAGCGCGTCAATCGTTCTACTCCATATTGCCTTCCATGCGGGTGTGTTCATCTGGATTTTCAGAGTTTCGGGATCGATGAATCGCAATCCTTCCGTTTGTCCCCAACGCATAATGAGCGAGATTCCTACATTTTCATAGTAATTGGGCTTAAATCCGTATAACGGTTCTCCATCATCGGTCTGCAATGGAAAGCGGGTCGCCAAGTCAAAGATATCTTTCCAAGTGGATTGATTCTTCGGAAACGGGATTTTGTATTTAGCAAACAGATCTTTATTGTAGTAAATGGCGTAGCTTGAGAAGGTAGGCGCCAAACCGTAAAGCCGGTCTCCAGAAATCATTTTTAAGGAATCGAACATGATCGGAGATATATTCTTCCACGCATCAGGATCTTGCTTGATAAACGGTTCAAGATTAAGTAGATCACCTGAGTCGCTAAGCTTCTTATAAGCGGATAAATTGTCCATATAACGTAGATCAGCCGGTGATGACTGATCCGCCTCGGGGATAACTTGAATGCTAATAAAGGAGGATTTTTGCTCAAAGGCATGACCATATCTCTTGTAGAACTCGGTTGGTGAAGGATATTCCACCGTGATCGTTATCGGCTTCTCGACTTTGCTTTGGCAAGCTGATACTAATAGCATCGAGAGTATAATACAGAGTATTGCAACTTTGTTCTTCCCCATGATGATACCTCCAACGAATATAAACAGAATATAAACTGGAAAACAGGGTGGGAGGCCCACCCTGTTTAGCTATTACCAAGAATCGCTTGCTGATGATTGATCGCTTTCTGTTCCATCCTTGTAGTATGTACGCGACAATGCATTCAACTTGTAGGAACCTGTTGCACTGTATTCGCTTGTGTACCATGCTGTTTCATCGCCGCTGGTAGTCGTAGAATTGGTTCCTTGTTCCTTTTGGGTTGATCCCTCGTAAAAGGTGCCGAACACATTGATTTTTTTCATGTTTGAATTGGTTGTCCGGGCATAGGCTTTGCCTTTCACTTTCTTTTGGTTTCCGATTACATAGCCAATGTAAGCATCCGTGGATGCTTTCGGGTCTTTATCGGCAGCAGATACGGACATTGCACTTACGAGACACAAGGCAGTTGCCAGGCACAACACAGTAATTTTCTTTTTCATTCTTCACATCTCCTTCATTTATTGTTGCAAATCCATTCTGCAGTTCTGCGGTGCAACAATGAATCACCCCCAGCAAGACGTAGTAACGACTCACTTGTACATTCTGGATGATGTGATATATGTAAACGGAATGATCCGCATACAACGAAATTATTGTGGAAGCCGCTGCGCCTCGTTCTGTAATTGTTCCAAAGCATCTTCCAGCGACTGACTGCCATTCAGTATGTTTTTGATTGCAGCATTCGCCTTATCTACAAGTTCAACCGGTACTTCTCCCATGGGATGATAGGATTGCCGCGACGCATACATGGCAGATAGTCGTTCACGTTCCTCTTGATTCGTGCTCAATTCGTTTTGTAAGGTGGAAAAGCCATATAAAGAGCGGTAATTCCATTTCGCAACGGTGCGAGAATTAAGAAACTTCACCAGTTCCCAAGCTGCTTCTTTCTCTGTAGATTGAGCGGATACTGCATACAATCCGTCAATTAGCATTGTATCGTTGTTGTCTGACTGGTTGGGGTTAACAGGAAATGGAGCTAGCGCCCATTGAAATGTAGTTTTTTTCTGAGCGGCCAACTGCTTGTACTCTTCATACGTAACCACAGCCATTGCTTGCTTGCCGGCAAGGAAGGCCTCCATATACGTATTGAGATCGGAGCTATTTATTAATAGTCCACTCTTCAATAGGGGAAGCGTAAGCTGCCAAATTTGCTTCCAGGAGTCGCTTGAGACTGTCGCTTGGGGCGGATTGCCCTGCATCATGGTTAGGCCTTGTCCGAAGCCGACTTTCAGCATGAATTCAAAGGAAGAAGAATCATTGGTTCCAAGACCGATAAGCGTGTTGCCACGCCCATCATCCTTGGGAAATTTACCGGACAAGCGGAGCAAGTCCTCCCAAGTCATTCCTTCTTGCGGATATTCGATATGGTACGCTTCGAAAAGGTCTTTATTGAATGCGATAGCTTGTCCGTAGAAGGTAGGAGGTAACCCATATAGCTGCCCATTTCCAATCGAGCGGGCATATTCGATGACTTGCGGAATGTACTCTTCCAGCGGGAAGGAATCTCGTTTTATCCATAAGTCTAATTCTTGCAAATCGTTGCGTTCAGCCATTTCTTTTACTAGATCAGGCGGCAAATAGATAATATCGAATTTGTTCTGCTGAACCCAATTCTCCACAGATAACTTCTTAGTCATGAGAGGAATCGTGGAAACGATAGAAAGCCTTATATTAGGGTACTCTTGATTAAATAGATTGCCGTAGCGCTTTAGAAAAGCATTTTCATTCGTATACGCAATCGTAAGCTCTGCCTTTTTATCCTTAGAGAATGAAGGGGCCTCGTTTTTTTGACACCCCGTTAATATACTAGCTAAGCATAGAATTGAAGCGAGAAGCGTTGGAAAGAGTCTTCTTTTCAATAGAAACACCTCGATGTAGAAATTAGACTTCTAAAATATACCAATTAGTCTGTAAGTCGTTTATACTATATATTGGTATAAATGTAAATAGGGAGTGGGGAAGTTATATTGAGGTGTTAGAAGAACATCTATATAAGTCGCAGTTGTTCGGTTGGTCGACGAGCTTTCACGGAACAACAATGATGAGTACGACTAAAGAGTATGTTTAATTAAATTTAGCCCGTTGCTTATGAATGTTCAGATAGTTAAGATTAAAGATAGAAAGATAGAGAGAAAGAGCAATTCTACATAAAAGGTAAACAAGCAGCTGAAATCTACGTGTATGATTTCAACAAATGGTGCTGTTCAACAAATTGTCTTCGACCTCCAATAGCGTAAAATCTCCGGGGGATCGACGACAATTTGAAAATTGAAGATATCGTCAGTAAAAAGTAGATGTTTTGAGATATGGTATTGTATTTGGGAAAATAGAAATTAGTGAAGCTGACTTGTAGGAGTAATTGCTGTTTGGTATTATTGGCGTAGTGACGCCACTTGTTGGGGTTTTGAAAGTACCTATAAGGAATTGAAATTTTGATGGGGCAATGTAATAGCATAAGATGGGTTATAAGTTTTGAAATTACCTATGAGGAATTGAAATCAATGCGGACAGGTGAAGTATGTCTTCTCTATTCCACGTTTTGAAAGTACCTATAAGGAATTGAAATTAGTAATGCAAATACCTCGTCTCAGCGCTCAATCTTGTGTTTTGAAATTACCTATAAGGAATTGAAACTCTGGCTTTGCTTCAGTTTCCCTCATAAGATGTTCTCAGTTTTGAAAGTACCTATAAGGAATAGCAACCATGAGAAAACACAGGAGAATCAGGGGGCGAAGCATCTGCTCGCAAGGTTAACGAAACGAAATGAATATGATAAAATGATCGCAATATTGAGAAACGTCGTCTTGTCGAGAAAGCTTTAATGACAAAAAATAAGTCAATAGCATAAACATTCAGGTCTCGCTTACGGCGTGGCCTTTTTTGATTGAGAGGAGGTGAAGGATGTGAACAACGAATAAGGGAGTTCGTGAGGGAAGAGCTAGCTGCCCTACAATCTGGGCAGCTAGAGGAATAATCATTGAGATCGATAAAGCAGAGTTGCGAAGAACGATTGCGGAGGCTTTGAAAAGCAAAGAAGAAAAATCCTATAAGCTATTACTTTCTATCTACTCTGAATCGATAAGTTCGAGGCGCTCAAGAATTTTAATTGTCGTCAGAGCTGATAAGCGAACAGTCAATTCAACATTATCTGTTAAGACAGAATCATCTTCCAGGGCTTCTTTATTTTTGGCGAAAACCTCTTCGGTAACTTCGTTAACTAGTTTAAGAATTATAGACTTATCCATAAAAATAACCTCCATTTCGTCGATAGCTCTACATACTTCGACAAATAAGGAGGTTTTTCCTTGCGAACAAATGTTTCTAAAGGGAGCGCGATAAAAGCAATGGCCAAAAACAGAGACAATGATACGGCGAGAACCCCTTTTTTCTTAGTAGCAAATAAACAAGAGCCGTTGAGGAAAGTGAACTGCACCCCGTCAAGTAGACAGTATAAAAAATAAAAATCAATTATGCGGCCTTGGTTCTGAATTCTATCGGACTAAGGCCGTTTAGTTTTGCTTGTAATCGTTCGTTATTGTAAAAGTGGATGTAGGCACGGATGTCTCTCTCGAGATCATCAAAGGTATGGTAGGTATGTAAATAATATTTCTCGCATTTTAGAATTCCCCAGAAAGATTCCATCGGTCCATTATCAATACATCTTCCAGCACGGGACATACTCGGAGTTATTTCGTTATCATCCAAGATTTTCTTGAAGCCCAAGGAGGTATATTGATAACCCCGGTCGCTATGAAGCAAGGGCTTGCTTCCTGGAGCTTCTTGCAAGGCGTGTTTCAACGTCTGAAATACGAGAGAATTGTTATTGGAATGCCCTAATACATATGAGACGATGGATTTATCATGAAGGTCGAGAATAGCGCTTAAATACGCTTTTTGGCCGTTGCCGTACTTGAATTCCGTCACATCCGTAACCCATTTTTCATTTGGCGCGTCTGCAGTGAATTTGCGGTCTAGTACGTTCTCAGCCACCTGCTGTGGAATGGAACTCGTATATTTCTTCTTCTTCCTCCGGATGACGGATTGAATTCCTTTTACTTTCATCAAACGGTATACACGCTTTTGGTTAATCATTTTCCCCGTTTGGCGACGCATGTGTAGAGTCAATTGACGGTATCCAAAGGTACGCTCCACTTTCTCATAAATGGACATCATGACATGCGTCAGCTCTACATTCTCCTGCTCACGGTAACTGGGTTTGGAACTTCTCCACTTGTAATAGCTTGAACGCGGAATGCCTGCAATTTCACACAGCAACTTCATGCTAAATGTTCCTTCTTGTCGAATGCCTTCAATGGTGCGATAGACCATCTCTTGTCGGTATTGGCTCAACGTCGCCTCCTTTGGAATTCTTGTAGCTTTTTTAGGAAAACATTTTCTGCCCGCAGCCGCTCATTCTCATATTCCAGCTTTTTCATCGCCAGTCTTTGGCGATCTGCTTCCGATAGCTCCTCTGGTATCTTCTTTCGTCCTCGTCCGTCTTGTAATGCATCCTCGCCACCAGCTTCATACTTCTTTACCCACTGATATACTTGCTGGTATGAGACCTGATATTGATTTGCTGCCTTCTGATACTCATGGTTATGGGCAAGACAATAGTGAACAATGTCCACTCGTTCTTGCCAAGTTGTAGACCGACCCCTAGCCATAGCTTTCGTTCCCCCTACATAGGTTTTTAAGCTGCTATGACTATTATACTTCTTAATCCAGTTACGGAGTTGGGTACGAGAGGCAATCTTGTATTTCAGAATAACTTGCCGTTGGGATAAACCTCCGAATAAATGATCTTTTACCGCTTGGAGTTTGAGCTCAACAGAATAACTTCGGTTATGGGGCTGGTGTTCCAACCCCCTATAACCATATTGTTCATAACGATCCCGCCATTCAAGTAGGGTTGTTCCCCCAATGCCGTACTTTTTGGCGGTTGACTCGATTCCTCCGCTTTTCAGTTCCTGTAACACCGCCAGTTTCTCTTGTGCGCACCATTTTTTTTGCATGTAAAAGCTCCCCTTAAGCAGAAGGTTTTATTATTTCACCTGTCTACTTTAAGGGGAGCATATCAAAGAATCCCACGGCTCTTTTGCAAGAAGTAAATTTAAATTGTTTTTTTGAACTCGAACTTGTATTTCGAATTAGGATCGAAATCGTTCGGCCCAACTGGCATTACGCGATAAAAAGCTTTTTCTCGCGGCTTAACGGTTCCACTATGAAACTCTTGTAAGCCCGGGCCGTTTTGGTTTATATATTGAATCGAGATAATATTGTTATCATAATCCGTTCGAACGTATTGGAGTTGCAAATTCAAACCAAATGGGGGAGTCAACAATACATAGTAATTTTGTTCCCATTGTCCGTAGGAATTATCATAGACATACCAATCTTCGTCAGTCAAGCTTTCGAGAGGTACCCAAGACTGGTAAAAAGAACCGTCTGACATGTCGTTAGCTGTTCTCATTGTATCTCCCCAACCATGGAGTGCAAACGACGAACTTGATCCAAAGACCATTAAACAAGCGACCAGCGCGATTGATGCTGATAGTTTCTTTAATCTCTGCATATTTCATGCCTCCCATTATTTCAGAATCTGAATGTAGATCCTAGTAGCGTGTATGAAATACCAAGATGTAAAAGAACTCAGTTTCTGGCTGGCCAACCATGATTAATCTTAACATACATTATTGTCCGAGTATATAGTATTTATGGATATTATTGGATTATTTTTTTGTGTTGAAATATAGTTGGTTATTCCGGATATTGGTTCCATTTTACAGTTTTGATATAATGATGATACAGATCTTTACAGCAGCTGGAGGAAATATGTTCAAGGAGAGAAATGGGGTTGGGTATTTTCGTATTTTCTCATTCACAACATGCATCATACCTTATGGTGCGTTTTTTAGTTCAATAAACTAAGCATATATGTCAGATTGACAAGGAGAGGTGCTGAATGCCAGTAAACGTAATCATAGGTGATTTATTGAATGCGAAGGAATTGATTATTGGACATCAGGTGAACTGCCAAGGGGTAATGGGCTCTGGTATAGCGAAGGCGCTGCGGGACAAATACAGTACATTGTATCCAAGCTATAAGCGGTATTGTTCCCAGCATAACAGTCCAGATGAACTGCTGGGCAAGTGTCATATCGTCCAGGAAGGTTCCAGACATATAGCGAATCTGTTCGGCCAATTAGAATATGGCCGACAAAAGAGTAGAGTATATACGAACTATGAGGCGCTTCGAACCTCCCTGACTACGTTACTAGAATACGCTGTACAGAACCAATTATCTGTTGCTCTGCCGTATGGTATCGGTTGTGGCTTGGCAAATGGAGATTGGGATGTTGTCAGTGAGATGATTGAACATGTATTCGTCGATTATGATGTTAAGTTGTACAAGCTATAACTGTATCGTTTCGATATTCCAATCAATACCTCTTCCCGCTACTTATCGATGTTGGTACTGATCTCGGAGCTGATTGACAGGTACTGAGGAGATTGTGGCTCGATCAACTCAGGCAGGTGAATGAGGAAGACTACTTCTATCTTGTATTTGCCTCTAGGTACCGGCTTGTCTTCATGGTCTAGAAAAGACCATCGTTCCTCATAGCTCATCTTCTCATCATTGTTCAAGGTTCGTTCGACTACTTCTGCGGTAAAAAATTTATTCAACGACCAACGGTACACTTCCTTGCCAACTTCATTCGTGACGATAAAGTCATACGGTTGCGAGCCGTAGGAAATGACCAGATCTTCTCCTGCCACATTGTGTATCCCGAATTGCAGTGTTATGTAGTCCTTATGCTGCTCTGTTGAGAGAAACGTTGTAAGCATATGACTCGCCCCTTATCTATCCATATGATAAAAAACAGAAACAACCTCACCCCTCATAGCGTGCAACTGCTGCGAAAGATTCCACCCGAGAGTTACTATCCCCGAAGCCGGTTTCTCTTACAAATTCTCTTCCCATCTCTATCCAAACCTGAGTGAGATGTGCCAAATCCGCTGCACCTGACCTCGGTACAACGGCAGGAAATAAGTATTCGACCTCTGCTGCTCCCCCTGTAATCGATTCTACCGATGTTATATCCAAAATGTCTCATAGAATAACATTACAATTAAGCTCGCAAGTACACCAACCACCACCCAACCCCATATGTTTGTGAACAGGCTGTTTTTATATTCGCCCATATACTTCTTGTTGTTCGTTAGAATCATGATGAAGATAAGAACTGGCACCATCAGCATGCCGCCTATTGCTTGTGTGAGTACAGCGATGAAGTTGAACGGCAAATCCGGGATCAAAATAAGTAGTGCAGCTAATACAAGACTGCCGATGTAGACGAGATAGAACTTCGGCGCTTCTTTTATCTTATTGTTTAAGCTATGTTTCCAATTGAATGCTTCTGCAAACGTCCATGAGGAGGATAGGGAGATCGTGATTGCTGCGAGGAAGCCTGCGTTGAATAGGCCGAATCCGAACAGGCTACTTGCCCATGGGCCGAACAGATCGTGCAGAGCCATAATGATTGTCGACGGATTATCTTCATTCAAGATTTCAGCCTGACCGAATAATGAGGCTCCGATTACAATACAGCAGATCGCTATGAACACTTGGCACACGCTGCCGATAATGGTGTCAATGCGGGCGAGACGCAGGTCTTTGGCGGTAATGCCTTTGTCAATTATGGCGCTGCCCTGAAAGAAGATCATCCACGGTGCGACAGTATTGCCGATCGTGGCGACAATATACCAGATAAGACTGCCCTGAAGTAATTCAGGAACATTCCAGCTGGCAAATGCGCGACCGATATCGGAAATGCTCGGACGAGTAATGAAGGTGACGATCACAAATACCAAGTTCAATGCGCCAACGAACAGTGCCAGACGTTCCTTCGTCCAATATCCAGTGAAGATCGCAACCGAAATGACCAGCAATAAGCTGAGCAGTGTACTCAGCCATAATGGGATGCCAAGCAGCACTAAGCCTGCGGTCATACCAATGAATTCGGTCATGAGCGTGAACAGATTCTCGAAAAATAGGGAGAATATGTGATAGAATCCCCAGCCCCGTCCGAAGTGCTCGAAAATAAGCTTCGTGAATCCTTTCTGCGTAACCGCACACGGTAAAGGTGATCAACGCAAGGCAAGCCACTAAAGGAATAAACAGCCCAATTCCGAAATGAGCCCCTGTAATGACATACTCCAGCACTCCGCCAGCATCATTATCGCCGATCATTGTGAGAAGCCCTGGCCCCATTAAGGCCCAGAATAGTAAAGCGTGGCGTCTAAATCCTTTTTTTCGCTTCGAAATTAAATGTTGAAAGGTGGATAATCCCGTCTCAGCACTTTCTGCATTCTGCTCTTGCTCCTGCATGCCAAGCTCCTCCTCGTTGTGAGATGAGAATATCCTATGAGTCATGTTGCAAAAAGTGCATGGGCACCTAAAATTTTGTTGTGATTTTGCAACAGAGCGGCTAGGAACAAGCAGAGTGTTGAGAAATTCTCAACATCAATTCAGTTGGACTAGCACATTTTGATCAACAGGAGAAGTAGAATATAGAAATATTTTACAGGAGGGGAAAGGTATGAGTACAGGAGCATTTATTCTAATGGTGGTTTCGACAATCGTATCGTATTCGCTAGGAATATATGTGTTGAATAAATTTCATGGGAGAAGAAAGTAAAAGTAACTTTGGTGATTCACGTGTTTTTGAAAAAAGAATGAAACAATTCTGAAAATATTAGAATATAATATAAATTCTGTATTTTATAGGTAATATTGTTTAGACAGGTTCATGTTTCTTCCCTAAGATAGTTGAGGAAAATAAATCAATGGGGGTAAGAGAGATGAAAGCATCGAAGAAGTACCTGGCATTTTTAGCTTTTATGCTAATTTTGCTGGTGGTACCACAGAAGGGTTATGCAGCAGTGGATTACCGTGGAGGGATATTAGACGGGGTTGGTCTGTATCTCAATTCGAGCGAATACGTAGGCGGTTCGCTATTGAATGAAGCTACGGACAATAATGAAGAAACAAAAATCGCGATGACAGGCCGAAATGTCGGCGGTGATCGGGATCATATCGTGAAAGCATTCACGGAACCTGTAACTGTTAGTGAAATCAGAGTAAAAGCCAATAAATCCATTAATGTCGGGTTTTACGACAAAAGCGGAGAATATATAAAAGTTAACGGAAAAAATCTGAATAAAATCCCTGCCGAAGAAGCAGACGGAAGATTGATTTCGATTCCGCAAACTAGCGGTATTTATAAAGCCATTTTGTTTAACGACTTAAGTGTGCCCGTGGATGTTTACGAATTCAATCTCTATAACGGGAACGGTTATATGTCTGAATCTGTACTGACTGCCAACGGAGCCGTTAGTAGTGTGAACTTGAAATGGGATCCAGTAACCAATACAACCGGATATACAATCGAGCGTTCCAAGACGCATGGCGGCCCATATGAGAAAATCGCCACTGCTAGCGTAACAGAGACTACCTACACGGATTTGAACGTTGTGAACGGCACAACGTACTACTACATTGTTACTCCGTTCAATAACTCGGGAATAGGACCTAGAACGAATGAAGCTTCGGCTACGCCTCTCGTTTCAGAAGTGACCCTGGACATTGAGTCCGCGAAGGACAAAGTATTTCTGAATGAGATCTTTACCGTACAAGCCGTATTGAACAATGCAACGAACATTTACGCAGAAGATTTTAACGTGAAATATGATAAAACGCGTTTCCAGCTTGTAAAGGTAGAAGCGGCAGACCATATGGGGTTATTCCATAATGGAACAGTAGCTGATGATACAGTAAGATTGATCACTGCAAGTTTGGGTAAAGATTATGGCATCAACGGAAAAGGTACATTGGTTCACTTTACGTTCAAAGCAATCGGTCTTGGAAAAGGCAAAATTGACGCAACAAAAGGGAAAATCGCGGATAACGGAACCACTGAGGTTACATTGACCGAGGAAAATTGCGGTGAAAAAGAGATTGAGGTCATTGGTGGCGAATTGACAAATTTTACGCTGAAGCACCTTGGTTTTTTAGGCTTTAACTATTCAGAGGACAAAAATAAATTGACCGATGAGTTGAAAAACTTGTTGGGCTCCACAGGCAATGTTGCGGATGTCGATCTCGTTCAGTTGACGAATGCAATTTTGGCTAATCCGAACTACGATTTCAATAAATAATAGGTTTGCCGCTCCTTATGGGGGCGGCTTTCTTTGTTTGATCAAGCAAACAGAAGAGTTTCAATACCAAAATCGTCTTGAATAATTTGGAAAATGGATCTATAGTAAGTATGACGTTAACATACTAACCGGTCAGTATGTTGGGTGAAGGGAGGCTATGCCAATGAATTTCGATTATTCCAAGAAGGTTGAATCTTTGCGGAAAACGTTGCTGGAATTCATGAATGATGTGGTGTATCCGCAAGAACGAACGTACGAGGAACAGCTTGGTCAGGCCGGAAGCAGATGGGAGATCCCTCCGATCATGGAGCAGATGAAGGAGCAGGCTAAGCGGGCCGGTCTCTGGAACCTGTTCCTGCCGGACAGCGAATACGGTGCAGGCCTCAGCAACCTAGAATATGCGCCCCTGTGCGAAATTATGGGACGTTCCCTTATTGGCCCAGAGGTATTCAATTGTTCGGCGCCGGATACGGGCAACATGGAGGTGCTTGTGCGGTATGGGACGCGGGAGCAGAAGGACAAATGGCTTGTTCCTCTGCTTGAAGGGAATATCCGTTCATGCTTTTCGATGACGGAACCGGATGTCGCGTCCTCAGATGCAACGAACATTGAAGCGACCATCGAACGGCAAGGCGGCGAATATGTCGTAACCGGACGCAAATGGTGGTCTTCCGGTGCCGGAGATCCGCGCTGCAAGGTGGCGATCGTGATGGGGAAGACGAATCCGAACGCGCCGGCCTATGAGCAGCAGTCTATGATTCTCGTGCCGATGGATGCACCTGGTGTGAATGTCAAGCGCATGCTGCCCGTGTTCGGCTACGATCACGCACCGCACGGACATGCGGAAATTGAGTATGATCGCGTACGAATACCGCTCGATTCCATGCTGTGGGAACCGGGCAAGGGATTTGCCATTGCGCAGGGAAGGCTTGGTCCAGGACGCATTCATCATTGCATGCGCCTGATCGGTGCGGCAGAACGCGCGCTCGAAGTACTGTGCAAGCGTGTACGGCAGCGTACGGCATTCGGCAAGACGCTAGACCGTCAGGGCGTCGTGCAGGATTGGATTGCCTCCTCGCGTATTGAAATCGAGCAGGCGCGCCTGCTGACGCTGAAGGCGGCTTACATGATGGACACAGTCGGAAATAAAGCGGCGAAAGCGGAAATTGCCATGATTAAAGCGGTCGCTCCCAATATGGCGCTGCAGGTCATTGACCGGGCCATTCAAGCGCTTGGGGCCGCAGGTGTCTGCGAAGACTTCCCGCTTGCCTCGCATTGGGCCAATGCAAGAACGCTGCGCTTAGCGGACGGGCCGGATGAGGTGCACAAGGCCGCCATCGCCAAAATGGAGCTTCGCAAGTACGAAGAGATGAAAGCGATTACGATGTGAAAAGGGTAGAAACGATTAGAACAAATTTGAAGGTACAAACGAGACTTTAGCCTTTTCATGAATGGGGGATGGAAGGTGAACGTCAAGCAATTATTTGACTTATCGGGTAAAACGGCGATTGTAACTGGCGGCGGGCGAGGGCTCGGCGAGCAAATTGCTCATGGCTTGGCTGAAGCGGGTGCGAATCTCGTTCTCTGCTCGCGCAGGGTTGACGCATGTCTGGAGACGGCGGCCCGAATCCAACAGGATACAGGCTCCTCATGTCATGCGATGGCTTGTGACGTTAGAAATCCAGACGACGTACGGCGTGTGGTGGAACAGACGGCAGAAAAGTTCGGTCGTCTCGACATTTTGGTGAACAACAGCGGTGCTTCTTGGGGCGCGCCAGTTGTCGATATGCCGCTCGAAGCTTGGAATAAGGTAATGGACATCAATGCAACCGGTACGTTTTTGATGTCACAGGCAGCTGGGAAGATCATGATTGAGCAGCGCGGCGGCAAAATCATTAACATCGCTTCCGTGGCAGGACTGGGCGGGTCGGATCCGGAATGGCTGGATGCCATTGGCTATAGCGCAAGCAAGGGCGCGGTCATTGCATTCACGAAGGATCTCGCGGTCAAATGGGGCAAGCACAACATTCATGTCAATGCGATTGCTCCGGGATTTTTCCCAACCAAGATGACCCGCGATGTTCTTCAACACGGAGGCGAACAAATAGTAAGCCTCACCCCGTTGAGACGGCTCGGATCTGATCGCGATCTGAAGGGAAGCGTCGTATTTCTGGCATCCGAGGCTTCCGATTACATCACCGGTGCGGTGCTGACTGTGGATGGCGGCATGACAGCCATGTAACTGTCCCTGAATCGCGATCCATGGCAAGTGTCTCGTCTTTTTTATCCAGTAAAGCTATTTTGAAAGAATGAAGGAGGTCTGCATACCATGACGTCCAGGCAAGAGACATTACAGCAGGATACGATTCCCGTTCGCAAGGGCGAGGAGTTGAATGTTGCTGCGCTAGAAGAGCATTTACGTGAGCATCTCGATCTTCCGGAAGCCCCATTGGAAGTGGAGCAGTTCGGGGAGGGACATTCCAATTTAACATACGCGATAAGGAGCGGGGATTGGCAGGCAGTAGTGCGCCGTCCTCCATTGGGGCCAGTCGCTCCTAAGGCACACGATATGCAGCGCGAATATACGATTCTCTCAAGACTGCATCCATTTTTTTCGCTTGCGCCTCGTCCGTATTTGTACTGCGGCGACACCTCAATCATTGGCAGTCCTTTCTTCGTGATGGAGCGCCGGAACGGAATCGTGTTGGATCGAAGCTTTCCTTCGGATGTGGAATATACTCCTCAACTGGGCAGGGACATTTCCGAGACGATGGTCTCGACATTGGCCAGGCTGCATGAAGTTCCTTATCGGGAAACGAATCTAAGGGCGATTAGCCAGCCAGACGGCTTTATGCGTCGGCAAGTGCATGGCTGGATAGAACGTTATGAGCGAGCCAAGACGGATGAGATCCCAGGAGAAGAGAAACTCAAAAAATGGCTGGCTGATTTCTTGCCGAATTCACAGACACCGACCGTCATCCATTACGATTATAAGCTGAACAACATCATGTTCGCAGGCGACAATCTTACAGAGATCGTCGGCGTATTTGACTGGGAGATGGCGACGGTGGGCGATCCAATGGCCGATGTCGGAGCAGCGCTCAGCTACTGGTTTGAACCGAATGACCCGTCGGAGCTGCTGCACGGCTTGGGCCATGTTCCGCTTACGGTTCGCTCCGGCTTCATGTCACGTGCCGAATTCCTAGAGGCATATGCGTCAAAAAGCGGGCGAGATGTATCGGAGGCCCATTACTACTTGACCTTCGCTTACTTCAAACTGGCGGTCATCTGTCAGCAAATTTACTACCGTTGGAAAAAAGGGCAGACGAGCGATGAGCGCTTTGGCCGTTTCAACGATACCGTACAGACGCTGATTGCACACGCTTGGCAGCAAGCAGAACGTGGCAAGCTGTAAACTAGATTACGATTATTGCGCAAGATAGAGTTGCGGTTCATCACAATAGGGAGGTTCTTTGAGATATGGGCAATGAGCATTTACTTGTACAAAAGATAGGGCATGTTCTGTCGTTGAAGCTGAATCGTCCAGAGAAGCTGAATGCGTTCAGTCCTTCGATGATTCGGGGGATTATCGATGCGCTGGAGGAGGCGCAGAGAAATACAGACATTCGAGTCATCTGCTTGTCGGGGGCAGGACGCGCCTTCAGTGCAGGCGGAGACGTGACGACAATGAGCGGCGCAAAGCCGAATAACGTCTATGATCATATTGGAATGATGAATGAACTGGTTCATTCCATTAAAGAAATCGAGAAGCCCGTGATAGCGGTCGTGCATGGATTCGCGGCAGGTGCAGGTTTCAATCTCGCGTTAGCTTGCGATTTGATTGTTGCAGCCAATGACGCCAAATTTGCGATGAGCTTTGCCCAAGTCGGTCTCATCTCCGATGGAGGGGGATTGTTCTTCTTGCCGCGCCTCATTGGCATACACCGAGCTAAGGAACTGCTATTCAATGCCGAGCCGATCGATGCGGAATATGCCCACCGCTTGGGTATCGTAAATAAGCTGTATCCTTTGGAGCAATTGGAATCCGGTGCGCTGGAATACGCCTCCCGCTTGGCGAAGGGTCCCATTAAGGCGTATGGGATGCTTAAGAAAATCGCCGACCAGTCGTTGACTTCCTCGTTGGATGACATATTAGAACGGGAGAGAGTTACGCAAGCCATGATGGTCACGACCGAGGATCACCAGGAAGGTGTTCGGGCGTTCGTCGAGAAGAGACAGCCTTCATTCAACGGTCTGTAGCACTTGTCGGTTTTTATTCGTTCTGAATGACAAAATGGTTAGCAATGAGGAGGCGATTTTTGATGACGCAGTCCCATTATGCGTATTGGCCCGCACGATTGCCTGTTTCCATTTCAGTTCCGGACACGACGCTTACTGACAACTTGGAGGTTTCTGCCCGCCGTTATCCGGATAAGACGGCCATCATTTATTATAACAACTCTATTTCCTATCGAACCTTATGGAAAGAAGTCAATTTGATGGCCGCTTATTTGCTCCATCTCGGCGTAGAGCAAGGCGATCGCGTGCTGTTATATATGCAGAATAGTCCTCAGTATATTATCTCTTATTACGCGATTATGCGATCCGGCGCTATCGTTGTACCTATCAATCCTATGAATCTCACCGAAGAGCTTTCCTACCTTATTGAAGACAGTAATGCAAGAGTTGGCTTTGTGAGCCAGGAGCTGTACTCACGTATCGAACCGTTATTATCAGATCGTCGCCTCGAACGCATCATTGTTGCTACCTATTCGGAATACTGCAGCAATGTGGGTGAAGAAGTGCCTGACATCGTCAGGGCATCACGTCTTGAATCAATATCCCCCCAAGCTGTGTCCTGGACGGAGGCCATGAAAGTAGCGACTGTTCATCGGGGTTCCTTCCCGACGACGAAGGGAAGTGATCTGGCAGTTCTCCCGTATACATCGGGCACGACCGGCAAGCCAAAGGGGTGTATGCACACCCATAAATCCGTACAAGCGAACGTGATTTCATCTGCTTACTGGGGAGGATTGACACCGGAGGCAAGGGGATTGGCGACACTTCCCTTCTTCCATGTCATCGGCATGATTCATGGCATGCACGCTCCCATTTTTGTCGGTGCAGCCATGGTCATCATGACGCGTTGGGATCGCAGCACGGCCGCCCTGTTAATGGAACGCCACCAATGTACGTATTGGACAGGAATCAGCACGATGATTATTGACTTTTTAGCCAACCCTGAACTATCTCAGTATGATTTGAGCTCGCTTATGCTGATTAACGGTGGCGGAACTGGGCTGCCGGAGGTCGTAGGCGAGAAGCTCTACCAGGTTACGGGACTGCGATTTGTAGAAGGGTATGGCTTATCCGAAACGATGGCGCAGACGCACTGCAATCCGCTTGACCGTCCGAAGCTGCAATGTCTTGGCATTCCAGCCTTTGGCGTAGACTCGCGGGTCATTGACCCGATGACACTTGAAATAAAAGGGCCGGGGGAAGAAGGAGAAATTATTATAGATGGACCGCAGTTATTTCAAGGCTACTGGAATGATTCAGAGGCTACGCGGTCCGCTTTTGTAACGGTGGAAGGCAAATCATACTTCCGCACGGGAGACATTGGGCGGTACGACGAAGATGGATACTTCTTCATCGTCGATCGAATGAAGCGCATGATTAACGCCTCGGGATTCAAAGTATGGCCGACGGAAGTAGAATCGATTCTATATCGGCATCCGGCGATCCAAGAAGTATGCGTCATTGGCATTCCGGATGAGCGCAAGGGAGAGGAAATCAAGGCTTACATCGTCCTGCGCGAAGGGGAGCGCGGCAACGTGTCGGAAGGCGATATGATAAGCTGGGCGCAGGAGCACATGGCAGCTTATAAATACCCTCGAATTATCGAATTTGTCGCTTCGCTTCCGGTTACTGGTAGCGGCAAAATTTTGTGGCGCAAATTGCAGGACGAGGCATGGAAGAAAGCCGGGGAAAAATCGAGCTCCAGATAGAAGAATCGTATCAACGATTTGAAATGCAAAATATCCACTTGTTCCCTTTACATGTCTCTATTGTTCAAGCTAACATAGAAACATATTATTCGACATGAGGGGAGAATCACGCTTGGAGCTGTCCATGAAGGATAAAATCATCAGACACAGTATTGCGCTGTTCGAATCGAAAGGGTTCAGCGAAACCTCGATTCAAGATATTGTCGACACGCTCGGCGTGACAAAGGGCACTTTTTATTATTATTTTACGAGCAAAGAACAGCTGTTAACGCATATTCATCTGCAATATATTGACTATTTACTAGCAGAACAGCAAACCATTTTTGAACGCCCGGATAGATCGTGTCAGGAAAAGCTGGCTGGCGTAATCAACATGATGATTCGGGAAATCGCGGAAAAGGGTGCCAGCGCACGGATATTTTTTCGCGAACTTATTCATATTTCGGGCGAGGATCTAAATGTAATCAAGGGGAAGCGGGATCAGTTCCGGTTCAATTTACAATCCGTCATCGAGCAGGGAATGGAGAACGGAGAATTCCGCAATGATATCCCGGCGGATATGATGACATTCGGTATCCTTGGTGCCTGTAACTGGTGTTACACCTGGTTCAATCCGGAAGGCGCCGTATCCGATGTCGAGGTTGCTTCGATCTATACGAAGATGTTTTTGAATGGTTTGAATAAGCAATAAAACGTATTCTTAATTGACAATACGCTTCAGGCTGTGGAGGTTCGTGAATCACGGCAATTCCATCGTATTTATTGGCCACTATAGAGACGAGACCTCCCGTTTCGAATCTATCCCCGGCAAGGAGCAGACCAAGCAATCCGTGGTCTGCTTTTTGCGTGTGCAAGACAATCATCGCGTAATCGCAAGTTTCGTACACCCAACTGTTTCGAAAGGTTCTACCTGGAATCGTTCATTTCCTTGTTTCCTGCTGGAACTTTAATAGATGATGATCCAGCTCTTGGCTTAAGACAATTACCTTCTCATCGGTAAGGCTTTTTCTCTCTGTTGCCACCTTAAGCAATTGCTGGCGAATTCGCTCGATTTTATCTTTCAAATCTTCTTTTTTCTGATCATCAGAATTAGACGGGGCAATAGCCACTCACCCTCTCTACGTTGATAAATGTTGTCTGGCTCATTCTGGCTCCTATAATGAAAAATATACCACATCAACTTTTTTTTGAATCTAAAACTTGCCGAATGTGTTCCATTAGCAAGATAAATGTGATTATTGTGTTGAGGGTATTTTATCCTAAGGAAATATAAGTTGGGAGATATTATGATGTTTATCGGAGATTTGGGAGAGTTTATGAAGGGTTTTTCTATAAAATGGGACAAAAGTACAAGCTCCAATTCGCATCGCGAGATGACCAAATCGAGTAAAATGAGATATTGCAGATTCGAATTATAGATAAAAGAAGTAACCTATGATAAAACGATACAATGCGATTCATGATAGGAGAGGCATGACAATAGAATAGGAAAATCGTTCCACACGATAATATTAAAATAGACCGTTCCCAGCAAGGAAACGGTCTATTTTTCTTTCTATTCGGTTTTAAATTTCGAAGAAGCTTCCTTCAGTTGCTTGGTAAGGCTGTCAATTTCCTCAATCATCGAGGACAATTGCTGCACCATAGCCGATTGTACTTGAATCGTAGAGGTTACCTGCTCAACGGAAGCAGACACTTCTTCGCCAGAAGCGGACAAGTTCTGAGCCAGTTCCATAACGTCCTCTTTGCCCCGCTTCATGTTGTCCATTTCGTAGGCCATGCCCTTGACTTGATCAGTGATGTCAACAACGTTGTTCAAAATGGCTTCAAACGCCAGCTTCGTATCGCCCACGTATTGATTCTGCTTGGCAGATACATCTTGAAGGCTTCTTACTGATCCGTTTGCCTCTTGCGCCAAGCTTAGGTTGTCTGTGATGATTTCCTCGATCTCGCTTGACTGCTTTGCACATAGCTCAGCCAATTGTCTTACTTCGGAAGCAACAACAGCGAATCCTTTGCCATGCTCCCCAGCTCGTGCGGCTTCTATCGATGCGTTAAGCGCGAGCAAGTTCGTTTGCTTTGCAATCTTGCCAATGGTTTCTGTAATGGAGGCAATGCGCAAGGAGCTTTCCTCCAGCTTGGCCGTGATGGCTGCGATTGAAGCAACTTCCTGTTCACTGTCACCATGGGTATGTATCAGCTGATTCACGATCTCATTTCCACTATGGAAGACTTCAATAATGGAATCCGTCCGATCCTTCACAGCGGATGACAATTGATTGACAACTGCAATTTTATCCCCGAGATCACCGAACTTATTTACGATTTGCTCGGTATCAAGCGCTTGGGACTCTATAGCTTTGGCGATTTCCATGGTCGTAATCGAAGTTTCCTGAATGGATATCGTCGTTTGCTTGGAGGCGGTATCCAATTCACTTGTGCTTGTGTTCAAATGTTCGATTGAGTGATTCATTTGGGAAATCAGGCTCTTATTTTGTTCGACCATGATGGTGAAGCTGTCCGCCAAGTCTTTGAATTCACTCTTGTAGTTGCCTGTTGCAGCAACGGTAAGATCGCCGGACGCCAATGTCTTGAATAAGTCGGTTAGTCTTGCGATTGGCCGCGTAATCGTACGTGAGATGAGGATACCCACCGTCAAGGATATCAATAGGGCAACAAGCGTAATGATCGATATTTTGGCGAATAGATCATTAAGAGGTTTCTTAATGTTCTTATAGCTGTCTTGTACCACAATTGTCCAATCTGCTTTCGGAATTTTGGAATAACGGATAAAGTATTCCGGATCCTCAATACCTCCTCGGGAGATTTGCCCCTTAACCGGAGTCTGAACGACTGAATTAAATTTGTCGGATTCGACCATATTTCCGATTGCCGAATTATTGTTCGAGTGGAAGATGGTTCGGCCTTCGCGATCCAAGATTATGGTGCTTCCTTGCCCATTATCGTCCGCATGCTTCAGTTGGTCTACAAAAAACGAGGTGTTCACGGTCATAATAAACACACCTTCAACATTCGAGCCATCCCCCAGGATAGGCTGAGCGAACACAACCACCTGACTGCCAGTACTTTTGGATACAATCGACTCGCTGATGAACGATTGTCCTTTCATTGCCGCTTGGAAATAGGCCCGATCCGTGCGGCTGCTTCCAATGTTGTCTCGGTTCGAACTCGCAATGATGATGCCGTTCTTATCGATGAGACTGCCCGAGCTCGTTTTGAGACTATCAGCCATCAGCTTATTCGCCTTCATGAAAAGCGGATTACGTTCAGAGAAAAAATCGGCATCCTTTAAGGAATGCTCCGCCCGAAGCTGCAGCAAGGAGAGGTATGTCTGATTAATAGACGCCAAATAAATGGACTGCTCCTCCAGCTGCACGGACGACCATAACCCTTCACCGATGCGGTTGGCATTCAAAATCATGTTGTTCTTGCTTTCCTTCAAAAGCATGTCGGATCCGTACCAGTACAATATGGAACTCGTTCCGATCAACATGCATACCGCCAAGGTGCTGATTAACAACGGAAGCTTTACTTGCAGTGACATATTCCCGATGCGAAAGCCCCACTTCTTAGATTTTATCATCCTCGTCTCACCCCTGATGTACAAAATATGTTCCAATGACTCCTATGTAAATCCGATTTTCCATCTCTGTATATGCCTCCTTCCAACTATTTGGAAAAAATATGATCAGAAGTCTGTTAATCTATTCAACGGAAATATTTACGTGTTTTTATATAGGTAAATTACGGTAAATGGGCGCAGTGAACACTTGAGTCAAATAAAGAAAGGGGCGTCCCTAGTCATGTCAAATGACTTTTGGGAGCCCCATTTTGCATGCTATTCGGTTTTAAATTTCGAAGAAGCTTCCTTCAGCTGCTTGGTAAGGCTGTCAATCTCCTCAATCATCGAGGACAATTGCTGCACCATAGCTGATTGTACTTGAATGGTCGAAGTAACCTCCTCAACGGAAGCCGATACTTCTTCGCCAGAGGCGGATAAGTTCTGTGCGAGCTCCATAACGTCATCTTTGTTCTGTTTCATAATATCGATCTCATAGGCCATGTCTTTAATCTGTTTGGTGATATCCATGACATTATTCAGGATCACTTCGAATGCTTGTTTTGTCTGGTCGACATATTGATCTTGCTGAGTGGATACGTTTTGGAGACTGCGTACGGAATCGTTCGCCTCCTTGGTCAAGCTTAGGTTATTTGTAATGATTTCCTCAATATCACTAGACTGCTGTGCACACAGTTCTGCGAGCTGTCTGACTTCGGAAGCAACGACACCGAATCCTCGGCCATGTTCACCGGCGCGAGCGGCTTCAATCGATGCGTTCAGTGCTAATAAGTTCGTTTGCTTGGCGATTTTGCCGATCGCTTCCGTAATCGAAGCAATGCTGATCGAGCTTGCCTCTAGCTTGGTGGTTATGGTCGCAATGGAGCTGACCTCTTTCTCGCTGTCGTCATGAGCCCGGATGAGCTGGTTGATAACTTCATTTCCGGTATGGAAGACGTCAATAATAGAGTCCGTACGCTCCTTAACTGCCGACGACAATTGGTTAACGACTGCGATTTTGTCACCGAGATCACTGAATTGATTAACAATATGTTCAGTATCGAATGATTGAGATTCCATCGCTTTCGCGATTTCCATCGTGGTGATCGAAGTTTCCTGAATGGATATATTCGTTTGTTTGGAAGCAGCGTCCAATTCGTCTGTATTTGTATTCAACTGTGCAATGGAGCGGTTCATGTGGCCAATCAAGTTTTTATTTTGTTCTACCATGACCGTGAAGCTGTCTGCCAGGTCTTTGAATTCACTCTTATAGCTTCCTGTAGCAGCGACGGTGAGATCGCCGGAAGCCAGCTTCTTGAACGATTCTGTTAATCTGCCTATTGGCCGCGTTATGGAAAGCGAGATAAGTAAGCCAGCAGCTACGGACAGCAGCAGAGCGCCAAGCGTTATAATTGATATGTTCATAAATAAATGATCGAGTGGGCGCTTAATGTTCGCATAACTGTCGAACGAGAATACAGTCCAATCTGCTCCTGGAATCTTCGAATACAGAACATATTGATCGGCATCGTCAAGATTACCGCGAACAATATCCTTGTTTCCAGAAGCTTGGAAAATCGATTTCAGCTTGTTGGACTTAATCTGTTTTCCAGTCGCGGTCTTATCCTGTGAATGGAAGAGCGTATGGCCTAGGCGGTCTGTAATAATAATTGTGCCTACATTATCGCTGGTCATTTGCTTCAACTGCTCCACGAAGAACGAGGTGTTGACTGTCGAAATAAAGACACCGTCTACCTTCGAGTCGTGCGCTGATATCGGTTGGGCGAATACGACGATTTGGCTTCCAGTGCTCTTCGAAGTTAAAGCGTCACTGATGGTCGGCGTTCCCTTCATGGCAGCCTGGAAATAGGCGCGATCTGCGCGGCTTTGCCCGATGGCTTCCGGAGTGGAGCTTGCAATGACGATCCCTTTCTTATCAATGAGCTGATAGGATTCCGTGCCCGTACTGCCTTGGAAACTTTGGGTTAGCAGTCTATTTGCTTCGTTGAACAAGGAATTATCCTTCGAAAAAAAATGAGCATCATCCATAGACGACGCTGCTCGAAGATCCAGCAATGAGCGGTATGTACCATGTATTGAGGCCAAATATACGGACTGTGCTTCCAGCTTTACGGAAGACGATAATCCTTCGCCGATGCGGTTGGCGTTCATAGTCAAACTATTTTTGCTTTCCTTCAAGAGAATGTCAGAACTGAACCAGTACAGTATCGTACTCGTTCCAATCAACATTGCTACTACCAATGTGCTGATTAACAGTGGGAGCTTTACCCGCAGCGACATATTGACGATGCGTGAAATCCACTTCTTCTGTGTTACCATGCTAGTCCACCCCTGCTGTTCTATTTTGCGATGCTATGGTCTGCTTCTACGCGATTGAACGCCTAGACACCTCCCTTCTGAATAGGTTGGAAAAATATGATGTAATGCTCATTCAATCTATTAAACATTTAATTTTAAGTAAATTTCTATAGGTAAATTACGGTAAGTGGGGTGAGTGAGGGGGGATCTCGTTCAAGAAAAAAAGGCTGCCTCGTCTTGGATGAAGATGAAGGCAGCCCGCGAGAGCATTTACAGATTGGTGAGCATTTGAAAATCATATAAGTAGACGCCGGAGGAGAGTTTCGAAGTCAGGTTAGGAATAGGGAGTTTTTTTAGCAATTTGCCATCCGACAATTGGTATTGTTCAATCTTATGTACTTGGTCGGCGTCATCATAGCGGAACAGATAATAGAAAGTGCCATATACATAGCCCATCGCATCGTTTACATTGGATGACCGCTGGAACTTGGCAAGGGTGTTGGAGTTCACAGAAGCCTTTGTATCCAGTGAGAACGAGAAGATTGTACCGTAGCCGTCTACATAATAGAGCATCTTATCCACGATGCCGATACTATTGGCGCTAAGCGAGAAATATGCATTGTCTGGCTCTTCTCCGTATGTATGAAGCGAATAGGTTGTTGCCGTATGTGTGGACTTATCAATTTCCATAAGCTGAAGATGGATACGATTGTGCTCATCTCGGGTTGAGAAGACCACGTACATATTATTTTGTGTGGAAACCATCTTCGATTGCACGATGAGCGATCCTGTATAGATGTCCAATAGAGGATATTTCGTTTGTTGAAGCTTGCTTCCCTCTAGCTCCATCACAACAAGGTTTAGGCCTTGCAGAGAGGCATGATCAGAGGTCAATACATAAATATGATTCTCATCGCTGCCCTGCGCCTCAACAAACTCTGGAATATCCGCGCAATTATGGTGCTGCGCATCTCCCCAGCGGATGGTAGATATATAGTTGTCATGGGTGTCAATCCCTTTGTTGAACAAAGCGTAATACAACTTGCTCGAGGTTAAGTAGCCCGACATCTGCCTATACCCTGCACTTACTCTACAACGTGAAGAATATGTATCCTCAATTCCCTTGCCTTGCTGCACATGAACCTTCTCTCTTGCTTGGATGACAATGCGATTCGAGTCCTGAAGCTGGACAGGGGCATTCCATTCCAATCCATCTCCGTTCCGAGTCTGAATGCTCCCGTCCTTGTCGATAGACAAGAAGTGAGAGTTCCCGCCGCCGATGATTTCCTGAGATAAGGAAGTAGAGTAGTAGACAAGGGCGACGGGAGGGTTATTCAGCTTGGTATTATTGTCTTGTGGAGACGATTGAGAACAAGAGATGAGAAGAGAGGAAATGGCTAGGAAGACGGTATAGATAAAGATGCGTAACATAGCATGATTCGAGGTCTTCAAGCTTCTCATCTCCGTTCCAAACAAATTAATAGCTTCTTAATGTTGTGAACATGGATGAGTCGCGAATATCGACAGGATATACACCGAGTCCGCCATCTCTATCAATATCGATGTTGGCTTTCTCTTTGAAGGCGCACCATACTAACTTGGAGCAGTTCTTGTCGCCGGAGCATGAGGTAAGACGATTCGTAGCAAAATTGTAGGAGTACTTTTCACCGATGCGGCCATTTGCCCAGTCAGCAGCTTGGGACCGCGCAGTTGCGTTGGCATATTCGTTCTTGAGGGTGAGAATCTTGGAGCCGCTATCTACTCGCTTATCAATAAGCTTTACTTTGCGGACTCCTGTGCTAGGGACAGACTCGACGATATAATCCGGTGTGTAGTAGATGCCTACATGGCCGTGAGGGATGCCGATCGTCGAAGCGGTCTCGAAGAACACATCGCCTTTGCTGGAAGAGGCGAGCTGATAAGCTCCTTGTCCTTTGTCCCCTGAGGCGATGCTCATCTGTGGTGTTACCTTCTTAGAAAGGAGCTCCTTGTACATCTGTTGGATGATGACGTTGCGTGGCTGATTTGTAACACGGGAAGCGTAATCAATTTCGGACAAGAGCTGTTCCTTCGTCACATCAGGGTATACCCCTAACACGCGATCCAACTGTGCTTCTTCATCTTGACCCAACGCGCCAACGGTAGTAGGAACGAACAACGTCAACAGAAGCATAACAAGCAAAATCTTTTTCATTCAAATCCTCCCATCTATCAATTGGTAACTTTCACTCCTATCATACAATCATTTTGGATAAAAATTCAATAATTTTACTAATTATTAATTTTTTTGTATTAAGGAGTTGCATTGAGCCATTGTTCGATGACATTTACGGATTGCGGAGCCCAGGATAGTTTTAAATGATTGAGCTTCAAGGTAACATTTCCTGTGACAGTTCCAATTCCATCCGTTGCGGAAGCACTGTTCACGAATACCACTCCATCACTAGGCCCTGTATGCTCATTGTGCACATTCGGAATGTTGTTTTCATTGCCAGACAGCAGGTAAGTGTTAATTGTACCTGGTATGCCAGAGCCTATAAGTTTGTTAACAAGCGAGCCCTGCTGGATTGCGGCATCGATCCCATCTCCCTTCGTGAAGAATCCCGTACCTCCATAATAGGTTGTGAACCAATCTTGCTCAGTCGCGGGAAGCGGGTACGCAGTGTCCCATTTCGCCAACATTTGCTTTTGCCCGGGGAAATAGTTACCTTGAGATGTGCTGTATATGGACAGCTCGGGATGATTGCGCCAGATGCCATAACAGATCATTTGTGTGTGGGGAGAAGGGGCATTGACATTGCCGCCGCACTCTGGAATGATTCCATAATTGAAGGTCCACCCGTGCCTGAAGATAAAGTCCGTTCCTTTATTCGGACTGCCAATGAGAATAAGTTTTCGAATATCATTGGCATATGGAATTCCGCCGCCTTTCACTACGGAGGAAGCATACATCCGCGAGGCGAAGGCCCCTTTGCTCCAAGCGACAACATCAACTTTGCTGGCACCCGTTGTTTGCTTAATAATGTGGATGGCATTCTGGATGTGCTCGGCGGCATAGTAATTGTCTCCATGCTTGTGGCCGAATCCGATTGCAAATACTTTATATCCTTGGCTGACAAGCTGCTGCATCAGGCCTGTGCTCGGGCATGTGGAAGCTCCACAAGTATTCGGCCCGAACTCATTTGGGTTAGCCCAAGCCCGGTCGGCATTGTCGTTGGCACCATGGACAAGCAGAACGGGTGTGGATTTTGCATTGGTGTCATATTGAGGTGCATAGTACAGCAAGAAGCGGCTTGAATGGGGCTGGCCAACGCCTCCGAAGAAGGTGAGCCGCTGTCCATTCTGATCTCCCCGGCCATCTGGGGGATATTGTTCCGCTGTGAACATGGGATTACTGTCCTTCCAGCGTTCTACCTTCGCCCAGCCATTGGCGACATTTGGGAATGATTGCTCCATGGCCAGCGTTGATCCGCCAGCCTGGGCTTGCGAGAAGGGAATGAGCAGCGTGCACATGAGAAGCGCGATGAGGGCCACCTCGATCTTCTTGCCATGCTTAAAACGGGACATAGCATCCTCCCTTTCCTGGACTGCTTCGAGGCAGTCATTCATTAGTTATCGGGAGTCCGTGAAGGAACTCCTAAATTTCATTATAGAGAAAGCGGTTACAATTAAGTTGCTGAATTGCCTGCTTTCATCCAAAGATCGCTCTGACGAGGATTCTTATATTCAATTATTCCGGCAATCGGAGACTCATGTATAAGTTTCCTGAACTGGAATTAGTTTTTTGTTGAGATGAAGAAGAAGTCTCCTTGAATTTCCTGGACGCTCAATCACATAATAAAGTATGGAAAGGGGGAGCTTGATTATCCGTTACTTATACGAGTTTATACAGCACCAAGACGATTTGCCTATCAAATTATTCGTAAACAGCGTGAAGCATATCCATTTCCATTGGCATAAAGAGATTGAAATCATTTATGTTCTTCAAGGCACGGTGGTCATGTATACGGATCAGCGTCAATATACCCTTCGTCAGGACGATATTATTGTCATCAATAGCATGTCTGTGCACAAGATTGAGCGCACGAACGAGGATAACGTGCTGCTGACGCTGCAATTCGGCCCGGAGTGGCTCGATACGAGCGCGTTTATTCATTGCAATTCCAGTACACAGACGGAGGAGAATCGCAGCAGCTATGATGTCATTCGCCATTATTTGGCGAAGATGGTCTATGAGATTAACAAGAAGGCAAGCGGCTTTCGCAGCTACACCCTGGGGTGCCTACAGATGCTGTGCGGTCATCTGCTGCGCTATTTCGCATCAGGAACTAACGAGGCGGTAGAGGAAGATACGAAGTCGTATGATTACAAGCGGCTGAATCGGGTGCTCGAGTACATTGATCAGCATTATAACCAGAAAATTTCGCTTCAGACGATGGCGGATCAGGAGCATTTAAGCCTGCATTATTTTTCGCATTTCTTCAGTGATAAGATCGGCATACCCTTTCAAAAGTATTTGACGCTTGTTCGTCTCGAGAAAGCACAGGTAGAGCTGGCTAATACGGCGAAGAGCATCACGGAAATTGCGCTCGACTGCGGCTTTGCCAACGTCAAGCTGTTCAATAAATATTTCAAGGAAAAATACAACAGTACGCCGAGCGCGTATCGGGAATCTTTCGCCTTGACCGATTTGCCGGATCCAGACCGAAAGCCGCTCACCTATGAAGAGTCATCCAGCGGAGACTATTATGAAACCGATACGATTCAGGCAATGTCTTCACTATATCGCTACCTTCATCTCCATACGGACGAGGGAATTGAGTCTAGGCCCGTTTCCTCGGTGGCGGGAACTATATCAGCGGCTGCTTCAACGTCGGTGAACGTAATGGTTCAAGCGAATGAGCAGGGTGCGCCTTTCGATAAGCACTGGAACGTCGTCACGACGGCAGGGCGGGCGGTCGAGGGATTAAGAGAGGACTGGCGATGCCAGTTCAGCGGGATGCAGCGCCGATTCCCTTTTCAATATATTCGCTTCCATGGCATCTTTAATGATGAAATGATGGTATATAGCGAGGAGGCTGACGGTACGCCGATCTACAATTGGTCCTACGTGGACAAGCTGTATGATTATTTGCTTCAGCAGGGCGTAAGGCCGTTTGTCGAGCTTGGGTTTATGCCGAGCCTGTTGAGAAGGTCGAATGAGACGGTCTTTTGGTGGAAGGGATGCATTTCCCCACCTAAAGAGCAGGCCAAATGGGATGCTCTGATTCAGGCCTTCGTCCGACACTGCTTGAACCGCTATGGCTGGGACGAGGTGAGCCGCTGGTACTTTGAAGTATGGAACGAGCCCGATCTGTCCGGCGTGTGCTGGGCAGGGACGAAGGAGGAATACTTTGCGTTCTATGAATCGACGACGCAGGCGATTAAGTCCATCTCACCGGAGCTTAAGGTCGGTGGACCTGCTCTTGGCTACGGTTCGTTATGGAACGATACCTGGGCAGAGGAGTTTTTGGCGCATTGCAGCGATCGTCAGGTGCCGCTCGACTTTTTCTCCTTCCATGTGTATTCGGAGTACCCTTTCCAGAAGGAGGAGAACGATCGCCTGACCACGATCATGCCGCCGTCCTTTTATATGGAGAGTATTGAACGATTGAAAGCCAAGCTCTCGGTTACGTCTTATCGCGATGTGGAACTGTTCATGACCGAGTGGAACTTCTCGCTGTATGACCGCAATCTCGTGCATGATACGGCGTTTATGGCCCCGTTCGTCATTTATCATGCGCTCACAACGCTTGGCACTATGAAGGGACTTGCCTTCTGGTCTTTTACAGACGTATTCGAGGAAAGCATCGTTCCGTCATCCCACTTCTACGGGGGATTCGGGCTTATGAATCGGGACGGACTAAGGAAGCCAAGCTACTATGCCTTTGAGCTGCTGCACAGGCTTGGGGATCAGATCATCGCTCGCGGAGACGGTTATTTTGCGACAAGGCACAGCGACGGCAGTGTGCAGCTGCTTCTGTACCATTACGTGCACGTCGATCAGCTATTCGCAAGCGGAGATTGGTCGGAGCTGTCCGATATGAATCGGTATGCTGTTTTCGAGGAGAAGGGGAATAAAAGATTCCATATCCGCCTCGAAGGGCTTGTTGGGAGCTATAAAATGACAAGCTACCTGCTGGATCGCGAACACGGATCTGTGTTCGATGAATGGGTTCGACTTGGCACCCCTCAATTTCTCACCGAGGAGGAGCTTCATTATTTGGACGCCAGAAGCGGGCCGGTGATGAATACCCGGATGATTCATGCTGAACAGGGCTGGCAGCAAGAAGTGACCCTTTCGCCTCATGGTGTGATGCTGCTTACGTTTGCAAGGCAATTCTAGTCGGCCTCAGTTACAGCAGGAGGCTTCTGTTTCTTAATTACTGGTGCCATGAAACACAAAGCGCACCCCTTCTCGGAGGGGTGTTTTTTGTTGTGTAAACGGTTTCCATTCTGCAAATGCTAATCTGGTCGGATGAAGGAGAACAAGAAACGTCCCTAATTGCAGCAAAGAAGAACGGGAAAGCGCTATCAATCAATTCTATACTTAAGACATGACATAACCAATCAATAATATGTTGCGAAGGGGGAATATACATGGATCGTCTCATGAAGTGGATGAACGAAAAATTTGCGCCGCGTTTGGAGGCGTTTACAAACAACGTATGGGTATCTTCCATTCAGGAAGCCATTATGGTTACCCTACCTATGATTTTTATTGGATCGTTTGTTACCTTGATCTCGATTCTGAAAGACTTTATTCCGGGAATGCCGGACTTAACGCCTATAACTACATTCAGCTTTGGCCTGCTGGGAATTTTTATCGCTTTCCTAACGCCCTACACGGTGATGCAGAAGAAAGGGCGCGACAAAATCAAGCTCATTGCCGGAGCGACAGGCATCTCCTTATTCCTGATGCTGCTGAAGCCCGTCACGAACGAAGACGGAACGATTCAGTTCATTATGGAACGTTTCGGGCCTTCTGGAATGATTACCGCGCTGCTTGTCGGAGTTGCGGTGGCCGTTGTACTTAATGTGTTCAACAATTTTTCATTTTTCAAAGAGGATTCGACTCTGCCAGAGTTCATCATGGAATGGTTCGACTTCCTCGTTCCGATTGCGATTATTCTTACGCTCGGATGGGTGCTCGTATATCAGCTGAACTTCGATATCTTTAATCTGATTGTAAGCGTATTCGAGCCAGTTAACGCATTAGGCCAAACGCTATGGGGCTTCCTGCTCTTTAACATGATTGGCGTTGCGTTGTACTCCTTCGGGGTCAGTCCGTGGGTGATCATCCCAATCTTCTATGCAATCTGGATTCCAGCGATTGAGCAGAACGCAGCCCTGGTGGCGCAAGGTCTTGAACCGGTCAACATTAATACGTTTGAAACATTCTTCTCCGGTTGGCTCGGAGTAGGCGGACTTGGTGCGACCCTGCCGCTTATCATCTTGTTCCTGTTTGCCAAGTCGCAGAAGCTGAAATCGATTGGCAGGGCGACGCTTGTTCCATCTTTATTTAACATCAACGAGCCTGTGATATACGGAGCACCGATCGCATTTAACCCGATTTTGATGATTCCGATGTGGATCAACGGTATCATTACACCGATTATCGTATACTTGGCGCTAGACCTTGGATTCGCTCAGATTCCAAGCAAGGTGTTCCAGCTCTGGTATACGCCGATTGGAATCTCCACATACCTCATGTCCGGCTTCAATGGGCTTATCCTGTTGGCAGTCGTACTGGCTATCATCTTTGCCGTATGGTATCCGTTCTATAAGATTTATGACGCGCAAGAGCTGAAGAAGGAGCAGGAAGAAGCGAAACAGCAATAAAACGTAGAAAGTGGGGATATATTATGAATCAAAAGATAAACGATTGGATGAAGGAATTAACGCTAGAGGAGAAGGCTTCGCTATGTGCAGGACTGAATATGTGGATGACGAAGGGGATCGACCGCTTGAACATCCCACCGATCCACATGTATGACGGTACGAATGGCATACGCAAGACGAATAGCGATGAAGAGATGGGGATTGCTACGGAGGGAAATATTCCAGCTACGTGTTATCCAACCGGCTCCGCGATTGGTTCCTCTTGGAATATGGAGTTATTGCACGAGGTTGGTGTAGCGCTTGGCGTTGAAGGGAAGGAAATGGGCGTCGAGCTTCTGCTAGGGCCTGGCATCAATATGAAGCGCACACCGTTAGGCGGCCGCAACTTCGAATATTATTCCGAAGACCCTTGTCTGTCCGGTGAGCTCGGCGCAGCCTTCGTGAATGGGCTCCAAAGTCAAGGCGTTGGCGCTTCCGTGAAGCACTTTGCCTGCAATAACCAGGAGTTCGAGAAGATGGTGACAAGCTCGGAGGTTGATGAGCGTACCCTGCGCGAGATTTACCTGAGTGCGTTCGAGCGAATTATTAAGAAGGCCGATCCGTGGACAATTATGTGCTCTTACAACCTGCTTAACGGCTCCTATACGAGCGAGAATGAGCATCTTCTGGATGACATTTTGCGTAAAGAATGGGGCTATGAAGGCGTCGTGCTGTCAGACTGGACAGCAGTCAACGATCGTATTCGCGGTCTCAAGGCAGGACTTGATGTTGAAATGCCAGGACCTGCTCATTACAATACGACTGCGATTGTAGAGGCGGTTCAGAATGGCACCTTGCTGGAAGAACAGCTCGATAAGAGCGTACGGCGCATTCTTACATTGGTAGAACAGGTAACGGCCAATGAAGAGGAGTCGAATACGGCTGCAATCGATTATCATAAGCTGGCGAGAAAAGCAGCGGCTGAGAGCATTGTACTGCTCAAAAATGATAACGGCATTCTGCCGATCGACCCTGCTAAAGCTCAATCTATTGCCGTGATCGGTGCATTCGCGAAGAAACCGAGAATTCAAGGCGCCGGAAGTGCCGAAGTGACGCCAACGCGTGTCGACATCCCATGGGAAGAGGTGCAGAAGATTGCTGGCGAGTCTGTACAATTCAGCTATGCGGAAGGCTACCCGAAGGATGAGCGAATTGATGAGGCCATGATCGAAGAGAGCGCAGCGCTTGCAGCGAAGTCTGATCTAGCGATTCTGTTCGTCGGACAACCCGAATATGCGGAGTCCGAAATGCATGACCTTGAGAGCATCGATCTTCCCGAGCATCAGGTGAAGCTAATTCAGGCGGTAGCGGCTGCACAGCCGCGATGCATTGTCGTAACGAGCAGCGGTACTGCAATGGCGATGCGCCCTTGGGTGCAGCATGTACCGGGTGTGCTCCACTCCTGGCTGACAGGGCAAGGCTCAGGCCGTGCGATTGCGGAGATTCTATTCGGAATGACGAATCCATCCGGCAAGCTGTCCGAGACATTCCCTGTGAAGCTGTCTGACAATCCATCCCATATGCGAATCCGCGGCGAGAACGGCAAGCTGTTTTACCGTGAAGGACTGTTTGTCGGGTACCGCTACTATGACCGCAAGGAGCTTGCACCGCAATTCCCGTTCGGCCATGGATTGTCCTATACGACCTTTGCTTACTCGGACATGAAGGTTTTACAGCATGACCGCCGCGTAACCGTGTCTCTGCAAGTAGAAAACACGGGAGCCGTAGCAGGGAAAGAGGTTGTCCAACTGTATGTTCACGACGAGGAGTGCAAGTGGACGCGTCCAGAGAAGGAGCTCAAGGCCTTTGCCAAGATCGAGCTTCAGCCGCATGAGAAGAAGGAAGTCGTGTTCGAGCTGGAAGAGCGGGACTTCGCTTACTACAATACAAAGTACAATCGTTGGGTCGCCGAAACGGGCTATTTCAAGCTTGTTGCAGGCAGCTCTTCCCGGGATATTCGCCTGACGGAGCGCGTATTCTGTGACTTTGGCAAGGAAGAGGTGTCTTTCCACAAGTTCAGCCTGTTAAATGACTGGATCGCTGATCCGCTTGCCAAATCGGTATTGGAAAAGTGCTTCAATGAGATGAATAAGCATGTTATCGACCAGGTGGTATTGAATGAAGGGTTTGTCGGATTCTGGGGAGACTTCCCAGCGATAAAGGTTCTGCAAATGTTCGGTCAGAACTGGCTCGTTCACCGTACTCCAGATCAAGTAATAGAAGAGCTGATTGCCGAAGTGGATCGCGAGCGCCGTCAAGCGGTTCAATAAAGGAAAAATACGCCGTGGTTATTCGGTTAATTCATAGATAGGAAAGAGGAATCCCCCCATGCGTTGCCATCGGGGGATTTTTCTTTGTTTGCGGAATATCTATAATTTGCTTGCCGCTGTGATCGATTTCAAAAAAACGTTCGTTGAAAAGGATAATAGGGAGGAAATCCATTTGCTGAATAAGCAGGGTGTTGATACTGGGAGTAAGGGGAGTGTGGATGTGAAGACGAGTTAGAGGAATAGCTGTAGGTTGAATGCGTCGTATCATCGACTTCCTGTTCACAACATGCTTGGCAATCTGCCGGTGGCCCGATGACAACGGTCTTTGTAATTGGGGCTAATGTATCTTTTACTTTCGCCTCATCAAGGCAATACGAATGCGCCCAGGCTGCTGGAGGGGTCAATCGGAGTATATCTGAGCCGAAGATGACTTCTGGAGTAGGTGCATCGAAGATCGCAATCAGATGCGTATTGTCTTGGTTCGCAACCTCATAATGCCACCAGCCTTGGGGCACATTGGCGACCTGGCCTGGCTTGATTTGATAGTTTAATAATTGATTCGTGAACGGATTAATGAGGCTGACAAGTGCTTCTCCTGCTACACAATAGACCAATTCACTCGCGTTCTGATGAATATGGGGTTCTACGGTATTGCCGCTGCTTAAATAGATATCCAGTAACGAGGCGTTGCCTAGCGTGTTTAATTGGCTTACGCCTAATACGTTAATGTAGTTGTTTGCATCTTTGCGAAAGAATAAGGACTGATTCACATCATAAGCAAAATGAGCATCCGGTGAAGCGAAATCAATAGAGTTATTGGTAGCCACTGCTCGTAACCTGCCTTTACGGGAATTTGTATGCCATATCATATGTATTCGCCTACAAGACGTGAGCCCAAATTCTCTAGTTGGAGTGCAAACCTCAGGTAAGGTAGAATGAAGTGGTAATCTATGGATAGGTGCTAGACGCATTTATAGATACGGAAGGACAAGGAAGTTGCGACAACATGGAAAAGGGAGGCATCATGATGACATATGATGTTATATGGAAACGGCTTGAAGGCGAAGGCCTTGAATACTGTACAGTTACTTTGCAGCCTGCAACGGTAATTCAAGGCAAAGTAATCTGTGCCGATGCGGATCGCTGCTTCGTTGAATATGAAGTGAAGTGCGATGCAGAGGGGGGAACTGAGGAAGTCGTGGTGCGTTACCACGAAGAACAGAAGTTAAGAACGCTCAGGCTGGAGCGGGATCATCAAGATCGCTGGACAGTGAATGGGGTAGTTCGAGAAGAACTAACAGGCGCCAAGGATATTGATATCGGTGTAACGCCATCGACCAATGTGCTGCCTATTCGGCGTCTGCAGCTCGAGATTGGCCAATGTGCCGAGGTTATGGCGGCATGGATCTGTTTCCCCGAATTCACGGTGCAGCCATTGCTGCAATCCTATGAGAAGACAGGTGACAACACCTATATCTATCGCTCCATCGATAGCGGATATATGGCCCATCTGCAGGTGGATGCGAATGGGGTTGCTATGAATTATGAAGATCAGTGGAAGGCATTATAGGCATTCTACAGGTACAGGCAGGGTGCTGAAGCTGGAACAAGAAGATCAGGATTAACAAGTTTCCTTAGTTTGCCTTGCTTATCGCGAAAATAGAGCAGACCCCATGCTGTATGTGGCGGCAATGAGGTCTGCATACTCTCATTCATTCACTTTACTTGTTCAAGTGCTTCGTTAAATAATTGACGATTCCATCCTTCGCATCTTGCGAATATTCCCAGACCATTGCACCGCCCAGTTCATGCTCCTTAATGTATGCAATCTTAGCCTTCAAGGCCTCCTCATCTTCATAGGAGATGAAGGTATCACCATTAAACAAGTAAGCGGCCTTAGCGGTCTCATCGAAATAACGCTTGAATCCCTTCTGATTCAAGTATTTCTTTACGATCGTGCTATAGCTCAGATCGATCTTGTCAATGTCGATAGGCTTGCCGACGGAGAAGGCGCCATTGCTGCCCGGCTCCCTCTTGACCTTCTCCCATCCATAAGAATAGGCGGGGATGCCCAGCAGCAGCTTTTTGCTGTCTACATCGTGAGCCTTGTAGCGCTGAATAATGTCATGGACGCTCTCTTTGGCTTTGCCCTTCGCATCTTTGTACAGATTCGCATTATAGTCGGTCGTATCCGACCATCTTCCTGTTAAGTCGTAGCTCATGACATTGATGTAGGAGACGTATTTCTCTATTTCCTTGACGTCGACCTTCTCGAAATACCAGTCCTGCGTGCCCGCGGCAAAGGTTAACAAGTACTTCTTATGCACATGCGGAAGTCGGTTCAACTGTTCCCTCAATTCCTTCATCAGCGCTGTAAAGTTGACGGAATCCTCAGGACGTGCCTTAATCGCACCCCAGGCATCGAAGGCGGGATACTCCCAGTCGATATCGACACCGTCCAAATCCAGTTCCTTCACCATGCTAATAATGCTTTCCGTGAACGAATAGCGATTTCCATCCATCGCAGCGTCAGAGAAGCCATCGGCATTATATCCGCCAACGGCGAGCACGAATCGAGTCTGAGGGTGCTGTTCCTTCAATTTCGTGATTTGCTGCTTAATCCGCTCATTTTCGTCCTTGTTCTCGTGGAAATAGATGTTGTTCTTATCAATTCGGGCAAATGCAATAAAGGCGATATCAATCGCTTGATCCTTCCAGTTCATTTGACTGATATCTTTCCAGATTGGAATATACACCGAAGTGATCTTCTGTTCGGCCTGACTGCTCACATTGTAAGCATAGAGAGACATTCCAACCAGCAGAGCAGCAATAAATAATTTCGTATAGAGACTGACCTTCATTCGCGCTTACCCCTTTCCACCGAACAGAACGGTAGTCATGACCTTGCTGAGATTCAACATTTTCACAAGCAGATAGCTGACAGTGAATACGGCGATAACATTGAACACGAGATTGGATGATGTCTGGAGTAGGGACGCTTCTGTTTCGGCCCTTCTCGATACAAGCAGCTCAATCAATAAATGAATGAGATAAATACTGAAGCTTGCTTTCGAAATCGAGCCAATCATTTTTTGTAGCTTGTAATTGACTCGCTCATGCAGGGTTGGTTCCTTCTCCTTAAACCAAATAAACATGGCCACAGCCATGAAAAAGGTCGTAATGGAATAGTTCCCGTAGAAGGTCTCATCCAATATCCCTAGATGTCTAGAAGCGAAGTAGGTGGCCACTGGTGTTAGGAAGAAGGAGACGATGCCTAAATTGAACAATACCTGCTTCCATTTGTCCGGCAAGCCATATGTAAATAAATAATGTCCCAAGATGAAGTAGCCGAGAAACCCTGTGAACAGCGGAATGTTCAATAGCGGGATATTGATATACTGTCCCGTCAGCTTGACGATAATGTCTGAAATAAATCGGTAACCGATGCTAATGGCAGCCCACCAGGATAAGTAATAGCGCAAATCCTTCTCACTGCATGTCTTAACAAGCTTGCTAATTAAGGGAATCGTCATATAAATGGCGATGATCGCATACAGGAACCAGAGATGGACGTAGTTGCCGTCCGTCAACAGCTTATAGCCGAAATCCTGCAGAAACGCAAGTGCATTCATCTTGCTGTTAACGATAACGTATTGATTGTAAAGCGCATAAATCAGTGACCAGCTGATTAGTGCGATGACGAGTGGAAGTACTCGTTTTATATAAAAATCCCTGTATGTGGTAATGTTCACCCGCAGCATCATGGCGCCGCTTATCATGAAAAACACAGGAACTGCAAATCTCGATACGGAGTTGAAAATATTGCTGACCCACCAAGACGATGTGTCGAAATCATTCGTTCTCGTCAGCAAATCTGCAGTAATATGCAGCACGATGACGGCAAGAATGGACAGAATGCGTAGTATATCTACATAAATGATCCGATTGCTCTTCCAAATACTCTCCATATTCTCCCTCCCAAAATGAACATGCGGCATTCTATTTGTTATATGGCCGCAATGCTGGTTGCGCAGATACAGGTATTAACTAATGGTGGCTACGCCTTTGCGTTCTACGAAGCCCCAGCCCTCATCATTATCAAAGTACTTAATGGTGCCGACAATATTCAAGTACAGCAGTAGATTACGGTATGTGAGCAGCTCGTACTGACTGAACAAGAACATATAGATATAATCTCGGAGCGAGTAGCTGCTGTCGTACTTCTTGCATAAATACAATGAGGTGATGATTTGAGCGGCATTTACGAGAACAATGATAGAGAACAGGATGAGCATTTGTGTGATACTGCCGCCGAATAGAAGCATGTTAATAAGATAGATAATCGTCGTGAACGCCGTAAGGGTTCCCAGCACAAAGCCATCGATAGCAAAAAATAGGCTGACGCCTAGGCTGAATTTCTGCGATAGCTGGGACCAATAGATCAAGATGCAGTCTACGAAAGCCTTCTGCCAGCGTATCCGCTGTTTATTGAAGTTCTTCAGATTCTCAGGGCATTCCGTATAGCATACGGCTTCAGGTGCATAGACCAGCTTCTTCTTCAGTTGATTGGCCTTCATGTATTCATGAATCTTCAAAGTAATGTCGATGTCCTCGCCAACGGTGCTGCGGAAGCCATTCACTTGAACCAGCACATCTTTGTAAAAGGCGCCAAACGCTCCAGAAATGACGACGATCGAATTGAATACGGATTGGGTTAGCTTCCGGACATAGAATCCGTGAATGTAATTCAGAATTTGGCTCTTGATTAGGCCTTTCCCCATGAATTTCTCTACGATGACGCCATTTTTCTTCTCAGCGCCCTGCACAATCTTGACCGTACCGCCAAGTGCGATAATATCCTCATTGTGGAAATATTGATTGACATACTTCAATGAATTGAATTCCAGCATACTGTCTGCGTCAAGTGTAATGACGATATCCGATTGTGCGCAGTCAATGCCGGCATTGAGCGAATCAGCCTTGCCGCCATTAAGCTTGTCGATCACGAAAATATGCTTATATGTAGTAGAGCCATAGATGCCCTTGATCGCTTGATACGTTAGCTTGCCGTCGCCCGTACGCTGAACTGGCTTCAAATCAAGGAGCTCATCTAAACGCTGCATGGTATTATCCTTCGAGCCATCATTAATAATAATGACCTCGAAGTTGTGGTAATTGACACTGTTCATTGCCTCGATGCAATTTTTGATCGTGAGCTCTTCGTTGTAGGCAGGGACGAGTACGCTGATTGACTTTTCGCTCAGGTCATTATTCAATTGCTTCACCTTGCTGAACAATAAGGGAACGATCGTATACAAGAGCTGAAATCCTAAAAAGATGAACGTTGTCACATAGAAAAAATACTGCATGTAGTTTCACTCCTTCTCTCTCTAATTCGAACGAAACATGAAAAATCTTCCTTGCTTTGTGGTGATAAAGCGAAAAAGTGTGTAGGTGTATGTATGCGCGAGATGAATAAATTTGATGCTGCTTCAACAAAGTAGGGTATCGTGCCGTGATGATGTGGTCTAGGTGGAAAAGCATTGCGGTGTGGGAAATATTGACCAAGCGTTTATTCGTGTTTCCATTATCCTCCAATCTGTTAATTAGGCCATATTCTACCTAATCACAAACTATCCTAATGATTACCATATGTAAAACCGCTTTAACTTTCAAGAAAACGAATACATCACTTTCTATCGTGAGCAGACGAGCATTTTTGTCATTTTTCGTGGAACAGTGAAATTTAGGAAGTCTTTAACATTGTGAAACATAAATGACATATCAAAAAGAGCCGAGTGCTTAATGCACCGGCCCTTCGTCATGAGATGATAGTAGATATGGAACAGCTGTTATTCTGTCTTCACAGGTTCTTGCCTCACGCTAACCTCAAGCAGATCTAAGAAGAACATGAATATCGGTACTCCGAGAATCAATCCCCATACGCCGAGGAAATGCTCTGCAATAATAAGAACGGCAAACGTATAGAAAATTGGCAAGTGAACCTTCGCTGACATCAGTTTCGGATTTAAGATATACGCCTCGATCGCATGGATGACGATGACCATAATGACGACGTACAAGACCTTAATCAAGCCGCCGATGGTGAAAGCAATCGCACATAACGGAATGAGTGAAATCACAACGCCCATTACCGGGATCAGCCCGAGCAGGAAGATCATGATAGCTAAGCCGAACAACTGCGGGAAGCCGAGCAACCACAAGCAGATAGTGGACAAGACGGTATTCACGATGGCGATGAGGAACTGTGCTTCAATGACCTTGCCAAATGAATACAAGAACTTATTTCCGAAATACTCCAATTCCGAATAGATGAATCCAATCTTGCTCGTTCTGAACTTCTCCGTAAATTCCATGACACGCTTCTTCTCCAGTACGAAGAATAAGCTGAGGACGAAGGAAATGATAGCTCTCGTACCCCATTGTCCAATATCAGAGACTGATTTCACGATAAAGTCGAAGCCCTTACTCACATAGCTCGCTAGGTCGATCTTCTGCAGCGAGTCTGTAATGTATTGCATGAACTCGAAATCAAAATCGTAATTCATGAAAGCCTTCGAATTATAGAACTGAATAATATTGTTCACGAGCTGCTCAATCTGTGTAATCACTTTCGGGAAGACACTGTATGCTCCACCAATGATGGCGAGCAGCAGTACTGCATAGAGAAGCAGTACGGTTACTTTGTAATTTACCTTTATGATCTTGTTGATCCTCCGATGGAGGAATGTGTGCAGCCTGTCCACTAAGTACGTTAAGATGAACGTTATAAGGATGAGGTGGATCATGCTTCGCATTGCAAAGAGCAAGGCGATAAGTACAAGAAGAATAAAGATGCGTTTGACACCAGGACCTTTGAAAAATTCTTTCACTGTTTCCATCGTAAATCTGGGGCTCCTTTGATTGTCACTTGTGAGAGCAGTTCGGTCCCTTGCCATATCTGTTAGAAGAGAACGCTCTTCCTTTCACTGTATTCAAGCATATGACATTCCATACGCGATAGCAAATGTAAGGATTCAATCTTTTACTGAAAAAAGTAAATAACTTTCTTACTTTTTTCTTAAGTAGGTGACATCACTCGGAAATATGGTGAAATTGTAAACTGACAAATGGAATATATTGCGCTAAGATGTGAAAGAGACGAGGCGATTGACATAAGAAGGAGAGGCATAAATGAGCATCCGGTGGAAAAACAGAATAGGGTTTTCGATTATTGTCATCTGCATGTTTGCAATTTTTACGTATCAATATAATGCGTCGAGCAATCAACTGAGCACAATGAAAGAGATAAAGGAACGAACACTTCAATCAACATTGCTCGCAGATAATATGAAACTGTCGGTCGTTCAAGTTCAGCAGTGGCTTACCGATATTGGGGTTACGAGAGCGCAGGATGGTATGGACGATGGATTCAACCAAGCCGCTAAGTATGTCTCACAGTTCCAAGCGGATGTTCAGCACTTCAAGCAGCTTCATCCAGAGCTGTCCAGCAAATTAGATGAGATTGAGGGATCGTTTAAGAAATTCTATGAGATGGGCCAACTGATGGCGCATGATTATATTGATAAAGGAACGGAAGCGGGGAACCAGACGATGGGCTCCTTCGACCAAGCTTCTGAACAAATTAACAAGCAGATGGACGACATACGGTCGCAGCAATTGGACCGTATTCAGCAGGAGATGAATGCCGTGGAGCAGGCGAATCGTTCTCATCAGTCGGTCTTATTCATTTTGCTGCTTGCAACCGTTCTCATTGCGATTACGACAGCGGTGGTGTTGACCAGATCCATCGCTCGATCTATGAAGCAGTTGAATGAATCTGCCCGTGTAATCGCAGACGGTGATTTGCGTCACCCTATTATTCGGACTACAAACGATGAGATGGGGCAATTGGCGAAATCATTTGAGAAGATGCGTGTTGATTTATCCCAATTGATTAGTCATGTTCAATCCGCAACTGATATGGTGGCGGATTCGTCAGAGCAGCTTCAGCAGTCGGTATTGCAGACCACGGACGCGACCAATCAATATTCGGAGTCGATGCATCGAATTGCTGAAGGCGCCGAAATACAAATGCGTGCATCTGCCGAGAGTGCAAGAGCAGTAGAAGAAATGGCACAAGGAATTGCAAGAATCGCTGCAACATCGGCTGAGGTTGCTGATTCCGCCCTCCATACAGAAAAATCGGCCTCAGGTGGGGATGAGCTCATTCGTCAAGCGGAACAGCAAATCGTGGCAGTTCATGAGGCGAACCGCAATGCCTCATACACGGTCGAGCAATTAAGCAAGCAATCTGCTGAAATTCAACAGATGGTAAACGTGATGACGACTATTGCTGCGCATATTCAATTGCTTGCTCTAAATGCCTCTATTGAAGCGGCACAAGCTGGGGAGCATGGCAAGGGATTTGCTGTTGTGGCATCAGAAGTAAGGAAACTGGCAGATCAGTCTAAGCATGCGGCAGGGCAAATTGCAAGCCTTGTAGGTCAAGTGAATGAGAAGATGGATGCAGCGGTTGAAGCGATGGAAGAGAGCACACGAGAAGTTCTCCTCGGGCAAGAGGCAGTGCTGCACACTAGGCAATCCTTCCATAGTATCACTCAATCGACGGAGCAGGTTGCGTCGCAAATTCAAGACGTGTCCGCATCTACGGAAGAGTTGTCGGCAGGATCAGAGGAGGTAGCAGCTGCGTTGTCGCAGTTGAGCGATCTTGCACAGCATGCATTTCATGAAAGTGAGCTGTTATCTTCCGCATCACAGGTTACATCGACGGCCATGGAAGATATGAATCGATCGGTTACGCGATTAAACGGTCTTGCTGGTGAGCTGCAAGCTTCTGTACGTCATTTCAAGCTAAGCTAAGTGACTGGCATCGAATCGGATTTTTACCTATAATGATAGAGATTGAAGGATGAAGTGAGGGATAATATATGAGTGTAACGATAACGAAAGCATCGATGCGTCAGAATGAAGACAAGACTTATATCGGACAAGTAGTCTTCCAGTTAGAGCAATTGAAATCACCGTATGAAGTTAGCTTCTTCAGCAAGAACGGGAAGGATTGGGATTACAACCTGCACTTCACTGCCCAGTCTGGTGACGAAGAAGAATTCTACGAGTTGGATACGAAGCTCGAAGGAGACGACGATTTGTTCGATGAATTGTTGTCTGCAGCATGGGATACGCTTGAAGCACCTGCAACCGACGTATAGCATATTTGGATGAAGGCAGGAAATAAGTTGAAGAGGGTAAAGGATATGATGCAGCAGCTTCATATCCTTTTATTTTTTTGAATGGAAGGAAGACATTTTATGAGATGGAATGGTATAATACGGAAACGTAAATGGATTCCAAGACATCACAGAAGCAGGCAGGAAGGTAATCATTGTGTGGAGGTGTAGCCTTGAGAAGGATTTGTTGCCTTGGCTTATTTCTATGGCTGACTATATCCTTCGTAATCCCTGTTCAAGCCGCAGATGTACTACACCGATTGACTCACAACGACCAAGATACGCTGCTTATTGGGCAAGTGATACGAAATGAGAAGGCAGGGGTGGCGATTCAAGTCATCTATATCGTGTCAGGTGAGCAGACGAAGCAAGACATTACAGTTACCTATGCTCAGCAAGCGAATGTGTGCGATGCATGGAATGTTGGAGATATGGCGTTATTCTCACTCGATAGGACGGATACAACAGATAGGAACTATAAGATGAAGTGGGGAAGTTATCCGCTTAAGATTGCAGAAGGTAAGGCGCTTTTGAAGAATGCACAGGAAGAGCCGGACATTGCAGCCTTGCAATACTATGTGAATAGCGGCGGAAAGTCATTATCGTTTGTAATTGATGGAGAGCGGGTTCTAGGCAGGTATGACAATGGTGAGATTGTTCGAATTGCGCCTAAGCTGGATCATGCGGCGCAGAAGCATACGGAGGATGGGATTGGGCAGCTGATACGCCCTCATGAATATAATCATCAAGTTACACAGCTGAAAGACATGGATCATGTGGAAAATCGGTATACTCGCGTTATTTGGATTGTTGCAGAAATTCTCGGTTTTTTGATTGCGGGTGCCCTATTACTTGGGAAGAGATAACGAAAAGCCATCAATAATGTTACCGATAACTCAAATACTCGGCATGTCTCGACTCAAAACAACCGGATATTACATGATTCGTAATAGATACCAAGTTGAATTGTTCTAGCAGGGCATTGATCCTCTAGCCATCGTGGTATTAGGCTGAGGGCTCATGGATTTCTGCACAACAGATGAGAATGAGTGCATCCAGATGGTTCTTGATCATAAAAAAGCCAGCAAGCTGTCTCTGTAACAGAGGAGGCCTGCCGGCTTATCTTGATCGTAGGATAAGTGCAGCAAATCTTAGTAAATCATATCATTGAATTGAAATTAGAGATTACCACTTCTCTGATACAAGCTTCGCTTGTGTGAAGAGGAGCAGGTAGTCTCTTCCTCCTGCCTTCGAGTCGGTTCCTGACATATTGAATCCGCCAAATGGATGTACGCCTACTAGTGCGCCTGTACATTTACGGTTGAAATACAGGTTGCCGCAATGCATATGATGGCGCGCATATTCCAGATGCTCGCGGTTCATGCTGTACACTGCACCGGTCAAGCCATAATCGGTATTGTTGAAAATATCGATCGCTTGCTCGAAGTTCGAAGCCTTGCTGATCGCCAGTACGGGACCAAATATTTCTTCCTTCATGATGGTTGCTTCTGCATCAACATCTACGTACACTGTCGGTTGGATATAGTATCCGTTGCCATCGGCAATACTGCCTCCGGCTACGAGTCTGCCTTCGCCTTTGCCAACCTCAATATATTTCATAATGCTGTCGTACGCATGCTTATCGATGACTGGACCAATTGGGGCGTTCTCCTCAGCAAGACCTACACGCAAAGCTTGCGTTTTCTCGGTGACGAGTCGAACAACTTCGTCGTATACCGCCTCATGGACAATGGCGCGCGAACCGGCGGAACACTTCTGTCCTTGGAAGCCGAAGGCAGATTGTACGATCGCAGTTGCTGCTTCTTCCACATCTCCGGTTTGATCCACGACGATGCCATCCTTACCGCCCATTTCTGCGATGAAGCGCTTGATCCACAGCTGGCCTGGCTGTGTCTTAGCAACACGCTCATTGATGCGAAGTCCAACGTCGCGTGATCCCGTAAAGGATACGAAGCGAGTACGCGGATGATCAACTAAGAAGTCGCCAATTTCTGAGCCAGAACCAGGAACGTAGTTCACTACACCTGCTGGAAGGCCAACCTCCTCCAATAACTCAACGAACTTCGCTGCAATGACAGGAGAGGCGGAAGAAGGCTTCAACACGACGGTATTCCCTGATACGATAGCTGCACAGGTCATGCCAGCCATAATGGCTAGCGGGAAGTTCCACGGTGGAATGACGATTCCGATGCCTAGTGGAATGTAAGTGAGACGATTGTCTTCACCAGCAATTGTTGTAATCGGCTGTGGACCACTGAGACGAATCATTTCCCGCGCATAGAATTCTAAGAAATCAATTGCTTCCGCCACGTCCGCATCTGCTTCTGCCCAGTTCTTGCCGACCTCGTATACAAGCCAAGCAGCATAGTCGAACTTGCGGCGGCGCATGATGGCAGCTGCCTTGAACAAATACCCTGCACGCACATCTGGGGTAACGTGCTGCCACTTGGAGAATGCTGCATCCGCAGCTGCAATTGCTGATTCTGCGAGGTCGACGCCAGCTTGAGCAACCTGGCCCACAATCTGATCAAGGTCGCCTGGGTTCGAAGAGGTGCTTCGCTTCTCTGTCAAGATTCGCTCGCCGCCGATGACCAATGGGTAGGTATTACCCAGCTGCTCACGCACTCTAAGCAATGCTCCTTGCATTGCCGTGCGATTGCCCTCTGCTGTGAAATCCGTAAATGGCTCATTCCGATAATCGATTACTGTCATCTAGATGACCTCCTTAACGAATGGATACTTAGTAATATGGAGTTGAGTGCTGTCAATTTGTATGAGATGGATCTGCTATAGCATGCAGGATGCTATGCCTTAAACATCGATTTGAGAACGAACCCGACGTTCGCAGGACGTTCTGCAAGTCGGCGCATGAAATATCCATACCAGTCATTTCCGTATGGGACATATACGCGCATGGTGTAACCTTCGTCAGCAAGCTGCTGCTGTGCTTGAGTCCGAATGCCGTATAACATTTGAAATTCGAATTGTGTGCGTGGAATATTGTGAGTTTGTGCGATTTGTTTGACGTGATCGATGATGTGGTCGTCGTGTGTGGCGATCGCGGCATAATTGCCGTTGGCTAGATGCTGTTCAATGATGTGGATGAAATTGCGGTCGACATCAACCTTGTTCGGGTATGCAACCTGTGGTGATTCTTTGTATGCTCCCTTAACCAGCCGCAGATTGGGTTTGTAGCGGTTAAGATGTTCGATATCCTCGCTGCTCTTGTACAGATAAGCCTGAATGACAAGGCCAACCGTGCTGCCGAACTCTTCGCGAAGCTGATTGAAGATGTTGATGGAAGCTTCGTTGCGAGCGTAGTCTTCCATGTCGATGCGCACGAAGTTATTATGACGGCGAGCAGTATCTAGGATGGCGCGCATATGATCCATGCAGAGCTGTGGCGAGATGTCCAAGCCGAGCTGAGTTAGCTTGACTGAGAGATTGGACGTAACTTGATGCGCGGCTATTTCATTTAAGGTGCGGATACAATACTGTGCTGATTCTGCTGCTTCCTCTTTGGTGGAAATAAACTCGCCAAGATGGTCGAGCGTGGCTACGATTCCACGATCATTTAATTGCTTAACCGTTGTAATCGCTTCCGAAATTTGCTCTCCCGCGACGAATCGTTTAGCGCCAAATCGCAGTCCGTATTTCTTCGCTGTGCGATTGGCCAGCCGATTCTTCGAGAGAAAGAGAAATGCATTGCGCATGATTGCCTCCATGGCGTGCAGCTTCCTCTCTTTACTGTAATGGTATTTTTACATTCTTCTCATTCGCAATACGTTCATTAGCACTGGAATAAGTGTTCAAAAATTATACACAAATACAATTTATGATTAATTATAATCACATCAAGCGCATAAAGTAAATCATTATTTTAGCATCATATGGAAAATGGGTTGGGCTCTACATGTGCACGGAACAGGTGTCTATTTGTGTTTTCGTTGCTTTTTCCCACTCTTTTTGCCATAATTTAAGAAAAAATAGAGAAGAATCGGTGATAGAATGCTAGAGTCGCAACAAATACAATCATGGCTCGAAGGCGTGTTGAAAGCGACGAATGATGCAGTGACGATTGTTGATCCTGAGGGTACGGTTATCTATTGGAATGGTGCCGCTGAGCGTACGTATGGCATTGAGCGGACTGTCATCGTAGGGCGGAAGATCGGAGACTACTTCCAACGGGAATCGATTATGCTGCTGCAAGTGATGGAGAGCGGACAGGAAGTGCGCGAGGTCTATCATGAACCGCGCCCGGGGATGCATGTGATGATCAATGCCATTCCTGTATTCGATCAGAATCAGGAGCTTATGGGCGCCATTTCGATTGAACGGAATGTAACACAATATGTGAAATTGAGCGCAGAGATGGTCAGCCGTCCAAGTGAAGAGGGAGTGACGACATCCTTACTGCCGCTGACCGCGGAGAAGCAGAGCAGTCTAGGGGCCTTGGCTCGGATGAAGTGTCCGATGCTGCTAACCGGATCTGCAGGAGCAGGGAAGAAGTCGGTTGCGAAGTGGATGCACGCTCACTGTGGTCGTGAAGGACAGTTCGTCTATGTAAGCTGTAGTGGGATTCCAGCAGGCCTGCTGGAGGCTGAATTGTTCGGCTATGAAGGAGAGCACCCACGAATAGGCAAGCTTGAGCTGGCGCAGAATGGAACCTTGTATTTGAAGGATGTGCATATGCTTCCGGCTTCGGTGCAGGAGAGGTTAATAGAAGCACTGCAAGAAGGTCAATATGTTCGGTCGGGAGAGATGGAATTGAAGGAAGCCGTCACGCTCGATGCGCATGTGATAGCCTCGATTCCAGAAGAGAACGGTGAGTGGGCTGGATTTGAGCGGGAACAATCTGCTCAATTGTTGAAGGAGATGTACTATGTGTTTCAGATCGAGCATATTCCTTCTCTCATGGAGCGCCAGCAGGAGCTTCCGGAATTGTCACGCTTCTACTTAAGCGAAGCTGCGGAGAAGGTTGGCGCGGCTATACCGAGTCTAGGCGCGGATGCAATGGCGGCGATAACGTCTTATCGTTGGCCCGGCAACATGGCGCAATTGGCCAATGCGATGCAATATGCGCTAGCGTCTCATCTAGGGCGCGGCGGAGACGGGGTCATTGCCGCTCAGGATCTGCCCGACTATGCCCGGCTTACGACACTGAATGAGTTGACGCAGCCCGAACTCCCGCTGAGCGTTCATTCGGAAGAGATGGAACGAGCGCTTATCTCGGAGACGCTGCAGCGAACGAAGGGCAACAAGGCCAAGGCAGCTAGACAGCTCGGCATATCGCGCGGAGCGTTGTATTATAAGATTAGGCAGTATGGACTGGAAGGTTCATAGTATTACAACTGCATCATAGAATAGACAACTTAGATAGAGATAGGAACAGGTGAGACATCATGAAATTAGGATTGGCCTCATTCCAATGGCTCGTATTTATTTTGGCGGGAAGCCTCGTTGCTCCGCTGGCTGTTGGACATGCGTTTGGATTTTCACCGCAGGATATTGCGGAATTTATGCAGCGCACGTTTTTGATTATCGGGATATCGGGTATATTGCAGACGATGTTCGGTCATCGGCTGCCGATTATGGAGAATCCGGCTGGTTTATGGTGGGGCGTCTTCGCAGTCTACGGCGGCCTCATCGCGGCAGGAACAATATCGCTCGAAGGCGGACTGCGGCAGCTGGAGATGGGGATGCTGATTGCAGGCGCGCTCTTCATTATCATTGCTGTGCTGCGCTTAACGTCGGCAATTGGCAAGCTGTTCACACCGCTTGTCGTAGGGACGTATCTGCTTCTGCTTGTTGCACAGCTTAGCGGCTCCTTCATGAAGGGAATGCTCGGAGTTGGCTATCGTGCCTCTACACATGTAGAGCTTCAGGTTGCGATTCCCGCAATTATTACATTATTGTGTGCTATGCTGCTGCCACGGAGTTCGAAGGCCTTTTTGCGCAATTATTCTGTGCTCATTAGCTTGTGCATTGGTTGGCTGCTGTTCTATTTGCTCGGCATCACAGAGCCTATACAGCCTTCTGCTTCATGGGTATCAGCGCCCATGCCATTCGCTTGGGGCCTGCCTGAACTGGATTCCGGCATCTTGATGACGTCCTTGTTCGTCAGTCTTCTTCTCATTGCGAATATGATGACGAGCATTCGCGTCATGGAGGGCGTTATGGATAATTCAGGAAAGCCATCCGAACCTGTCAATTATGATCGTACAATGCTGATGATGGGTGCGAATACAGGCTTAGGAGGCATTTTCTCCGCAATGGGATGTGTTCCGATTTCAGGGACAGCGGGCTTCATCATGACGACTCGAATTTATGAGCGTCTGCCGTTCGTTATTGCCTGTTTGCTCATTGCAGGGATTAGCTTCTTTCCGCCAGCGACGGCCTTTTTTGCATCGATTCCCATGCCGGTAGGGTATGCAACGATATTCATCCCATTCGCTTCGATGGTCGGATTGGGATTGAAGGAGTTCCAATCGATTCCTATGAATGAGCGCAATCGCTTCATCCTCGGCGTATCTATTATGATGGGGATTGGCTGTATGTTCATCCCGGCTGAAGCAGTTGGGCAATTGCCAGGACTGCTGAAGACTATGGCGAACAACGGATTGATCGTAGGCATGATCCTGTGTATGGCGATGGAGCAGGGAAGCCGCTTGCTGGATCGTGGAGCGGGCAGAACACAGAAGGAAGAATCGTAGGAAGCTGAATGTTGTATATAATCTTGCAATGGAACGAAGAGAAGAACAACTAAATATATCGAAAAGAAAGGCGTCAAATTGGATTTGTCGCCTTTTTCGTATTATAATAGATTGGCAAAATAGGGAAAATAGTATATTAGTTCACTTCATCGTTTTTCATGGTTAGAAAAATGAGAACAACCATCATGAATGTAGTCAGTCGATCCGCAGGGAACAAGCCATTCCACTCTGAGGACATCCACATGCCGAACCATTCGCCACCGATTACCTGAAAGCCTAGGAACCACACGCACAAGCCAAGAATAAGACCCGCGATCGACACGTTCTTCGCCTTGTGGAAGGATTCTGCTTCTGCATGCAAGTGGGAGAACAGGCGAAGTGATCCCCAGATGCAAATGAATGCGACAGCTGCCTCTGTGATGATAATCGCAATATAACCAATATGATGAATCGTCGTTCCTGTTATAGCGCGGTACATAATGTTGTTATCGGGAAATGTGGTGTCCATACTAAGCACATGCTTCACGAATTGGAAGTTCGTATTGTAATCTGTAATATTGCCGAAGGCGACGAGGAACACATACAGCCCGAAGAACATCACGGCTAATGCTTTGGTAAAGCGGATTAACACACCTGTTGAGAGATTCATAGCTGTTACCCCTTTTCTATGTTTTTCTATGTAATGATTTAACAATACTACTATAGCACCCATGAATATGTTGTCAAACGTTCATATTGGCGTGCGAAAATATCAAATTGCAAGACATACATCATTGACACAGGGAGAGATTTCAATCGACATGGAAGCTCATAAACTATCAATTATTCATCAATTGAATCTAGCTGTTCAATCAATTCGCGGCATCTTGGAACAGGTAACAGAGCAGCAGTTGGATTTGCAGCCCATGTCTCATAAACGTTGTTTACGAGACATGCTCGCTCATTTGACTCTCATTTGTGCGGCCGATCTGCATATTATGAACGAAGCAACACAGACCGATATGGATCGTTTCTATGAAGAACATACGCCATATACAATCGATGAAATGAAGGAAACGTTGGCAGATGCTCACGAATCATTAGTTGAAGCGATGCGTTCGTGGTCGGAAGAGCAGTGGCTTGAAATCAAAACCGCGTATTGGGGAGTTGCATATTCGCGCTTTGAGTGGATGCTGGAAATCATCCTTCATTTGGCGCATCACCGGGGTCAGTTGTTCACCTTGCTGTGTGAGCATGCGGCGGAGCCTAAGATAGTAATGTTTGAATAGACGGGATTGGAGGCATTACACCATGGATGGAACTGAGAAGATGATAGAGCTGAGATCGCTCAAGCTTACAGATGGTTATGATGTTTATGAGATGCTGCAGGGGATCGGCCCAGGTGAGAATGGCTTCGTCAATAGTGCGTACGGCATAAGAAGAGGCCAATTCCGAAGCTACCTGAGACAGCACTGGAATATATCGCAAGGGATAAATCTAATGCCGCAATATGTGCAGCAGACGATATATTGGCTGTATGTGGACGGTCGACCGGTTGGATATGGGAAGCTTCGGCACAGATTGAATGAAGCGCTGCTTGAACGAGGCGGTCATATTGGCTACGTCATCCGGCTAGATGAGCGAGGCAAAGGATATGGAACGCTCTTACTCCGTGAACTTGTTCGTGAAGCAGCGGGACTTGGGTTGACAGAAGTGCTGCTGACAGTCGATGAAGATAATCTTCGCTCACGAAGAGTGATTGAAGGCAACGAGGGCGTTTTAAGCGACACCAAGGATGGAATATGCAAGTATTGGATTACGATCAAGACGTAAGTTATCAGCCTTATCAGCCGGGGTTATACTCAGAGTCAACAGATAAAGGAGCAGGGGACTGCATGGGCGTAGGAGGATTCAATGAGCCAGCATCAATGTTTAATCTGATGTCTACGATCTTCCCAATTTTCATTGTTCTGTTTATAGCTGTCTTCATCTTTGTGATTATTAAGGGTATTATGCAATGGAACTACAACAATCAACAGCCTGTTCTAACTGTGGAAGCGAAAGTGACGGATAAGCGAACAGAGGTGTCCAATAGTCATCACGCGGATCATCACAGCCATTATTCAACCCATTATTACGCGACGTTCGAAGTGGAGAGCGGGGATCGGATGGAGTTCCATGTGAAGAAATCGGACTACGGATTGCTGGCCGCAGGAGATCGCGGGAAGTTGACATTTCAAGGGACGAGGTTTTATGAGTTCGAGCGGTATCACGTTCGTTGAAAGAAGGATGGTATCATACGCGCAGCTAGCCGATAGTTGGGCATGGAACTGGCGAAATGATGTTGAAGCAGCTATCATATAGAGAAGACAGAATAGGAACTTTGCAAAGGATGATTGTACATGTGGTGGATTGGAGCGGCTGCGTTCATTCTTATCCTGATCATTGTGATTTCAACGATTGCAGTGAGCCGGTATGCTTTCCGTCAGGTAACGATGTGGGAGAGAAGCACGCTGGACAAAGCGTTTGACGCGGTTGAAGGGTTCGGCTTGATGAGCAGGCAGGAATTCGCTGAAATGGCCAAGGAAGATGTTTTCATCACTTCGGAGGACGGTCTGACGCTGCGCGGGTACTATATCGAGCCCTATCCAGAGCGCAAGAAAGTCATGATTATCGTCCACGGCTATACGGCAAATCATATTATTGGCTCGCAGTTTATCAATCTATTTACCGAGGAAGGCTATAATGTGCTCCTTGTGGATCAGCGGAGCCATGGGCGAAGCGAAGGGACGTATGCAACGTATGGCTACTATGAGCGTCAAGACCTCGATCGCTGGGTTGCATGGGTACGTGAACGAGTTGGTCATGATGCCTTCATCGGTCTTCATGGGCAATCGATGGGTGGAGGCACAGTACTGATGTATGCAGGCATTAATAAGCATGCCAAATTCATCATTGCGGATTGCCCCTATTCGGACATGGAAGACTTAATGAAATATCAAATGAAGGAACTGAACCATGTTCCGCATTTTCCATTTATTGCGCTGTTGGAACGGAGCTTGAATCGGATAGCACAGTTCTCGATGAAGCAGGTGAAGCCGATTCGAGAGGTTGCGAACAAGGACATCCCTCTACTGCTGATACACGGCAAGGCAGACACATTCGTGCCAACACAGATGAGCGAACAGATCTATCAAGAGAAGACAGAGGGATTAACGAAGCTGGTAATTATCGACGATGCTGTGCATGCGAATGCATACCCAACCGATCGTCAGATGTACGAGTCTGCTGTGCATGATTTCTTGAAGGAAGTTCAGGATCAATATGACGAGGCGGGAGTCAATGTGTGGACAGGAAGCAATGCGAATGGAGCATGAGGTGCTGGGATTTACGCCATGTGAATTTATAAATAGCTCCAATTCATATCGATGAAATGGATGAAGGATGACTGTATGATGCAGTCATCCTTTTTTTTGTCTTCAATTGACAAAAAACGATGGTAAACATGTTCATAGAATGGAGGATATCGGCAATAAAAACCAATATCTATGTGACAGCGGTTGAAGTGAAAACCGATGTCGAATCTTTGAAAAAAATAACACTAGTAAGCATATAATTATAGTATAATATAGGCTACCACATGACAAAAAATAGCAGATTTCGATCTCCGCAATCGGGACTCCTTAAGGAAACTCACCATAGAAACGAACCCCCGAACGGTATCCTGACTATATTTCATCCTGCTGCATTCCTGACATTATTCCATGCAATCCTTGAATTTCACGTTTTTGATCGAGAATGATGACCCATCAGTTAGGAGCTTTCTTCTAATTAGGTAGGAGGGTTATCTCTTCATCTCTTCCTATTCTTATCACTTGCCATTCGCATATTGGAATTGGCTTATATTTTGCCAAGGAGGGATGCCTGCTAGCGATGAACACAGGTAAGATGAGTAATTAGGCAAGAGGGGGGATATCACCGCAGCGAAACAGACAAAAAACAACAAGAATCAATAATAAACAATATTATTCGTTGCGATTCCACAATGTAGGTGTTAGTATGAAGTCAATTACAGGAAAATCAAACCAATTTTAGTGCAGGGCATTCATCATTTTCATATGATATCGAGGAGTGTGTTCTATGAAAAGAAACATGTTCAAAGTACTGATCCTATCATTAATGGCTGTAGTTCTTGTTGCAACAGGCTGTTCAACAAGCGGCAAGTCATCCTCAGGCAAGGCCGCCGTAGACAAGGGGGCAATTGCTGACCTTCCACAATCAATTAAAGACAAAGACATAAAAATTATGGTTATTCGCAAAATCGGCGGTGATGACCATACCGCACAGTATCTAGCTGGAGCCAAACAAGAGGGTGAATCGCTGGGCTTCGTAGTAGATACCTTCTCCGCGAATAACGATTCTGCCAAATTTCATGATGCGATCGCTCAAGCGATGGATAAAAAATATGACGGCGTTATCATCTCGCACGGTGATGATGCGGCAACGGTTGAAGATGTAAAGAAGTTGACGGAAAAAGGAATCCCGGTCGTTACATTTGACTCTGTTCCAGAAGTGTCTTCGGTGAATGGGGTAACCATGACATCACAGGATGATGGCCAATTGGCAAGTCTAGCGCTAGACAGTTTGAATAAGCAGCTGAACGGCAAAGGGAATATTGTATACCTCTGGGTAGATGGATTTCCGCCAATGGTAGCTCGTAACGGAATCTATCAGCAATTTTTGAAAGACAATCCTGGTATTAAGGAAGTGGAGCGTTTCGGTGTGGCTGCAACAGACACATCTGTTCAGACACAGAATGCTGTTGCAGCGATGCTGACGAAGCACGGCAAAGGGGAAATCGATGCGATCTTCGCAACATGGGACGCGTTCGCAATTGGAGCAGCACGGGCGTTGAAGGAAGCGGGTCGTGAAGAGGTTAAAATCTACGGTATCGATGTATCGAATGCTGATCTGCAGCTCATGCAAGAGAACAACAGTCCTTGGGCTTCCACGGCGGCAGTAGATCCGAAGGTAATTGGGGCAGTCAATTTGCGCTTGCTGGCGAAGAAGATTGCTGGTGAAGATACACCTCCGAAATATGATTTGAAGCCGACTTTGATTACTCAAGTTCAATTGAACTCCATAGGTGATGCTGTCAACATGGAGAGCCTGAACAAGATTATTCCGGGCTGGGGTGTAAGCACGGACTTCGAAGAAGACTGGATGAAGGCGCTTAAGAAGGCTAACAAGGCGCAATAACAGGTCGAAGCTAGTCTCGCACAGTGACAGCGAACAGGCAAGCGTCGGATCAGACAACTGGTTAGGCGCGCGAAGCGCTTGCCTGCTCATCGTGAACAGGGGGTCAGGGAGATGGGGAAGACGAGCAAGATACTCCTGGAAATGAAGGATATCTCGATAGAGTTTCCCGGTGTACAAGCGCTTAAGAACGTTCATTTTACAACAGAGACGGGGAATGTGCATGCGCTGATTGGCGCTAATGGGGCAGGGAAGTCTACTTTAATGAAGGCATTGTCCGGTGCGTATAGTCACTATACCGGGGAAATCTGGATTAATGGTGAAGCGGTGACGATCCGTTCGCCGCGTCAGGCGAAAAACCTAGGGATTCAGATTGTCTATCAGGAAGTTGATACTGCGCTGATTCCTTACTTGACAGTAGGCGAGAATATCATGTTGGAAGATATGGTTCATGATATGGGGCCGAAGCAATGGATCAGATGGAGGAGACTTCATGATTCCGCTGGGCACATATTGAAGCGAATGAATGTTCAGGTACCAACCAAGAAACTCGTCAGTGAATTAACACTGGCGGAGAAGCAGATGGTGTTAATCGCGAGAGCAATCTCAACGAAATGCCGCTTTCTTATCTTGGACGAGCCAACAGCGCCGCTAAGTCATGCAGAGACGACTGAACTGTTCCGCATTGTACGCGATCTGAAGGCGAACAATGTAGGGGTTATCTTTATTTCTCACCGCTTGCCGGAACTGTTCGAGATCTGCGATGATATCACGATCATGCGCGACGGGGAACTCGTGACGAAGATGCGGATTGCGGATACCACCCCTGTTGAGACGATTGAATACATGTTGGGCAAGAAGCTTGGCGAGCAGTTCCCAGGGCGTGCATCTTCCATTGGAGGCCTGCATTTTGAAGTTAGCAATCTATCTGACTTTCATAAGATTGCAGATATTCATATGCATGTGCGCAAAGGGGAAATTGTCGGCGTCGCAGGATTGGTTGGAGCGGGCAAGACGGAATTATGCAAAGCGCTGTTCGGGGCTTCCGAGATTCAGTCGGGACAGCATAAGCTCGATGATCGACCGATAACCATTCGCAATTCACATGATGCCGTAAAGGCAGGAATTGCGCTTGTTCCCGAAGAGCGGCGCAAGGAAGGGATATTGATATTTGAATCTGTCGTGCATAACATCTCGGCAGCGAATCTATCGAGGTATTGCAAGTGGGGGCCGTTCCTTCAATTTCGCAAAGAAAGAGAAGAGGCAAGAAGGCTTATTGAGGAACTCGGCATTAAGACGCCTAGCGAACATACGAAAGTGCAGAATTTATCGGGCGGCAATCAGCAGAAGGTTGCGATTGGAAAGTGGCTGCTGGCTGATGCGGAAGTATACATATTTGACGAGCCAACCAAGGGTGTGGACGTCGGGGCGAAGAAGGACATCTTCGAGCTAATTACGAGGCTGGCGGAGCAAGGGAAGAGTGTAATCTACGCCTCCTGTGAATTGTCGGAAATCGTAGGCATTACGGATCGTGTGTATGTGCTGTACGACGGACAGATTGTGAAGGAACTGCACACGAACGATACGAATGAAGAGGAATTATTGTTCTATTCAACAGGAGGTAAATAGGTATGAGCATAATTCGGCGTAGTCAAGCTCAAGGACAGACACCCAAGTCGTTTGACTTTTTCGATTTTTTATATAAATACGGCACCATCATTACAATATTGCTATTGATCGCTGTGTTCGGAACGCTGTCAAGCAGCTTTTTGCTGCCGTCCAATATTATTAATATTTTGCGTTCGATCTCGATTGTAACCATTATTTCTATTGGGATCACGATCTCGCTTGCGGTAGGCGGTTTTGACCTGTCCGTTGGTTCCGTCGCCTCGCTTGCAAATGCGATCGTTATTTCTATGTTCGTATGGCATTCGCAAAATACATTCATCTCGATCATTGCTGCGGTACTGGTATGTCTGATTGCAGGTGTAGTGAACTCGTTCATGATCGTGAAGGTGAAAATACCGGACATGCTCATGACGCTGGCAACGATGTTCATTATACAAGGCTTGGCGCTTACCTATACAAGAGGGGCGACTGTCTCGCAAAATATGGTGATGCCGGATGGCTCGTTCGCAACGGGGAAGATAAGTGCTTTATTTGCTAAGATCGGGCAAGTTCCTTGGATTATTGTCATAATGCTCATTGTAGTCGCTGTTGTGCACGTATTCTTGAACTATACAAAACATGGCAGATATATGTATGTAATCGGGGGCAATATCGAGGCGGCGAAGCTGTCAGGAATCGCCGTCAATAAGTACCGAGTGCTTGCTTATATTCTATCAGCAGGGTTTGCGGCGATTGGCGGCATTATACTCGCTTCGCGTGTTATGACTGCAGAGGTGAATGCTGGTGCGCCGTATTTGATGGATGCAGTAGCGGCAGCCTTCATCGGCTTCTCTGTAGCAGGTGCTGGGAAACCGAATGCATTCGGTACATTCATTGGAGCAATCCTGATTGGGATCTTGCAAAATGGTCTTGTCATGATGTCGGTTCCATACTATGCGATGGACATCGTGAAGGGGACGGTGCTCGCATTTGCACTGGCATTAACGTATTACAAGAAAAAATAAGGCTTACGGGAGGGGAAAGGAATGAAATATACAACGTACTTTACAATGCAAGAAGCAGATGTAATCGACTATGCGTTAACGAAGCTGGATGTATTCTCCGAGGATGCGAGCTTGACCTGCAAGGAGATTGGGGACGGCAACTTAAATTACGTGTTCCGGCTCGTCGATGAGCAGTCGAAGCGTTCTATTATCATTAAGCAAGCAGGCCCTGTAGCGCGGATTTCGGATGAATTCAAGGTATCTCCTGACCGTAATCGCATCGAAAGCGAGATTCTGAAAATCCAAAATGAGCTTGCACCTGGACTTGTCCCGGAAGTATACAACTATGATCCGATCATGAACTGCTGTGTGATGGAGGACTTGTCCGATCATGTCATTATGCGCACCGCGTTATTGAACCGGGAGCAGTTCCCTCTGTTCGTGGAGCATATTACGACATTTATGGCGAACACATTGCTGTTGACATCTGATGTTGTCATGAATCATAAGGAGAAGAAAGAACGGGTTAAAACATTTATTAATCCTGATTTGTGTGAGATTACCGAAGATCTTGTATATACGGAGCCATTCTACAATTGTGCGAGAAACGATGTCTACGAGCCGATTCGTGAATTCGCAGCTAAGCATTTGTGGGAAGATGAAGCGTTGCTGCTGGAAACGGCTAAGATGAAGTTTGAATTTATGACGCATACTCAATCTCTGATTCACGGCGATTTACATACAGGATCAATCTTCGTGAAGCAGGATTCGACCAAAGTGATTGATCCGGAGTTCGCTTTCTACGGGCCAGCAGGATACGATGTGGGCAATATTATTGCAAACTTAATCTTTGCCTATGTGAATGCAGAATGTACAATGGAAGCGGGCGACTTGAAGGAACGTCATATGGAATGGATCATTGAAACGATTCAAGACGTTGTTGACCAATTCCAAACGAAATTCTTATCCTTATGGTCAACATCTGTTCTAGATAAGTCAGCTTCGTATTCCGGATTCGATCGATATTATCTTGATCTGATTATGAAGGATGCAGCGGGTGTTGCGGGGCTTGAATTGTGCCGTCGCACACTCGGCATCGCGCATGTGAGAGAGATTGCATCCATTGCTGATGCTGATGCAAGAGAACGTGCTGAGCGGATGTGTCTCATCATGGGCAAGCAGCTCATTATGGATCGTTCTGACATGAAGCGAGGCAGTGACTATTTCCGTATCATCAGTTCAAGCAGCGAGATGTACAGCCGATAGAATGGGAGGATGGAAGGATGAGTCAAATGAACAGCAGTCAAACAGTCAGCATGATATCGTCAGTTCGGTTAGAGGATGAGAAGAATACGCTAATCATTCTAGATCAGACACGTCTCCCAAATGAAACCGTATATCTCGAGCTTCAGAAGCTCGAAGATATTTGGGATGCTATCTATCATTTGAAGGTACGTGGTGCGCCTGCTATCGGCATTGCGGCGGCATTCGGGGTATATTTGGGTGTGAAGGGATCCTCAGCGGACACGTATGAGGAATTCTTCGAAGATTTCGGCAATGCGAAGCAATACTTGGGTTCGTCGCGACCAACGGCAGTGAATCTGTTCTGGGCGCTGAATCGTATGGAAGCAAGGCTGGAACAGGTGCGAGAACGCTCTGTTGCTGAGATTAAGGCAGCGTTGAAAGAGGAAGCAGAAGCGATTCGCGCAGAGGATGAACAGGTATGCGAGAGCATCGGCCGCTATGCATTGTCTCTGCTTCAGCCGAACTGGGGCATCTTGACACATTGCAATGCGGGGGCCATTGCAACAGCGAAGTATGGAACAGCTCTTGCACCTATCCATCTCGGCCAAGAGCAGGGCTATCAGTTCAAGGTATACGCAGATGAGACGCGTCCATTGCTGCAAGGGGCTCGCTTAACGGCCTGGGAGCTTAAGGAAGCGGGCGTGGATGTAACGTTGATCTGTGACAATATGGCATCTATCGTTATGAAGGAAGGCAAGATACAAGCTGTATTGGTCGGCTGCGACCGAGTGGCGGCGAACGGTGATGCAGCGAACAAGATTGGCACTTCTGGTGTGGCCATCCTGGCAAAGCATTATGGCATCCCGTTCTATGTATGCGCGCCATTATCTACGGTGGATTTGGAGTGTCAGACAGGCGACGATATTCATATCGAGCTGCGTCCTGACAGTGAAGTAACGAGCAAGTGGTATGAGCAGCCAATGGCGCCAGAAGGGGTTAAGGTATACAATCCTAGCTTCGATGTGACCGATCATTCTCTCATCACAGCAATCATCACGCAGCATGGCATTGCTTATCCGCCATTTGCAGATTCTCTGTCAGAGATGTTCCGCAAGGAAGCTGCGTCTAAGAAGGGTTGATCGACTGCTTAAAGTAATCGAGTTTATATTAATGAGACGAATCCGTTTCTAAACAAAAATCCCCTGCATGCAAATCGACAACGAACAAGGCGATTTGTCTGTCAGGGGTTTTCTTATTGTACATGTATTTATTCGCATTCGTATAAGGAGATCCCCTTCGTGCTAGTGACCTCATGCCATGTTTCATCCAAACGCTGATCAGTAACAATGGTGTGGATTTGATCCAAATCACAAATACTTGCGAAAGAAGTTCGGTCGAATTTCGTATAGTCCGCAGCTAAATATACCTTGTTTGCCCGTTCTGCGGCAATGCGCCGAACCTCAGCTTGTTGTTCATTGGAGTCTGTCAGTCCATGCTGGATGCTGACTGATCGGCAGGAGATGAATGCCATATCGAAGAAATAGCTCTTCATATTCACTTCCGCATTTCTACCCAGAGCCGACATGGAGCTGGAGGATATGCCGCCGCCAATGACAACAAGATGCACTTGTGGACTGTTCATCAATACATTAATAATTTTAATTGAATTGGTTACGACCGTCAGACGCTGCTCCTGAATCTGTTGTGCGATGTACAGTGAGGTGGTAGAGGCATCTAAGAAAATGGAGTCTCCGTTTGAAATAAATTGAGCGCATTGCGCTGCAATTCGCTTCTTGCCATCAACATGGATATGTTCTCGGAGCTGGATATTGATATCATTTTGAACACCATCAGGTATGTACGCACCTCCATAAGTTCGAGTCAATACGCCTTCCTCCTCTAGTTGTTTCAAATCTCGACGAATGGTCTCCTCCGTGACTTGAAATAGTGAAGTAAGCTTGGCGACCGTAACGCTCTTCTCCTCTTGGATGATATCTTTAATTTTCGCTTTTCTCGTAATAGGCAGCATATTGTCCGTTCTCTCCGCTTATGTTTGATTTTAACTCCATTATATCATACCTCCTCTCTATAGCTTGCCAACTTCATGCATAAACAATCCACATAAAACAACACAATACATTGACAAAACGGATATAAAGTACGAATATTAATTATGTGGCATACGAGGATTCAAACTTTAGATATAAGCCTCTTTATGTTTGATGTGGAGACAAGCCAGAGACACAGGGGGTGTGAAGGATTGAATAAGCTGCAAGCTAACTCAGATATGGAAATGAAAGAACTCATCTGTGAAATCGGCAGAAGGATGTATGCACGGAATTATGTGGCTGCAAATGATGGGAATATTACGATGAAGACGGAAGCGGGTACCATTTGGGCGACACCGACAGGGGTAAGCAAGGGCTATATGACACCTGACATGCTGGTGGAGATGGATATGCAGGGTAATGTTTTGTCGGGTACATACAAGCCTTCTTCTGAAATTAAGATGCATTTGCGAGTATATCAGGAGAACTCGGAGGTACGTGCTGTTGTTCATGCGCACCCTCCAGTGGCAACGGCATTTGCTATTGCGGGGATTGATCTGGATCAAGCTATTTCTCCCGAGGCAATTGTTAATCTGGGACGAGTAGCCGTTGCGCCCTATGCGACACCAGGTACGCAGGAGGTTCCTGATTCGATTGCCCCATATTGCAAAGGATATCATGCTGTGCTCCTAGCGAATCATGGTGCATTAACGTGGGGGAGGGATATGACAGAAGCCTATTTCCGAATGGAATCGCTGGAGCATTATGCACTGATGTACATGTATGCGAGCAGGTTGCTTGGTCGCACGAATGAATTGTCAAGTGAGCAGGTCGCGGAACTCGTAGACATACGAAGCCGGATGGGCGTTACAAGCGGTGGAAATCCATCGTTAAGGCGGCGGGAGGAAGACACCCTCTTCGATCAACTTGCGGATAAGATAGTAGAACGAGTGGTATCCAAATTAAAATCGTAGATATGCGCATCGAAACAGATCCCGAAGTCGGCAGGGTGAAGGGATTATTAGAAATTCAGGATGGATATTAATTCTAATTTCATACACAGACAGCCCCAAAGAATAGTCACAATCCATGCAGCTGCGTCGGATGCGATATCTTTGGGGCTGTTACTTTTTCTAAAGGGAGATATTTATTGTTTTCTCTGACTCATTCCATTCCACAGTGCTTGGCAATGCATCACGAAGCAACTGAAGTGGAACCATGAACTTGCCTTTGTATACAATCATGGGAGCCGTAAGTTTATTAATCGTTCCGTCAATGGAGAAGGTGTAATGGTTATGCTTAATTGGGACAATCACTTGCCGTTTCGCTGAAGATATGTAGATTTTGTTGTCTTTAACCGAATAGTTTGCTTGTAGTGCCTTTAAGGTATCGATAAGTGGAAGCATAAGCTGGCTGTCATGGCGTACAGCCTGAATAGGCAGTTTAGTTGCTTCCTTGTTAAGAGTGATGGCAGCTGCTACTTCCGTGACGATAGGTTTGTTTTCTTTTGCCTGTTTATTAGTTGTGTTACCAGGTTTAGCGTTGTTTTTGTTTTTTGTTGTTGATTTACTAGATGATGAAGATTTGGAAGAGTTGGATGATTTGGACGACGAACTCTTCTTAGAAGAAGACTTAGATCCACCATTGTGATAGTGGTATTCCCCATACTCCAATCCCCATTTTTCGCAATTCGTTCTACACGTATGACCCCCGTTGCTATCTGTTCGGCCAGGGTGTGCGATTGAGATCGATGAAAATGTCGTCATCGCAACGATACAAGCAGTACTTACGGCTATCAGCTTACTCCATCTTACACGTTTCATCGTGGTAACCCCTTTCTATTCGCATAGGTATTATGGATCGATTCTATTATAGTTCCACTACCTCTTAAGAACTAGGAAATATTTGAGAAATGACGAGATAGGTCAATGATTATCGTGTTTTTTGCCATTATGCAATTTCGGATGGCTGTGAGATAATGAGATGTAGAAGCATCTGCAGCAGGGGAATCCTGCACGGATAGCGTAAGGATGACGAAGGGGAATGACGTTCATGGCGGGCATAAATGAAAGATTAATGAAGCAACTTGAATTTGTGAAGGAATTGGATAAATTAAAGAAGGTGTTTCGTCGTTCGTATTTGCTTGATGGAAGCCGCCATGAGAATGATGCCGAGCACACATGGCATTTGACAGCGATGGCAATGCTGCTGCACGAATATACAAGTGAACGCAATATGAATTTGCTCCGTGTGTTCAAAATGTTAATTATTCATGATGTGGTCGAGATTGATGCAGGGGATACCTTTGCATATGACGCTGAAGGCAATGCAAGCAAGTTCGAGCGCGAGTCCAAGGCGGCCAAGCGGTTGTTTGGCATCTTGCCAGAGGATCAGAAACTGGCGCTAACCCAATTATGGACGGAATATGAGCAGCGTCAGACACCGGAAGCACAATTTGCCGTTGCACTTGATCGTTTGCAGCCGCTGCTTCACAACTATGTGACAGAAGGCAAGTCGTGGAAAGAGCATAAGGTAACGAGTGAGCAAGTGTTGGCGCGGATTCAAGCCATCCGAGATGGAGCTCCAGAACTGGGGAAGCTAGCGGAAGAACTCATCCGCAGTTCGGTGGAGAAGGGATACTTGGCTAACTAAGGCTGTCTAGCATCAAACCGTGAATACAGGGGGAAGGAGTGAATATGCATCCTTCCCCCTTTTCTCTTTGTTCATCTAGACGTAGAGAACCCAACGATTGCGGGTTTCACTCGAACCTTCCAGCTTCCATCCATTATGCTCATAGTATCCATTGAAGCTAGACTGAATAGGGCAGGCTGATTCTATCGGATGAGGAGCTAAGGTATCCGGCATTTGTCGCAATAGATGCTGCCCCCTGAACGGTTCCGCTACAGCAAATTGATAGAGAGAGATGCATGTACACCGCAATCCCATCCTCAATATTCTTCACTATTTGCCAACTAGAACGAACACGTTGTGATCTGGAGCTTCCATGACGGCAACGTGTCCAGATTCGGTAGGGAACGGTTCTCGAATCCAATGAATATCAGTCCGTTCTTGCAGCTTCGCATACGTCTCTCGTACATCATCAACGAGAAGTTCGATATCGATTTCTTTCAACTCAGGGTTGTCCTGCAGCACAAGCTCTGAGCTGCGTTCATCTGGGAAAGACAACCCCACAATTGTCCATGGTTCCCCATTTGGAAGAGGGCGTGTGATCGTCCAACTCTCTTTTAACCCAATTGCGGTGTAGACAGCAACGGATTCCTCTATGTTGGCAGTATATAATGCGGCACATTCCATTTTTCGTATCATTCTATTTCCTCCTTGTATCTCGTACTACTCATACTGTACTATCTAACCATGACAAATCATGTCATAGTTATGAAATCGTTTTACGATAGGGGGAGGGGGGAGTCTTGGGCATGAACAAATCCCAGCGACTCATTGAGTTGATGATGATTGTGAACAAGAAGCAGCAGTTTACCGCGCGTGAGCTGGCGGAAGAAAGTGGTGTATCCGTACGGACAATATTGCGGGATTTGCGCCAATTAGAAGAGCTTGGTGTTCCTCTATATACGGAGTATGGACCTAGAGGCGGGTTTCGTTTGTTGAAGGAGAAGCTGCTTCCGCCGCTGACATTTCTGGAGCAGGAGGCGTTTGCTATCTTTTTCGCCGTTCAGCTGCTGCAAGAATATAAGACAATCCCATTTGGCAAGGATGCCACGAGGGCATTATCGAAGTTCTATCAGGTGCTGTCTCCACATACACAAAAGCAAATCGACGCGATGAAGCGCTGTGTACGATTTTGGGTTCCTCCTCGTGAACAGGATATACCGCATTTGCAGCAATTGCTGCATGCTTCGCTCGACAATAAGGTGATCCAGATCCGTTATGCTTCCATCAGAGGAGAGGAATTGCGCGATATCGTTCCAATCGGCATATATGCCCATAATGGCTATTGGTATTGCCCAGCCTACTGTATGGAGCGGAAAGGGTATCGGTTGTTCCGTGCGGATTGCATGCTTGAAGTGATCGAGGTTGAGCAGCATACAGTACCTATGTTAGAGCTAATGAGCTTGGAAGAGTGGTTCGAGCCTCCCCAACTGAAGGACGATGTTGTTGCCATTTATGTGGAATTGACGAAGCTTGGGGTTCGGAAATGTCAAGCCGATCCATGGTTGGATAAGTCGCTGACTGTGCGCGAAGATGGGACGGGTGTGATCAATCACGTGATCGCGGCGACTGAGGTAGGCTATTTGGCGGACATTCTGTTTGGAATGGGGACAGATGCGCATGTCATCGAACCTCCAGAGATTATAGAGTTGATTCAGCAGAAGGCGGAGCAGTTAATTGCACAATATCAACACTTAGAGAGGTCCACTATGAATCTCTATTACCAGTCTATTTGAGGGATATTCTGGGGTTAAACCCCGTCTTTGGGCTTATTGTAATTGTGTGATCCCAATATATACTAAACAGAGAAGTAATAGATTTGGAGTAAATTTGGTAGGAATAACGAATTAATAGAGTGTGATTTCACATAAATTGACAATAATAGTCAAATGGTGCTAGAGTTGACTTATCACTACGTGCTGGTGTGAGAGGTGCCTTAGCTTATGATACTTACCGTCTCTTTTGGAAGACAAGGCCGTGAGTGGTTCGATATTGATGTAGCGGATGATTGTACAGTAGTTCAGTTGAAGGCAATACTTGGACTGAAGCTATTCGGAGAACCACCGAAGAATCATATGCAATATATTTTGGAAGTCAAGCAGCCAGAAGGATTATGGAGTACTGTTCCTGAGCAGCAGCGTTTGCTGGAGGCAGGTGTCCGTGAAGGGGCATACATTCGTGTACAGCGAGCGTTCTCCACGACTACAGATTCAGTACCATCGTTTGGTCGCCGAGCATTGTTCCAACTCGATGAGGCTGATGAACATACTGAGTAGTCGTGACAAGAGGAACGAGACGAGGAGTTGTTCAATGTGAACGTGATGTATCAGAGATCGCCTCGCATTAAGCCGGAATTACCAGAGGAGAAGCTTGAGATATTACGGCCTCCTGCTGAACCGTCGCGTCCGACGTTCTCTATCGTTACACTGATTATTCCGATTGTGATGACCTTGGTCAGTATCGGTTTCTACATATATATGTCCATGTCAGGGAAGATGGGCAATAGTAACTATATGATGTTTCAAATGATTACCATCTCGATGATGCTTATGTCCTATACGCTTCCATTTTTCTTGTATTTGAGCAACAAAAGACAGTACGTGCGCAAGCAGGCGGAACGAAGTCAGATGTATCTGGCCCAATTGGAGAAGCATCGTCTGGAGATTATCGAGAAGCAGCACGAGCAGCGAGCAGCGATGTATGCGATTCATGGTGATCCAGATGTGTGCCATCAAATTGTGAAAAATCGCAACAGCAGCCTGTGGGAACGCGGGCCTTTTGATGTTGATTTTATGGATGTTCGCATTGGCACCGGAGAAGTGCCTTTTTATATGCCAATCATTACTCCGCGAACCGATGGCTACGAGAAGGATCCGCTTATCGAAGCGGCTCATAAGCTCGAACAAGATTCTCGCACAGTAGATGAGGTTCCAATTACCTTGCCGTTGTATGAGTCGAAGGTAGTCGGAATCGTTGGAGACAAACATTCCGTTATGGAAGCAGTGCGGATTGTGATTGCTCAGCTGACGACAAGGCATTCGCCTGATGAGGTGAAGCTAGCTGCGCTCTACGATGAGCAGGAAGCAGAGAATTGGGGCTGGCTGCGATGGCTTCCGCATACATGGAATGATGATCGTACACAGCGTTATTTGGCTGATCGGCGTAGTACGGCACATCAATTGGCTGATCAATTGTATGGAATTCTAAATCGTCGCAAGAGTTTCCAGACGACAGGCGAGAAGAAGAAGCAGCTTCCCATTTATGTTGTTCTGCTGCAGGATAGCCAAATGATCGAGGAAGAGCCGCTATATCCTCTTCTATTAGAAGAAGCGAGCCGAGTGGACAGCTGTACCCTAGTGCTGTCTGATCGCAAGGAGCGGCTTCCGATGCAATGCCGCCTTATTGTCGAAGTCGGTGCAGATACTGCTGTATCTACGCAAAAAACGGATCAGGAGGGGATCGTTCAGCATTCCTTCCATATGGATCATTTATCTGCTGATAAGATCGATACGCTGGCAAGATATATGGCGCCGATTCGCTTGAAGCGTTCGGCTGCTTCAGATCTTCCACCCGTTCTAACGTTGTTCGATATGTTCGGTGTAGAACAAGTAGATCAATTGAAGCTGGTGGAACGCTGGAATCGAAATCGATATCCAGATACATTGCCAGTGCCCGTAGGTGTGCGTGCTGGTGGCAAGCTGGTGTCCTTGAATCTCCATGACAAGATTGAACGCAAGGGACACGGTCCACATGGACTTCTCGCAGGAACAACAGGCTCAGGCAAAAGTGAGGTTATTCAATCGCTAATTGCTTCACTGGCAGCTGAATACCACCCTCATGATGTGGCCTTCATGCTGATCGACTACAAGGGCGGAGGAATGTCTAATACGTTCGAGAAACTTCCTCATGTCGTAGGAACCATTACGAATCTAGACGAGAGCCTGATCGAACGTGCACAGGTATCGCTTCGTGCTGAGCTGATTCGCAGACAACACATCTTGAATGATGCGGGAAACATGCAGCATATTGACGAGTATTACAAGTCGCCGCTTCGCTATCAGAATCCGCTGCCTCACTTGATCATCATCATTGATGAATTTGCTCAGCTTAAGAAGGATCAGCCAGAATTCATGGATGAGTTGATCAGTATAGCAGCTATTGGACGTACATTAGGTGTTCACTTGCTGCTGGCGACTCAGAAGCCTGCCGGGGTAGTGGATGAGAAGATATGGAGCAATACACGATTCCGCATCTGCCTTCGTGTTCAGAGTGAAGGCGATAGTCGGGATATGCTCAAAATTCCGAATGCAGCTTGGATTACGCATCCAGGGCGCGGGTATTTTCAGGTGGGCAGTGACGAAGTGTTCGAGGAGATGCAATTCGCATGGAGCGGTGCACCTTATCTGGTAAAGCGTCAGGAAGGTCAGCCGCTGCGAATTGAAGTGAGCGAGGTTCGTCTGAACGGGAAGATGGAGGCTTTGCTGCCTAGTGATACACTATTGTCGGCCTATGATGAGCAAGATCAGCTGAAGCAGCTTCAAGTATTCATTGATGCTGTTGCCGAGGCGGCATGTTGTGAGGGAATTAATCGATTGCAAGGGCCATGGCTCGCCCCGCTGCCACAAGAGCTAGGTCGCAGTGAATTGTTCAAGCGTACACGGACGTTGTCAGGTGTTTCCGGTGATTTTAAGGGAATACAACCAATTGTAGGCTTGCTGGATGACGTCATGAACCAACGGCAGGAGCCGCTTGGCATCGAAATGGATCATGAACATTGGGCAGTATACGGAATGCCGGGAACGGGAAAGACAACATTTGTACAGACACTTCTCATGTCTCTCGCTGAGCAGTATGAACCTGATGTCTGGCACGGCTATGTTGTGGATATGGGGCGTATGCTGAAGGATTATGCTGACTTGCCTCATGTGGGCGCGGTAATTGCAGGTGAGGATGAAGATAGACTCAAGCGGCTGTTCCGCTATCTTCTTGCGAAGGTGAAGGAACGAACAGAGATGTTGTCCGAAGCCGGCGTCAAGACGATTGCTTCTTATCGGCAGGTAACACAGCTATCGGTGCCGAATATTGTTGTTATCATTGACGGGTATTTGAATTTCCGAACTTCCTATCCGGATGAGAATGAATGTTTGGAATATTTGCTTCGAGAAGGCGGCAGCTTGGCCATTTCATTCGTGATTACAGCCAATCGCGTAACCGATATTTTTGACAAATTCCGTAGCAATATATCGAATGCGATTTCGTATGAATTAGCTGATCCAAGCGACTATTACTTTGCTGTGGGCAGACCGGCTAGAACGCCGGCGCGGCTGCAGGCAGGTCGCGGACTCATTAAGCATAACGGGGTACCGATCGAATTCCAGACTGCTTATCCTGCGGATGGGAACAATGATGTAGAACGTGTTCTTCAGTTGCGTTCACAGATTCGATTGATGCACAATTCCTGGCAAGGGGCTGCAGCCCCACTCATTCGCAGCTTGCCTGAGCGTGTGCGTCTTAGTGAACTGCTGAAGCTGCACGACGATTCATACGAGGAAAGTGAGATCATAGAAGCGGAGCAGCTGCAATGCTCGGAACGGTTGCAACCCGTGCCTGTTGGCGTGCGCACAGATGATTTGGAGCCATATCTGGTCAATTTGAAGGAAGGTCCTCACTTCGTCGTCGCAAGTCCTATGGAGAGCGGCAAGACCTCATTCCTTACGAGCTGGATGCTGTCTTTGGCTTATCATATGTCTCCAGAACGTTTGCATATCTATGCGATTGATGTTCGATATGGGGACAATGGCGTTGCTTCGCTAAGAGACTTGCCTCATGTAAGGGAGATTGTAACAGAGGAAGAGCGAATTCCTGGATTCATTCAGCAAGTATATGATCAGGTCTCGTCCCGGAGTAAGGATGGAGGGGATCCAATCCTACTGCTGGTTATGGATGATGCAGATATGCTGTGCAAGCAGCTCACAGATTACACGGTCAAAGATCAACTGTCTGCGATCGTACGCCAAGGTCGGGATAAAGGGGTACATCTCGTATTGGCAGGGGTTCCGTCTGATTTTCCAACCTTCGGGGTGGACTGGTTTAACGATGTCAAAGCATCGCAAGCGGGATTTTTATTTGGGACGATTGATGCGAATGATCTGTCCTTCTTCCGAATCCCGATCTCAGAGTCGCAGTCTTCTGGATCTAGTGGGTCGAAGGTGCTTCCTCCTGGTCAAGGATATTTTGTTAGACGCAAATTTACAAAAATAAAGACAGCAATACCCTACGATGAAAAATGGACTCCGGCCGCATGGACAACACATATACATAAACGTTGGAAAGTGCGGGTCTGATGGGGGGTGGACACATTGGTGACGAGTAACGAACCATATCTACAAGCGCAAGATGGCAGAAGCGGTATTGAGCTTCATGTAAAAGAATTGTATTTTCTCGCTGGAATCATTGGATCTGATCGCTTGCTTGGGATCGAGGATCCATTTCGGGGCTATCTAACTGAGGAAATTGCAGAAGAATGGAATAAGGTCAAAGCTGCGCTGCTGCGCAAGGGATACTTAACGGAAGAGCCTGGAGGCAGAGAGCTGGCTATGCCATCTCACGTCTATTCAACGGTAGCGGTAACGGGATTGGCAAATCGCTCCTGCTGGGTTCGGTTTTCAAATGCAGCAGATGAGGGGCCTAATCGCGAAGTATATGAAGGCTATTTTCATTTTACGAATGAATTAGTCATCGAACGAGCACAGAAGCGGCTCCAACCGGAAATTTGCTCCTTTCGAGAATATGACTCGACGAATGAGGCATGTTCCGTCATTGTGAACCGCATGAACTGGGCTGATCAGCCGGAAAGCGAGATAGCTGCTGTTATGCTGTCCAAAAGGCATTTCCATAAACTCTATGAGCATGCAGATGATCTTTCCGTAGAGCAAATGACAAGTCAGCTAATGACCTTCGATGGAGAGGAAGCGGGAGCAATGGCCCTGGCGCATTCGCTGAAGCATCGTACCGCAGAAGGGGAGCTCTTGTTTCTTGTGTGGAATGAGAAAAGCTGGGATGTACAGGGAGCTGCTTTTCTCGTCGGAGGTTCCCGCAATTGGCTTATTCGGCAAAGCTCCAAAGGTGATGAGGATTGGCTGACTGCCACATTAACAACAAAGGAACAACTTGAAGGCCTGTTAATCGAGTGGGAACGCCAGCATTCTATAGAAGAAGGAAGGTGACATCGTGCGCATTATCGTAACGCCGGATGCGCTTCGTCAGGGGAGCCGTCAGTTGCAGGCAACAGCGGAGCAATTGAATGCGATTCAATCGTCATTGGAACGTTCTCTGCAGACGCTGGAGTGGGAGGTTTCTATTAAGGCTGCGATCGGAGAAAAATGGCAGCAAGCTTCTCGGTTATCGGCTCAAATACATACGCTTTTGTTTGATTTAAGCCAGCAGCTTCAGTCCAAGGCGGATCAGTTCCAATCAGCTGATCAGCAAGCGCACCCGATTCTAGGCCATGCCTATCAAATCGGTTCGGCGGCGTCATTATATTCAACGATAGGGATTGGGGGGGCATCACTGATTATCCCTGCTCTAGGGACACAGGTAGGCGCCATATCGAACCCAAATGCGGTTGTTCGGGCGATTGGCACACAAGAGGATAAAGGTTCAGGCGGTTGGAATTGGAAGCCAACGACTCCTGAAATGTATGGTTATGGCAAAGACGGATACCGCATGATCAATATGGCGAAGAGCGGGTTCAATGTGAATGTTCGTGGAGACGGCTACGTGACAATCAGCGGTGCAAGATCGAAATTCGCACTGTCTGAGGGGATTCAAGGAACGAGATATGCGGCATCGAATGCAGCGAATCATGCAAATGTGTGGAAATTCGTTGATCCAGTAGTTGCAGCAAAGGAATCGCTCTCTATCAAGGGATGGAGTGCCAAGCTTGGATATGCGGGGCTTGCATACGATACAGGTACCGCAGTCATGACGGATTACGAGAAGGGTGGCCCTAGTCGTGCAGCTGCCAGTACTGTTGTGAATGGATCAATCGGAGTAGGTACCATGGCAGCGAGTGCTGCCGTGGGAGCCTGGGTAGGTTCAGTCGTTCCTGTTGCCGGCACTATTGTAGGGGCAGGAGTAGGGTTAGCAACAGGAGCTGCTATCTCTATGGTTACGGAGGTAACCATTAACGGCAAGTCTATCAAGACCCATGCGGTTGATGCCGTTGACACTGTGGTGGATACCATGACTGATACCGTTGCGAGTGGAACGAAAGCGGCAACTGAAGCCGTTCAAGATGGCGTTAAAGCGGTGAAGAGCGGTGCAACGAAGGCTGCTGGCAAAGTTGTGAATAAGGTTTCAGATATGTTCGGTTCAGTAGGTAAACTGCTGCCTAGTTGAAGCTATTAAAACGGGTCTAATAGACTGACCTAATTTATGACATAGGAACTATATTATGATATTTATTTATCGCTCTGTAGGATCAGAATACTGCTCATGTTATTTGTACATTGGTTAATATGATCAGCTCGTCGCATCGCGTTTGCAGCTTCGATAAGAATTGTAGGATGCAAGAGTAGAAAGGGAAGGATGAATTATGGGGAATCAAACTGAACAACAACATGTTGGGAATGGAGAGGATGCATTGCTTCCACTCGGCTCTATCGTACTGCTGCATGAAGGAAGCAAAAAATTAATGATATATGGCCGCAAACAGCTGCAGATCACTACGAACCGTTTGTTCGACTATTTGGGAGTCATATATCCTGAAGGGTATATTGATGAGAACTACTCCTATTTGTTCAATCAGGAAGACATTGAAATGATTGTCCACGTTGGCTATACCGATGTGGAAGAAGAGCAGTTCCAACTCGTACTTCAGAGCGTTCCTCAGGCTCAGGAGTCCACATTTTAGAATTAGGACTGCAGACTCTTTTAAATTTGTAATAGATTTCATGTACAATTATGAATAGAAATATTTGCATAATTTATTTGTCGTTCAAATGTCTATGTCTACCAAAAGGAGGAACAAACATGGCAGGTCGCATTTTAATTACACCGGAACAGGTTGATCAAGTATCGAATCAATTCAAGCAGGGTGGAGATCAGAGTCAACAGATCGTAGCTACCCTGACACAGGCTATTCAAGGAATGGAAGGTCAATGGGAAGGGATGACGAAACAGCGCTTCTTCCAAGAATTCCAAGAAGCAAGCAAGCAGATGCAATCCTTCGTTCAAACCTTGAACACAATTAGCGAAGAATTGAAGGCTATTGCGCAGAAGTTCCGCTCTGTGGATGAACAGCGCTAATCGTTCAATTCTTACTTGAATACGAAGAGGAAGCCGGGCGTAGGACACTCCCGGTTTTTCTTACATCATACAGATGCATCATCTCGGGAGGATAGGAATTATGTCATTTCAGCCACAATCAGGAGATACGATCATTATTCAAGATATCGAATATCGGTTCGGCGAACATCCGGCAGCTCCTGGCCTCGTATATGCGCAGGCTGGCAGACAGGGTGTCATCTATCAGCTGCTTCCAACCCGAGGAGATGCTGTAGAGGCAAAGGCGCTCAAAGTGTTCCATCCGAAGTATCGTATCCCTGCGATGGTATATCAATCTGAGCTGCTCGATACCTATAGTGAGCTTCCAGGACTAAGCGTGTGCAGTCGGAACGTATTGACCCCTGAGAAAAACGGAGGACTTATCCAGAAGAGCACGGATTTGCTCTATGCAGTGGTAATGCCGTGGATACATGGCCCGACGTGGCTGGATATCGTTGCAGAACATAATCGGCTGACACGCCAAGACAGCCTGCAGATTGCCAAATCGCTGGCACGAGTATGCTCCGGTATGGAGCAGCGAGGTCTGGCACATTGCGATTTGTCTGCGCCGAATGTCATGCTTCCGTTTTTCTCGGAAGTTAAGCAGAGTTCGAAGGCATCATCGATTGAACTGGTAGATGTGGAGCAGCTCTATAGTCCTAAGATGGATCGACCGGATGTGCTGTTCAGTGGCTCTCCAGGATATGCTGCACATCGTGCGCTGCTGACAGGGATGTGGAGTGCATATGCAGATCGATTCGCAGGCAGCATTCTTCTTGCAGAGATGCTTGGTTGGTCATCTCAGCAGATCGTGGATAAGGCATGGGGCGAGAGCTATTTCGACCAACGTGAAATGCAAACCTCCTGCGAGCGTTATGAGGGATTGAAGCATGTATTAACAGAACGATATGGCGGCAAAGTATCGGATCTGTTCTCACGCGCTTGGGAAAGCCAGGATTTGAGCAGTTGTCCGACCTTCGGTGAATGGTTGATTGTGCTTAATGGCGTAGCCGAGGAAGAACAGATCGTTATAGACGTTAAGCAGCAGAATGCGCCAGAAGGAACGCAAGCGATTCATGAGCAGCGTTCAGAGGATAAAGCGATAGATAAAGAGGCGGAAGGATACACAGAAAATTCTGCTGTACAACCCGATGCAGTATCCGTCCCCCTTATTCCTGCTCGGGCTGATGTTGATCCAGATGTGGTCAATCGCCTGTTCCGGCAGGCCAGAGAACTAGAAGAGCAAAATCAACTGCAAAGTGCCTTGGAAGTGTACCGATCGGCTCATCATTTTGTTGAGAAGGAAAGTCCGATGCATATTGAGCTGGCTGCGGCGATTCAAGACTTGGAGCAGAAGCTTGCAAGGGTAGCAGATCAAATGCCACGGTCTAAGGTCAAGCTAGGGAAGCGAGCGATTGCGATCATTAGTGTAGCGTCAGCCCTCCTATTGCTTGGCTGTGGAGCTTTTGTGGTAAATCAGATGAACGAAGATGCGGTCAAGAAGGCTGCGGAAGAACGAGCGCTGCTTGACGCGAAGACTCAACAGTTGAAGGCGGAAGAGGAACGGAAGCAGGAAGAAGCAAAAAGGGTTCGTGAGGAAGAACAGCTCAAGGAGGAAGCGCGCAAGCAAGAGGAACAGCAACGCAAGGAAGATGAGCAGAAGCGCATAGAAGAACAGCAGCGCATCAAGAAGCTGGAGGAACAGAAGAAGAAGGATGCGGAGCGGAAACGCCTGCAGGCCCAGTATGATCAACAAGAGCAATATGAGAAGTATGTGGAGTGGAAGAAGAAGCGGGATGAACAGCTGAAAATAGAACAGGCTCGCGAGCAGGAGCGCAAACGGCTGGAAGCGGCACAGGCCGCACAGGCCGCGGAGAAAGCTGCTCAATTGAAGAAGGTTCGCAACCGTGACGTGGTACTGCTAATTGCTTCTTACAATAAAGCGTACAATGCACTATCAAGAAATAATATGAAAAATGCTTCAAAGTATGCGTTAGAGTTTACAGAACGGTATGAAAAGGACCCAGACTACTTCAAAAATGTAGGCAAGGTGGGGACGAGGGCTGGACATATTTATAAGTTCTTGAATGATACGTCCTATCAGCTGCCTGACATTTAGCGTGGACCAGGCACGATTCAAATAACATGCTATGAGGTGAATTGGACGGATGAACTACACGATACAGGCTTCACAGCGCACGCCTGCACTTCTCATCTATTTAATTGATATCAGTGCTTCCATGAATATGACGATGGCCGGAAGACGGCGAATCGATGTAGTATATGACGCATTATCCCAAGCGATTCGACAGATGGTATTCCGTTCTACGAAGGGAAATCGTCTGACACCGCGCTATCGCATTGCAATATTGGCCTACAGTGACGATGTCTATGATGTGCTGAATGGCATCAAGGGAATTGACGAGATTGCAAGCATGGGGGCATTACCTGATTTGACGCCGGTTCGCTTCTCTGATGCAGCCAAGGCGTTCCTTCAGGCAGAGAGACTGCTGGAGGCCGAGCTGCCTCATATGCAGGACTGTCCTGCTCCGCTTATTTGCCATATGACGGACGGAGTTGCTACTGGGGATGATCCAGCGCCAATTGCTAGGCGGATTATGCAAATGAGTGTGCCGGACGGCAATGTGCTTATCGAGAATATATTTATTACGGATCACATGTTGGATACACCAATTGAAGAACCCCGCAGGTGGAAGGGGATCGTGCAGGATACCATTCTTACCGATGAACATGCACAGAAGCTGCGAAGTATGTCTTCGATCTTGCCGGACAGCTATCGTGAGATGTTGGTGGAGGCGGATTATCACCTCTCATCAGGAGCCTACATGATGCTGCCCGGAAATTGTCCAGAGCTGGTCTCGATCGGATTCCAAATGTCTGCCGCTACTCCTGTGCGTTAATTGATTCCTAACGAAGGGAATTCACAATGAGGAGAGATTGCAGGAAGCTATTCAATCTCCGTATGCCTATTGTACAACGATACAGCTTGGATTACGTAAGAAAGGCAGGGTGAATCCGATTGAGTCTGACATCCTTTCACTACCGTTGTTCCCAACAGATGGATCAGCCGTTAATGACGATCGAGCAATCCTCTTTTCGCTGTAGATTTGCTTACGCACGAGCGGGAGAGACGGCGCAATATAAGGATAACAATCAAGATTATTTGGCCTTTCGCATAGATGGTGGTTCGCTCAGCTTTGTATTATGCGATGGGGTCAGTTTGAGCTACCAAGGAGATTTTGCTGCGAGGTTTCTAGGTGCCCATCTATTGGACTGGATTGCTGTTCAGTCTGAATTGAATGCCGAGTCTTTGCATGCTTATCTAGATTCTCTACGTGATGCAGCAGCTGAGCAAATGTCTGGGCTGCCGATTCCCTCGGGACTCCCTCCACTTGTGAAGGAAGTATTGGAAGACAAGAAACGAATCGGGAGCGAGGCGATGTTCACCTGCGGGCGGATTGATGGCACTGATGGAACGGATGAAGCAGAGCCGTATAGTCGAATATGGCTTGCATGGCATGGGGACGGGCGACGTCGGTTATGGCAGCATGGACAAGAAAGCTGCAATCTGTTCGAGACTTCCAGCTCAAGTGGAGAACGGTGGTCAGTCTATCGTGGTCTCATCGGCGGAAGAGCTCATACCTTGCACCACCATATTGAAGGCAATGCACCCTTTCGGCTGATGGTGTATACCGATGGGTTATCCGAATTGGACAGCCTGCTGTATCCGCCTGCAGACGAACTGCTTCGCCACAAGCTGGAGCATCGAAATGGAGAAATGCTGGAGGATGATGTGTCTCTGCTCGACATAAGCTGGTCATCTTGCGGAAAATAAGGAGATATGACAATATATCACATGCCGAACGCTTGCGAGTAAGGTATAATCGTAGCAAAGGAAATTTGAAGCTGGGCCTCTCTTGTCTATCTGCAGATACAGGTGACGAACTGCAGTGCTCGACAAATGGGAAATAAAGAGACGGCATCCGAGCTGAGGAAGGTTGCCACATGAAGAGAAAACACGCAGATCGCTACGATTGGAAACGGATTTTGTCCAAGCAGTTCGCGCTAACTGAAGTAGATTCTCCGGAATTTACAGGCTACATCTCTCTGATTAAATTCAATGCGGTGCGGCAGCCGTTAACAGTGACAATGGACGGGAAGAGAATAAAGCTCGTAGATACAGGATATTGCTGGATGCAATATTTCCCCTTGCATGAGCATTATTCCATTACGACTGTATTTGATGAACAGGGAGAGGTCATGCAGTGGTACGTGGATGTTTGTGAACCGGTCGGAACGGATGATCGGGGCATCCCCTATTTCGACGACCTATACTTAGACGTTGTGCTGCTGCCATCGGGCCATATCTTCCTCTTGGATGAGGATGAGCTGGAAGAAGCTCTGGAGTGGGGACGCATTACCCATGATCAATACAGCACAGCTGTGAAAGAAGCTTCCCGACTCGTTCATGAAGTGAAGGAACACCCATTAGTTAGACGAAGTAAAGAGGACTTTATAATGATGCAGCAATTGCTTATGCCATGAGAGAAGACTGATATCAGTCTTCTTTATTTCTTTATAGCACTTGTTCGCATTTCTGCATAACTTGACCCGTATTTAGATCCTATCTATAACTGGAAGTTATTTCGTATTGGTATACAGTAGGCTAGTCTAGTTCTAGTCACCATTAGCCAACCAATTTTTAACTCTCATTTGACCAAGGGATGGGTGTGGGTTGAAACTTTTTCCATACCTGATGCGTCTAAGATATGTACCTTGCAAATCGTGCATGCGCAAGAAGATGTAACTCAGTTAGGTCAGCCAAGTTTGTTATATATCAAGCAGAGGATGCATTTCCAAGTCAGCAGACCAGCCCAACAGCAATTGTCATGTATGCGCTCACACTGGCCTTGCTTCTTATCGCTGCTGTACTCACATTGCGCAAACAGGAAGGAAACGTAAAAAGAGAGTATATCAGTCGGACATGAAAAGGGTGGGGTCAAATGCATTTTCCAGTTGTATATTCTACATTATGCGAGCAAGCACTTAAGGAATGGATAGAAGAGAATTATGCTGTAGGCAAGGTTCAGCGGGTTGAATTTTTGCTGCGCGGAATGAACGATACCTATAAGGTGCATGGCGATGAAGCCCTGTATATTTTCCGTGTATATCGTGGGGATTGGAGAAGACACCAGGCAGTGGTTGAATTTGAGATGGATTTCCTTCTTCATCTACAAGCTGAGGGGATATCCGTATCCTCACCGATTACGGCATTGAATGGGGAACGTGTTCATCCGCTCCAAGCGCCTGAAGGTATTCGATTTGGCGTCCTGTTCACCTATGCTGTGGGAGAAGAACGCTCAATCGACAATGCCGACATTAGCCGATTGTTCGGAGAAGCAGTAGCGCAGCTGCACAGTGCAGCAGATACGTTTACAAGTTCATATGAGCGTCCTGTAATGGATCAGAATTATCTAATCGATAAGCCGCTGCAGGTGATTGCTGACCGAATTCAGCATAGGCCCGAAGATGTTCAGAAGTTGATGGCCATTGGCAGCGCATTGAAGGAGCAAATTACACAGTTCTCAGCGCTGGATTGGGGAGTGTGTCACGGGGATTTGCATGGAAATACTAATATTAGTTACAGCGGCGATCAGACGTATACTCATTATGACTTTGACTTGTGCGGTTATGGCTACCGCGCTTATGATATAGCAGAATTTCGCTTGGCTCGTGAGGTGCACTTAGGCAATGATCCTGGAAAGCTGTCAGAGTTGTGGGATGCATTCCTAGAAGGCTATCAGTCTGTACGTCAACTTCACGAAGACGATATTCGAGCAGTTCCCGTATTCGTTGCTGCACGTCAGTTGTGGTTAATGGGACTATGTCTCCATGATTTGCATATTGTCGGAAGCATCGATTCGGGCGATGATTTTATTGATGAGAAGATGGAGTATTTCAACTCGCTGTCTGTCGAATTTGCAGGTCGTCTAATAATAAGTTTATCGAGCGGAAATAGACTAGATAGGAAGTAGACAAGCGACTTAGCAACTTAGGAGGGACATCATGAATGTAAAGAAGCTGCCTAGAGAGCAGAAGGAAAAATGGATAGAGGATTTGAAGCAGTATTTTGAGACAGAGCGTGGAGAATCCCTGGGCATGTTCGAGGCAGAGGAGCTAGTTGACTATCTACTGAAGATGTTTGAGCCCTACTTATATAATCAGGCCATCGAGGATGCGCGTGCGATGTTGGAGCAGCGTATGGCTGGCATTGAAGAGGATCTATATGCAATGAAGAAATCGGAGAAGGGCAGCAGATAATCATGCCTTTTACCTTCGCACATCCACTGTATGCTGCACCTGTTCAGCGTCTTGCGCCGCAATACTTAAGTGTGACTGGGCTAGTTCTTGGAAGCATGGCACCTGACTTTGAATATTTTATTATGCTTGAACCGTACCAATTGATGGGCCATACGTGGAAGGGATTGCTGTTGGAAGCAATCCCTCTGTGTGCATTGTAATGGATGCAGCATTTCTTATCCAAGGTAGGACTTTCTGTTGAAGTGTATTGAATATATCGATGATGAACTCACCTGTAGAGGAGGGAGTCAATTGCAAATTCGAAAAGCGATGGCTGGCGATGCGCCTGGTATTGCGCGTGTTCATGTCGACAGCTGGCGCACTGCCTATCAAGGGATTATATCAGATACTTATTTGTCTAGCTTATCTGTACAAGCTAGACAAAATATGTGGGAGCATGCAATAGGACAGTTGACAGAGGACAAGTGTATTTATGTCGCAGTACAGGATACTGAGGAAATCGCAGGTTTTGCGATGGGTGGCCCAAGCCGGAGCGAACAATTTCCGGATCGAGCAGAATTATATGCACTCTACTTGCTGTCGACCGTTCAAGGACAAGGGCTCGGCAGCAAGCTGGTTTCACACGTGATGGAGCATTCGAAGTCGTTCGGACATACGAATATGTTGGTATGGGTTTTGAAAGGGAATCGTGCTCATCAATTTTATCGTCGTACCGGTGCAATAATCGTCGGCGAGAAAGAAATTGAGATTGGCGGAGAACCGCATACGGAAATCGCTATGGAATGGGGACAACTGTCGATATAACAGGTAGGATCCGACTACTCCGTTGTGAACAATTGCTCACCACACACGGGAAGCGGGACAGATACTACATTATACATAAGTAGGTGATTTGCAATGGCTTCAACGATACATTATCAATTAAAGCAGTTGGAAGGTTCCACGGCATTATACGCTTACGCTACGGAGGCAGGCGAGAAGAAAGGGTTGTTCGAAGTCGACTTTGTAGAGTATGAACGGATGTGTCAGAAAGGGCAAGTACCTTCGATAGAGGATACAGTTTATTTAATACGCAAGAGTGAGCATGACTCTAACTTTTATGGGGGAATACGTGTGTTTTTCCACCTATACAAGCATTATCTACAGCATGGTGCGTATGCCCATGAATATGGGCAGATGGCGTAAGTTGCATGCTCATGAATCCACACACAAACTCTGTCATTCACTTGATTCAACCATGCAGGTGAGAAGTGAGAGACAGCTTAGAGGAGGATAATCATCTTGGAAGCACTCATTATTCCTACGGAAACTCATAACATCCCACTAGATTTGCTGCTGCTTGCTGATCCGGAAGAAGCTGCCGTGAATCAATACTTGCATCGCAGTATCGGTTATACATTGAATGTGAAAGGAGAGACGATTGGAGCTGTACTTCTGCTTCCGACGCGCCCCCACACCCTTGAGCTTGTGAATGTGGCTGTTGCAGAAGAGTGGCAGGGCAAGGGCTATGGCAAGCAGCTTGTACAGCATGCCATTCAGTGCGCTCGTGAGCTTGGTTATCAAGTGCTGGAGGTAGGCACTGGGAACTCCAGTCTGTCACAGCTCGGTTTATATCAGAAATGCGGCTTCCGTATTTGCGGAATCGATACCGATTTCTTCGTCATTCACTATGATGAACCGATCGAAGAGAATGGAATTCCTTGCGTAGATATGATTCGTCTCCGCCTTATCTTGTAAACGTGTACTATAATGGATAAATAGATAGATTTGCATTTATCCATACGTTGATAAGAGTGGGAGCGTGTTACCGATGAATCATTTTACCGATGAAGAAATTCGCATCATTCGAGATCAGGCATTGTCCATTGAGCGAGAGGGGAAGCTTCCGCAGCAGCTGCTGCAATGGATTTATGAGCGTGGATTGTTCAAGTTGTTCGTACCAGTTGAATTACAGGGGAATATGACACAACTTCCCGAAGCGTTGAAATGGTTCGAGCATACGTCCTGGATTAATGGCAGCTTCGGCTGGCTCGTAACGATTGGCTCTGGAGGCGGCTTCTTTGCACCATTTATGACGCCAGAAGTGGCGAAGGATGCTTATACGAGGAAGGAAGCGGTTGTAGCAGGATCGGGGCATCCAAGCGGCACGGCTGTGAATGTTGAGGGCGGATACCGGGTGAATGGGCGCTGGAAGTTCTGCAGCGGCTCCACATATGCGACTGTGTTCACCGCCAATTGTGTGGTTCAAAAGCATGCCGAATCGGATACTGGAGGGGAATCAGCAGCGGAGCCGGTCATTCGTTCATTCGTATTCTGGCCGGATGAAGTTGAGATCGTGAAGGATTGGAACGCATTTGGCCTGAAGGCTACAGAAAGTCATTCCATTGTCGTACATGATGTATTTGTACCTGATGAACGAACCTTTAGCATTATGGAGCCAAATGGTCTTTACGATAACCCGATATACAGCTATCCGTTCCTGCCATTTGCAGAAGCATCGTTCGCTGCTGTAAGCATAGGGCTGGCAATGCACTTCCTGGAAGAGGCGCGAAATATTGCGGAGCGGAATCGCACTGTATGGGAAAATGCTTCAGTGAACCGTTATGATTCTATATCGAATAAAATCATCATTCAGAACGAATTGCTGACGGAAGCGGTAAGTGCGTTCTATCAGGCTATCGAGCAATCGTGGAACGAGCATACACAAGGCAAGGTACTCACGGACACGGATGTACAGGAAGTATCACTTCGGTGTAAGGAAGCTGGACAAGCAGCCTTATCATCGGCCAATGCGCTTTTCCCGTACTTGGGCATCCATGCAGTTATGGAGGATGCGCCAATCAATCAAATATATCGGGACTTGCAGACTGTGTGTCATCACTCATTGTTAGTGAAGTTTGATTAAGTAAGAGGTATACGTCACTTCCAAGATAGCTTGGAAACGACATAAAAAAGGCAGAGTAGAGATAGGAGGAATGTCTCCTGATTCTCTTCTCTGCCTTTATTGCTTGGGTCTGAAATAATTGGATACATCCTAAACGAGATGGCAGGCTACATAATGGCCAGGCTTGGCTTCACGGAATTCCGGAGCAGCAGCCGCACATCGCTCAGTTGCCACGGGGCATCTCGTACGGAAATGACAACCGCTCGGTGGATTGATTGGACTTGGGAGTTCACCGCTTAACACAATTCGCTCCTTCTGCGCCTCGATATCTGGATCGGGAACGGGAATGGCGGACATGAGCGCTTGCGTATAAGGATGAAGCGGCTCATTGTAGAGCGTCTCACTATCAGTCAGTTCAACCATTTTGCCCAAGTACATGACGGCCACGCGATCGCTAATATGCTTGACCATGGACAAATCATGGGCGATGAACAAATAGGTAAGTCCAAGTCGAACCTGCAGATCCTTCAGCAAGTTAACGACTTGTGCTTGGATGGATACATCAAGCGCGGAGATCGGCTCGTCACAAATAATGAGCTTTGGATCTACGGCAAGCGCGCGAGCGATGCCGATACGCTGTCGTTGGCCTCCTGAGAATTCATGCGGGTAGCGAGTAGCGTGATCTGGATTCAAGCCAACAAGATCAAGGAGATCCTCGATCCGCTTCTTCTTTTCTGCGCGGCTCGCAGCTAGCTTGTGAATATCGATAGCTTCTCCAATAATATCAGAGATGGTGAGCCGCGGATTAAGCGAAGCGTACGGATCTTGGAAGATCATCTGCATTTCACGGCGCATCGCTGCCATCTGCTTGCGCTTCAGGCTGTAAATATTCGTTCCATTGTAGATTGTCTTGCCGCCTGTCGGCTCGTAAAGACGCAGGACAGTTCGTCCTACAGTGGACTTCCCGCATCCGGATTCACCAACCATACCGAGGGTCTCACCCTTATGGATGGTGAAGCTGACATCGTTAACCGCTTTTAATATATTGCCGCGGCCTAGATTGAAATACTTCTTCAATCCCTGTACTTCAAGCAATGCCTCTCTGCTCATCGAGCCACCTCCTGCGCCAGCGGATGGAGAAGCCAGCATTTCGCTTGATGCGAATCGCCTACCTTCGTTGCTTCCGGATCGTAGGACATGCAGACTTCCATCGCTTCATTGCAGCGAGCACAGAACCCGCAACCTGCTGGCGGCTTAATCAGATCTGGCGGTGTGCCGTAAATCGGAATAAGCGGCTCGTCTTTCTTCTGATCCAGACGAGGCAAGGAACGGAGCAAGCCCTTCGTATAAGGATGCTGTGGATTTTTGAATATATCCCATTTCGTTCCAGTCTCAACGATTTTACCAGCATACATAACAATGACTCGGTCGCATAGATCAGCGACAATTCCGAGATCATGCGTAATTAATATAATGGATGTGCCCATCTCCTGCTGCAGCTGCTTCATAACGCGCAAGATTTGAGCTTGTATAGTTACGTCAAGCGCTGTAGTCGGTTCATCTGCGATTAGCAGGGATGGTTTGCAGGCAAGTGCGATGGCAATCATCGCGCGCTGGCGCATTCCGCCCGAGAATTCATGCGGGTATTGCTGGAAGCGGGAAGCTGGATTCGGAATGCCAACCATTGACAGCATCTCGATAGCTCGTGCCTTCGCCTGTGAAGCGGTCATTTGTTGATGCTTCATTAATACTTCAGTAATCTGTCGACCTATCGTCATCGTCGGATTTAATGAAGTCATGGGATCTTGGAAGATCATGCCGATATCCTTGCCGCGAATCGATTGCATGTCACGTTCTTTCAGCTTAAGCAGATCATTTCCTTTGAAGCGTATCTCGCCTTGCTTCACCTTGCTAGGTGGGCTTGGCAGCAGCCGCAATATTGATTGCGCCGTAACACTCTTGCCACAGCCGGACTCGCCTACGATCGCCACGGCCTCGCCTTGATTCACATGAAAATTGATACCGCGTACTGCCTTCACCTCGCCGCCACGGACGTGGAAAGAGACGTGAAGGTCGTTGATTTCCAATAAAGGCTTCATATTCGTCATCCTCCTCGTCTACTTTTTCATCTTCGGATCGAGTGCATCACGCAGTCCATCGCCAAACATGTTGAATGCAAGCATCGTCAAGCTGATAAAGAATGCAGGGAATGCGATACGCCATGGATAGACGGTCATCGCCTTCAATGCATCGCTAATCATCGTTCCCCAAGAGGCAGCAGGGGATTGTACACCAAGCCCGAGGAAGCTAAGAACCGCTTCGCCGAAGATCGATACAGGAATTGCTAAGGTTAGCGTAACGATAATCGGGCCGAGTGAATTTGGAATCAGATGCCGGAACAAGATCCGTGCTCCCGATGCGCCGAGAGAACGGGAGGCAAGGACGAACTCCTGATTTTTGAGTTGCATCATTTGCCCGCGCACAATCCAAGCCATATTTATCCAGCCAGTGAAGCACAGTGCCAATATAATAACGCCAAGACTTGGTTCTAGTACTACTACCAGTAGAATGGCGACAAGAAGGTCAGGAAGTGTGAATATAATTTCAGATGCCTTGTTCATGATTTCATCGAGTTTGCCTCCCACATACCCCATAATGCCGCCATATATGACGCCGACAATCAGGTTAATGAGGGCTGCGGAGAAGCCGACGATAAGTGAAATACGAGCGCCCATCCAAGTACGGGCGAACATGTCGCGGCCGAGATCGTCCGTGCCGAACCAATGCTCTGAGGAAGGTGGCAAATTCGTCTTGTCCAAATAATTGGTTTCGTAGTCATAAGAAGTTAACATTGGTCCGATGATGGCCATAATAATGAGCAGTACAAGAATAACGAGGCCTGTCATTGCTGCCCAATTGCTGCGCAATCGAAGCCACGAATCGCGCCAAGCGGATATACTCTCGCGTTCGATCGCCTCCGCCGCATGTTCGTCGATGTTCGCTTTTTTGAATTGCTCGGGCTTGATAGGGGGCTGATGCAATGGATTCTGTTTGTTGTAGGTAATCATGCCGCTTTCTCCTTTCCTTTGGCAAGCTTAATGCGAGGATCGATAACACCATAAGCCAAGTCAGTAAGGAAGCGAGCCACCATCAATATAACGCCATAGAACATAGTGATCCCCATGATGAGAGAATAGTCGCGGTTCGTAATACTCATTACGAATATTTTACCAAGACCACCGATTCCGAAAATATGCTCCACAATGAATGAACCGGTAACAATACCTGCAGTAAGTGGGCCAAGATACGTAACAACAGGCAAGATTCCGTTGCGTAAAATATGTCTGCGCACAATGACACCGGCAGACAGACCTTTGGACTTGGCTGTCTTAATATAATCAGAATGCAGAACCTCCAGCATACTGGAGCGAGTTAATCTGGCGATGAAAGCAATCGGTAGAGCTGATAGCGCAATGGTGGGCATGACATAGGTGAGGGGGCCTGCTAGTCCAAAGACAGGAAGTAGCTTCAGTTTTACCCCAAGCACGTATTGCATAAATGAGGCAAGAACAAAGCTTGGGACAGACACGCCAACGACAGCGAGTACCATGGAAGACGTATCAATCAGCTTGCGATGCCGCATTGCTGCAGCAATACCGAGTCCTATTCCAATCGTAACGGCCACGATTAATGCACAGATACCCAGCTTAAGTGAGTAGGGAAAGGATTCGCGGATGGCCTGAACGACTTCACGATCCTGCATTTTCATGGAAATACCAAGATCACCTTGAACGAGCTTGTTCAAATAAACGACATACTGTTCATATAATGGCTTGTCGAGCCCATATTGTTCCATGAGCCTTGCACGTATTTCTGGAGGAACGGCTTTCTCTGACAGAAATGGGTCGCCTGGGACAGCCTTCATCAATAGAAAGGTAAGTGTAGCCAGAACCCATAAGGAAATGATGAGATACATTAGCTTGGTAAGGACATAGCGAATCACATTCCACCAGCCTCCTGAAGGATAATTTCAACCTATAATGCTAAAGTCGGGATACATATGAACATTGCCTGCATATGTACCCCGACTATTTACATGCTCAATGTCACGATCGATCGATTAGTGTTCTGCAATATAACCGCGAGTGAAGTTTATTTGTCCTTGGTAGTCGATAAATACATTTTTGACGTACGGCTTCTGTAAATGAACATTAGTATGATAGAAAATCGGTATGATCGCCATATCGTCTGCAATCAGCTTCTTCTCAGCTTGCTTAATCAAGTCCATACGTGCATTTGGATCCACAGAAATCTTCGCATCTTTCACCAGTTTATCGAATTCAGGATTGTTGTACCCAATATCATTATTGCCGCTGCCAGTCGTATACAGATCGATGAATGACATTGGATCATTATAGTCTGTCGTCCAGCCGGCGCGAGCGACTTGATAGTTCAATGCTGTCCGGTTCTTTAGGAAGACACCCCACTCCTGATTTTCAACCTTTATTTTCAGTCCAAGCGTATTTTTCCACATATTCGCGACGGCTTGAGCAACTTTCTTATGCATTTCATTGGTATTGTGAGCGAGTGTAAATTCAGGCATTTGTGTCAATCCGGATTCCTTCAAGCCTTTTTCGAGAAGAGCCTTTGCTTCAGCGGCATCTTCCTTGAAATAGGCGGTATCGTCGGTTTCATTGCGATACTCATCATTTAAACCTGCGATACCTTTCGCAACAATACCAAATGCAGGTGTTTGACCACCAAGCGTGACTTTTTCAACAATTTGCTTACGATCAATAGCCATTGCCAGTGCCTTGCGAATATTGACATTGTCGAATGGCTTCAGCTTATTGTTGAACAGGTAGTAATACGAGGATGCAATACCTTTGATTTGAAGCTCATCTGGCTTCGACTCCTTCAGCATCGCAATTTGGTCGACCGGAATTTCACCAGTCGGCTGACCTGCGAATTCAAGTGCTCCCGTTTCATACATGCTGACTTCGGTACCAGGATCCTCGACAATTGTAATTTGTACTTTCGTAAATTTGATTTCATCTTTTGCATAGTAGTGTTCGTTTGGAACCAGTTCAAGTGAGTTTTGATGCTTCCAGTCTGACATTTTGAATGGGCCGTTCGATATGATAGTACTTGCCTCAGAAGCCCATTTTGAATCGCGGGCATCCGTGTGTACAGGGTAGTAGGATTGGAAGGAGAGTAAGCTTAAGAAGTAAGCAGTTGGATTCGTGAGTTCGACTTCCAACGTGTAATCGTCAGTGGCTTTTACTGCTACGGAATTTGGATCCGTGGATTTCTTCGTGTTGTAATCTTCTGCACCTTTGATGTAGTACAGCTGATAGGCATATGGTGGAGCTGGCAACATCTTAGGATCGAGAACACGTTTCCAAGCGTTCTCGTAATCTTTTGCTTTTACAGGATCGCCGTTCGACCATTTGGCATCTTTGCGGAGATGGAAGACATACTTGGTCTTCGTAGCATCTTCTTCCCAGCTCTCTGCGGTACCTGGAATAACTTTGCCGTGCTCATCCAATCGTGTGAGCCCTTCAAAGATATGGCTCAATACTTGGAAGGAAGTTGTATCCTGAGATGTACCAGGATCAAGGGAAGGAGGATCACTCTTCATGTTGAAGCGGAAGGTCTGATCTGAGGCGAGTGCCACGTCCTTATTCTCTTCTTTTTTCTCACCTGTCCCGCTGTCGCCAGGTTTCTGAGTCTCGCTCGGCTTGGACTCAGGGGCAGGCGTGCTGCTGCTTCCGCAAGCGCTTACAAACGCACTTATTGCCAGTAAAAGCGTCAACATAAGCATCATGGATCTACGTTTCATACGTGTACAGTTCCCCTCTCAATGGAATAATCGTTTACACCATACGCCAACCTTACTAGATGCAGGTCAGAGGAGATAATTGACACCTGGTTTGTACCATATACTACCATAATGTTAGGTGTTCGTCTTTATCTTTTTCGATGATTTTATAAAAAATTTATCAAATTCGTAACGATTACCGCATTGACAGCTTGCCAATTAAGGTACAATTAACTGTTAGAACACTTTTATCAAGGGGGAAGACATATGAAGCCCATACGAAATTCAGCCAAGGCAATCATCATATACGACGGAAAAGTGCTGCTTACGAAAAACAAGGATCAGGAAGGATTCTTCTATCTGTTCCCGGGTGGTGGACAGGAACATGGAGAGCAGTTAAGTGATGCTTTGAAGCGGGAATGTATGGAAGAAATAGGTTGTCATATCCGTGTGCACGACCTCACGTATGTTCGTGAGTACATAGGTAAAAATCATCAATTTGCAGAATGGGATGCCGATGTCCATCAGGTTGAATTTTATTTTGTCGCTGAACTTGATGAGCGTATTCCTCCGGCGGAGCAAGAGGCTCAGATCTTTGCAGGAACGAATCCTGACGAGTATCAGGTTGGTGTAGAGTGGGTTGCCTTATCAGCGCTAGATCACATTCGAGTCTATCCTGCACAATTGATACCCAAGCTGCAAGGTAGAGGGGAAAAAGACGTCTATATGGGAGACACGAATTAACATATACGCTAACGTTTTAACCTTCGCTATTTAAGAATAGCGTTGAAGGCTAGATCTGGGATGAGGAGCTCGATAGAGCTGCCTTATCCTTTTTTAATTGGTAGAAGATTGCTGCTTGCGAAATGCAACGACTCCAACTATAATGATAATGATTATCAATATCAATTTTATGTACATAAAAAAGTTGGAGGTTATATACATGAGCACATTGTTAATTTATGCGAGTATGACGGGGAATACAGAAGAAATGGCGGAAGCTGTGGCCGAAGGCGTCAAAGGAACTGATGAGGAGCTTACGATGAAGGAAGTCATGGATGCCTATGCATCGGAGATGGCAGAGTACGAAGGAATTCTGCTTGGCGCGTACACATGGGGGGATGGTGAACTGCCCGATGAATTCCTTGATTTCTTCGATGAGATGGATGATGTGGATCTGACGGGCAAGAAGGCGGCCGTGTTTGGTTCTTGTGATTCTTCGTACGCACAATATGGTGCCGCAGTGGACATTCTCATTGAGAAGCTGCGTCAGCGCGGCTGCGAAGTTGTGTTGGATGGCTTGAAGGTAGAATTGACGCCTAAGGCTGACGAGAAGGAACAGTGTAGACAATTCGGGAATGCTTTCGTTGGCAAGCTTCGTTCATAATCAGGTCTAGTTCTACCTCTGTTATTTCGCAATCATCCAAAGCGATAATACTAATAACAGCATCTAAAACAGACATCAGCTCGTGTCCTTATTGAAGGTAACGGGCTGTTTTTCTTTGTCACGTTGAAGAGATAGATAGAGATAGAGCGTGGTTAGACAATAGCGGGCGGTTATGGCATGATCTTGTGTAGAAGAATAAGGTGAACCCCAGATCCATAAGGAGGGAAATCATGATGCGCAAGACCGAACTGTTCTTTCCCGTTCCAGTCCTAGAGACAGCCCGTACACGTATGAAGGAAATGACACTTCAGGATGCTGAGGATATGTTTGAATATGCCTCTGATGAAGAGATTTCGCGGTTTGCAACATGGCCTGCTCACCAGACGATTGCTGATTCGCAGCGTTTTCTGAACTGGATTATCCAGCGTTATAGTCGCGGAGAGATTGCTCCGTGGGGAATTTACTGCAAGCAGTCGGAGCGGCTTATCGGCACATGCGGCTTTGGGAATTGGAATCAGCAGCATGCACGTGCCGAGATCGGCTATGCGTTGTCAAGATCCCGCTGGGGACATGGCCTCATGACAGAGGTTGTGAACGAGGTGATTCGTTATGGATTTACTTCGATGAAGCTTGTACGGATTGAAGCTAGATGCTACCCAGATAATACTGCCTCGATTCGCGTGTTGGAGAAGTGCGGTTTTCAGCAGGAGGGAGTGCTTCGTAAGCATATTTTTGCAAAAGGGTGCTACGAGGATGTTCATTTGTTCTCCATTATTAACGAAGACTTGTTGGATGGGCAGCAAGCATAAAAAAAGAGCAGTACAGGTAGGAACAGCCCGTATTGCTCTTTCTAGATTTCAGATCTATCCGCTCTATGGAATTATTGCTGCATACATACATCATCCAACCTTCTACCAATTGTTGAGCAGGGTAACGGTCTTCGTTTTGCTATCCCAGTCAAATTGATAAGTAAATACATTCTGCAGAAGACGAAGCGGGATAAAGGTTTTATTGTTAATAATTTGAGGGAATGTCGTGAGCACCGTATCCTTGCCATTCACCTTCATCTTGCCAGTTAGTGAACTCCACGTAATATCTGATTTGTCCCCTTCAATATATACAGTATGGCTGTATGATTCCCATCGTACCTTCAAATTCAAATGCGTGCTTAGATCCTTAATAGGGATATATGTCAGCCCATTCTCGATCAAGGCGTCATGGGATAAGGTATTCCCATCCGTATCTACCACACGTACGACCGGAATCGGAGCCGGTTGCATTTGAACCTTATGATCGGCACCATCACCAGCATAGGCGAAGCTTGATCCAATCAGTGTTATAAGTAGACAGCCTACTAGAATGGATAGGCTGTATTTCAATGTACGAGTAACATCTCTCATGTAAGCCCGAAACCCCCTTTAACAATAATAACGATGATAGAATGAAAAAGTTGCAACATTTAGAAGTCTTTTTTGATCTGGACAAGTACGGAAACGACGTGAGAAAATAAAAAACATGATTCTAAGCTATAATTGGTATAACAACGATTTCCTGTGGGGGAGTTCACGTTGGATAAAATTATCATCATCTCCTTACTAACTATGCTTATCCATTTATTTGAGACATTGTCCTATGCGGTTCGCTACGCGGGCGTACGTACAGGTAGACTTGCAGTTGCCCTATCATTAACCGGCATAATTGTCCTTGTATCTCGTACTTCGAATTTGCTTCAGGGCCCAATGACAGGGAAAATTATCGATTATGCAAAGCAGCATCCGGAATTTGATTTGGAAGGCCAGTTCCGTATTGTAATCGGCTCATCAACGGTAGGAACGCTGCTGGCAATGCTCTTTTTTCTAACAGCTGTCTTGATTGCAACTAGAGTGATACGTCATATGGAAGTGTCAGGCTCTATTCCGAAATTGATTTCATCCGTATCCCTCGATCAGATTCGGCATGTGAAGCATCATCTGCGAACGCCAACATGGAACATGCTCCGCTCGCTGCGGATCATGGGAATTCCGAAGCGCTTGCTGCTATTGAATTGTCTGGTCACCAGCATCTATACGATCGGGGTTCTGGCAGCACTGTACGCATCTGCATTGAATCCAGAGTATAGTACGGCCGCCTCGCAATCATCTGGACTAATTAACGGACTAGCTACGATCATACTCACGATCTTCGTCGATCCGCAAATGGCAATGCTTACCGATCGTGCAATGGGCGATATGACAGAACGGAATCGCTTAGGTAAAATATTCGCGCTCTTGATGTTCTCAAGAGCGGTAGGTACAATTATCGCTCAGTTGCTGTTCTATCCAGCTGCTGCATGGATTGCTTGGGTCGTTCAAGTTATCTAGGTGATGAACTCGCATTCGACAAATTGTCATTACCCATATTTATGAAAAATGAACCGTTCTTCTCCGTGAAATCCAGCGAAATACATGCCTGCTCAATGAATCAAAGGGCAGGTTTTTTTGTTGTTGATTTCTTGCAAATAGGTTCCAAATCTATGAAGTAAAATGGTAGGAGGGGGCACGTTTCTAACTTACATTCTGTTTTTCTTGTAGATCTGCGTTGAGAGGTGTTGTAATCCGTCGATTTATAGTAATATGAAACTAGTTTATTTTTCCAATGATAATAATGGAATAGGAGTGCTCAATTGTTTATGGTGGGGAAAGATCGCCCAAGTGTGATCGTGCTAGGCGGTGGTATCGCCGGCATGAGTGCAGCGCACGAACTAATGGAGCGTGGATTTCGCGTCTCTGTGTATGAATGGAGAACCATTCCAGGAGGCAAGGCACGAAGTATGCCGGTTCCCAATTCGGGGACGAATGGTCGACCAGATTTGCCAGGAGAACACGGATTCCGGTTCTTCCCAAAATTCTATAAGCACGTTACGGACACCATGAAGCGTATTCCCTATCAACGGCCGAACAGTACCGAGAGATTAACCGTATTTGATAATCTAATCGAAGGAACGAACTTGGGACTTGCCTTCTTCAATCGTCCTATGCTTCCTTTTCTTACTGAATTCCCGCAAACGATACGCGGCTGGCGCACACTGCTTAAATCACTATTCGATAATAAACTTGGTTTAAGTGAGAAGGACGTCGACCGTTATGTGAACTGTCTGTGGCAGGTTCTGACTAGCTGTGATGAACGCCGGCTACTGGACTATCAGCGAGTAGCATGGTGGGATTTTCTACAGGCGGAGAAGCAGTCAGCGGAATTCAGACACATCTTCACTGGCCTAACGCGCATATTGGTCGCAGCACGGGCGAAGGAAGCGAATGCCTGCACAGTAGGCACGGTAGCTGCAACCGTAATGCTGGATATGGTATTGCCAGGAGGTAGTGCGGATCGCTTGCTGAACGGCCCTACCAATGATGTGTGGATCAATCCTTGGCTGACTTACTTGAGACAAGGGGGGGTCGACTATCGCTTAAGAGCGAAAGTTGAACATATTCATTGCAAGAATGGCCGGATTCAAGGCGTGACCATTCAAGAAGAAGGCCGCTCCCACATTGTAACCGCAGATTACTATATCGCAGCACTGCCCGTTGAGGTGATGGCGGAACTGATTACGGAGGATCTAATCGAGGGTGATCCATTGCTGGGCAGACTGCCTGAGCTAGCGAAGAACGTAGAATGGATGAACGGCGTCCAATTTTATTTGAAAGAAGATGTCCCTATCATCCATGGTCATGTCATCTATATGGACAGCCCTTGGGCATTGACTTCTGTATCCCAAGCTCAGTTCTGGCCGCATTTCAAGATGAGCAATTTCGGCAATGGGGATGTGGCAGGTATCATCTCGATCGATGTATCGGATTGGAAAACGCCTGGTATTGTATTCGGGAAGCCGGCAATGCACTGCACTAGCGAGCAAATTAAGATAGAAGTGTGGGAGCAGCTGAAGCGGAGCTTGAATCAAGGTGAGACCATACTAAGCGATGATATGATTGTGCATTGGTATCTCGATGAAGATATTCAATTCCCGAACCCGCATGAAGTGATCAACATGGAGCCGCTGCTCGTGAATCATGTCCACACGTGGAACTTGCGGCCGAATGCATATACAGCAATTCCGAATCTGTTCCTTGCGTCGGATTATGTTCGAACGAATACAGATTTGGCTACGATGGAAGGGGCGAATGAGGCTGCGCGAAGAGCGGTCAATTGCATCATCGAACGATCGTCGATCGATGCCCCACCCTGCAAAATATGGGATATGTATGATTATCCATTGCTATCGGCATGGCGTTCCAATGACCGCTCCCGATTCCATAAAGGCCTTCCATGGAACGGGAAAATCATTGGCTGACTCGAATGCTCAACGTTCAAGGCATTGAATCGATAGGGAAAGGAATAATGATGTGATCCATTCCATATTAGCGCATGAATTCAAAGGGCTGCTCTATATTATGAGCGCAAGTCTTATGTTTCTCATCATCACGCCGAAATTCATGTTCGCTCATTACCGTCGCAAGCTGTTATTTATCTTTATCTTATTTTTGCTGACTTGTTTTTATATTGGGTATGAAGATATCGATCCATTGCTGTACGGGCTGCATTTAACTCCAGTGTCTCTTGCGCTAGCTGCTCTGTTCGAGGGTTTGCTTCCAGGGATATGTACATGGTTGGCATTCAATCTGTGCACATTACTATACTTGCAGATTTACTCGGTACCGACAATCATTGGTTCCACGATGATGCTCGCAGCTGGACTTATTCTGCACTATAAGCAGGTGCTGCAGAGTACCTATTTGAAGATTTTCCTCATGTCGCTGCTGCTGATTACGGTATATTTAGCTGGCTATCTGTTCTTCTTCGATCAATGGGATCAAGTGCAGGGAGTAGAGGTGGTGATTGCTGTCATCGGAACCTATTTGTCCTCGATGTATGTAAGCTACATCTATCATCATGTCAAAAATCAGGAACGGATGCGGGAAGAGCTTTTTCGTGCTGAGAAATATCAAGTTATCGGTCAGCTAGCCGCTTCCATTTCTCATGAAATTCGTAATCCACTGACAACTGCACAAGGCTTTCTACAGCTTATGAACCGTAAAAACTTGACCCCGGAACAAATTCAGACCTATCGGAATTATGCAGCTTCCGGCATTGAACAGGCGAATTCGATCATTACCGATTATTTGAATTACGCCAAACCAACGGTCGAGGTGGCTCGTCCGCTCTATGTTCAGGAAGAACTAGACACCGTCGTGCCCATGGTATCTCCACTTTGTTTACTGTCGAAGGTGGAGGTAGTTGTCCAGCATCTATCTCAAAAACCGATGTACATTATGGGAGAGTCGAAGAAATTCCAGCAGTCGCTGCTAAACATAATGAAAAATGCAGTCGAGTCCATGCCGGATGGAGGTACGTTGAAGGTTACCACCTGGTCGGATAACGAGGGAGTGCATATTCATATTAAGGACACTGGGGTTGGCATGAGCGATTATCAAATTAAACGAATTGGCATGCCATTCTATACGACGAAGGAGAAGGGAACAGGGCTCGGTCTAATGGTCGTTATTAGTCTGGTGAAATCGATGAACGGCACAATATCGTATTACAGCCGCCCAGATGAGGGCACTACTTGTGTATTGCAATATAAGCAAGTTCACTTGTAAGGGCGGAATATGGTTTTGCAAGTCCATAGAATGGCGAAACATACAACAAAGGACATTCATCTAGATATTACTGCTGCTAGAGAATGTCCTTTTGTGTGAACAAGTTATTAGGTTCAGAGATCAAATCGGTTAAGACATCAATTCGACCGTATCTTCGTCATCTGTGCACACGAGCGGCGATAGCTGATTCGCAGGTTCGTGAACAATCCACAGCTCGTGCAGCGCACGAGTACAGCCGACATACAACAGCTTCGCATCAAGCAAGCTGCATGGATATCGATGCTCATCGACGTCAAGAACAAGAACCGCATCGAATTCCAAGCCTTTGGACAAGTATACCGGAAGAACGGATATTCCGCCTTCGTATTGCTGCTCGTTGCCATCAATCAGGTGGATGCTGTGCTTCAGTTCTCCTTCGATATTTGCCTGAAGTGCTGCGTGCAATTCTCTGGCTTCATCCGCTGTTCGAGTCAATAAAGCAATCGTATTATGTCCATTGTCTTGGAAATCAGAGATAATCTGCTTCAGCTGCTCTGCCCTCTCGTTCGTCTTGCTGCTGACAATACGAACCTTCTGACCGCTGCGGAATACCGGAACGGCCAACATGTCTGTTCCTACACCTCGATCTAGGATGACGTTCGCGAATCGGATGATTTCCATCGTTGAACGATAACTGCGTGTTAAGGCGAAGTAATCCGTTGCATCCGCTTTGAACAGTTCTCGCATCTCTGACCAGTCGTGAATACCGGCATACGCATGAATCCCCTGTGAGAGGTCGCCTAAGATGGTGAAGGAGTGGTTTTTGGCAAAGTGGTCGAGTACTGCAATTTGTAAAGGCGAGAAGTCTTGCGCCTCATCGATGACAATATGATCGTATCGGTACTCAGATGAAATCCCGTGCAAACGGGAATGCAAATAGAGCAGTGCTGCCAGATCCTCGTGACGAACCACTTTTTTCTTCAAATACGCTAAGGTTTCTTTGCGCACGGGCTCTGGAATGACGATACTGCTATCGCTATCCGTGTCGCCCTGTTTCTTCGGTTCGAACAGGGAGCGATACATTTCCCATGTATCGAGGACAGGCCATTTCTTCATATAGGCTTTGAGACGCTGCGTTGATAGCTTCTTCTTATCCTTAAGAACTGTCTTGGAGTGTTCTCGCTTTAGTTCCATCTGAATCCAGCGCTGAATGCGGGCCATAACGCGCTCTTTGCGCTTGGCCGGCTCGTAGGAGCGATACTCCTCATGGAACCAGCTGTATATGGTTGCATACGGGAGAACGGTTCCGTCCCAAGGAGAGAAGTCGCCGCTTGGAACCGCGTTCTGCTCGTACTTCTTCATAAGCTGATCCATATGAGACAGCAAGGAGAGGGAGCCTTTGAATCGTCCCGAGACGTGATCGTCAAGGACTGGACGCGAATCCAAGGAACCGTACCATTTCTCGACTTGCTCCATCGGAGATGCGAGTGTTACGGATAGCTGCATATCCATTACCGCCAAAGCCCATTCAGGGAACGTCTGCTGCTGGATGTTGCCGACACCCAGTTCAGGCAAGACATCGGATATATAGTTCAGGAACATGCGGTTGGGCGCAAAAATCATCATCTTCTCGGCACGAATCTGCTCCTGATATTGATAAAGCAAATAAGCAAGGCGGTGCAGAGCAACGGTCGTCTTACCGCTACCAGCGACCCCTTGTATGAACAAGGCAGTGTTCTTCGGAGCGCGAATGATGCGATCCTGCTCCGCTTGAATCGTAGATACGATATCGCGCAGTCGATTGTCCTTGTTCTCTCCTAGCCGGTAGACGAGAAATTCGTCTGTAACATGGCTTTCGCCTTCGGAGCGATTGTAGGTATCGACGACTCTTTGCAATTGTTGTCCGCGTATCGCCAGGTTGCGCTTGAGATGCACGATGCCCTCGATAGGGCCGTCTAATGAATCATAAGATACCGGAGCTGTACCTCCAGAGAAGGAATAGAATAAGCTCGCAATCGGGGCTCTCCAGTCAATCACTAGCGGGTATGCTTCATTCTCGATTTCTGCACTGCGATGAACGCCTCGTTTGCCGACATACAGCTTGAGTGCTTCATCCTTGCCGTTTTCTTCGAAATCGATTCTTCCGAAATAAGGCTCCTTACGGGCTTGAGCCAAGCGTTCTTCCTGCTGCTTGCGGTTGTCCTCTAATACTTGCAGCGTAAAGTCGTGCCCAGTATAAGGGGCTACATTATGAACTTTGTCGTATTGCTGCTCGATGATGTCGAGCGTGTCTTTCAGACGGTGCTGCTCTTCTTGAAAGGCACTTTGAAACGTGTCGCTCACCTTCAGTTACCTCCTAAGAAAGGATTGTGTGATCTCTCCTACTTCTTTGTTGAAACACATCAAAATATGGAAAGAGAAGAATTAATATATCATATTGACTCTGAAAAAGCAATGAAATTCCATTGATACGCAGCTATTTCTTGATGATAAGTATTTAATGGTGAATGGAGATGTGCAGTTCCTTCAAACTTACACTATAAAGTATAGAAAAGGAGCACTGGATTCGGCAAGAGCCATGGGGTGGCTATGTTCGTCATAATGTACTGCACCAAGCCATATATAATGAGACAGGTGAGTGCTGCGAAGACGAGCCTATAGCTGAGAACGATGCGATTATGATGTATGCGCCAATTTTGAGATATGGTCAAGGGGACATCGCTGTTAATGTATCATCTGAACAGTAGCGTATTTCAATATAGGAGGGATGACATTTTAATGAAGCATTCCAAGCGATTTATTCTCTTATGTGTAGTGTTTATCGCCATGACGATTCTGCTGAGCGGCTGTATGCCTGGAGATGGTTCGTACACGGATCAATCACCAGCAGGTTTCTTCTGGGGGATCTGGCATGGCTGGATTGCGCCGATCTCGCTGATTTTTGGGCTTTTCAAGGATGGAATCCGTGTATATGAGATCAATAATACAGGCTGGTGGTATGATCTCGGATTCTATCTTGCGATTGTCGGCGGTTTTGGAGGGTTTGCGTTCAGTCGGAGAAAAGGAGATCATCATTAGTAGACAGTAAGCTGGTTGTCGATGTTGTCGATAAAAAGGATTCTTTGCATGCGGTCATGCGAGGATCCTTTTTTATTTTGATAGGAGTAGTGATCTGTCAAAATGGATTACATGACAAAAATGAAAGGAAATTGTAAGGCATAACAATGGTTACATTTCTTCACACCAAGTAAAGTATGTATACAGAACAGGTACGCGAAGGAGTGTAATTAGCATCTATGTTGGAAGTCAGAAATGTATCCAAAATATATGAAGGCAAAGTGTCTTACAAAGCACTTTCCGATTTGAATTTATCGATAGGCAAGGGCGAATTCGTCGGCATCATGGGGCCATCCGGAAGTGGTAAGACGACTTTCTTGAACGTGGTGTCCACGATCGATAAGCCGTCATCAGGAGAAGTATTGATTGGCGGGAGCAATGCACATGCCCTTAGTAAGCGTAAGCTAGCCTTGTTCCGTCGCAGAGAGCTTGGCTTTGTATTTCAGGATTTCAATTTGCTGCAGACCTTGACCGTGAAGGAAAATATTATTTTCCCATTGACGCTGGAGAATGTCAGCATTAAGGAACAGGAACAGCGTGTAAGAGTGATTGCGGACAAGCTTGGAATCGGACATATTCTGGACAAGCGCACCTATGAAATTTCGGGTGGTCAATGTCAACGTACTGCGATTGCGCGGGCAATCATCCATCAGCCGAAGCTGCTGCTTGCGGACGAGCCCACTGGTAATCTGGATTCCAAGTCAGCCAAGGACGTGCTTGAAATGATGGAAAAGATCAACAAGGAAGACGGCACCACGACGATGATGGTTACCCATGATGCATTTGCTGCAAGTTACTGTGACCGCGTCATCTTCATCAAGGACGGTTCGCTGTACCAAGAGCTGCACAAGCATGATGAGCGGCAAGTATTCTTCCAAGAAATTATGAATGTCTTGTCAGCATTGGGGGGAGCGGAAGATGAACTTTCGTCAGTTCGCGTTTAAGAACGTATTTCGGAACAAGCGGCTGTACGCTGGATATTTCATTAGCTGCGCCTTCTCCGTAATGATTTTCTTTGTCTATTCGATGCTGGCTTTTCATCCAGAGCTGAATATGGCTGGCAGCGGCAAGTACGGCAAGGGTGCACAGGCGGGGATGGAGGTAGCTCAGTACATTATTTATGTGTTCTCCTTCTTCTTCATCCTGTATTCCATGAGCGTCTTCTTGAAGACACGTAAGAAAGAATTCGGTGTGTGTATTATGCAAGGGATGTCTGACATGCAGTTGAAGCGCCTTGTATTTGTAGAAAATATCATTATCGGATTTGCTTCAACGGTTGCAGGGATAGTGACCGGGTTAGTAATGTCAAAGGGAATGCTCATGCTAGGCTCATCCTTGTTGTATTTGGATGCCCCATTGTCATTCTATTTCCCAACGACAGCGTTGTGGTTCACGTTCGCAGCCTTCATGGCACTGTTTATTGCGATTTCATTATTTACGGCTACCATATTACGTACAAGTTCCTTGATCGATCTGCTAAAAGCTTCAACGAAGCCGAAGCCAGAGCCCAAGGCTAATGCGGGGCTCGCGATATTTGCAGCACTGTGCATCTTAGGCGGCTACGGAACTGCGTTCGTAGTCCGCGGGGAACAGGTCCTATTCGCCATGCTGCCTGTAGTCGTTCTTGTCTCGGTAGGCACTTATTTCTTATTCACACAGCTAAGCGTGTTCATTATTAATAGGCTGAAAAAGAAGCAGAAGCTGTACCGCAGAAACACAAATATGCTGACCTTGTCAGACTTGGCCTATCGGATGAAGGACAATGCACGGATGTTCTTCCTCGTCGCCATTATTTCTACTGTAGCTTTTACGGCTATTGGTACACTCGTTGGCTTCAAGGCAATGCTGACAAATAGTGTGGCAGATTTGATGCCGCCTATGTCGTATGAATCGAATACAATGAACAATAAGCAAGAGCAGAAACATGTAGATTTGATTGAGTCAGCACTTAAGAAGGAAAACATCAAGTACGATGCCTACATCATTCATAGTAAAACAGCAGAATTCAAAGATGGATCGATTATGAAGGTGATGGGGGCAACGGAATACAATTCATTCGCCAAAGAGCGCATTCAGCTCCGTCAGGGTGAAGGATTCATGCTGGAAACGAAAAGCAATGATTTTGGCAATAGGAGCACAGCTTCGAATTGGTCGAAGGGGCAGTCCTTGACATTGAAGAAGACAGGTAAGTTGAAGCTTGTTGACTCAGTTGAGATGACCGACGATGTGAGACAATATGTATCGGGCGGCGAAGTGCTGGTAGTGTCAGATGAGGACTTTAAGGCAATCCCGCTTACGAAGTTCGACGAGACAAATTATATCTTCAACATGGAAAACTGGCAGGCGACAAAATCATTGTCAGCAGACCTGGAGAAGCAGTTCCAAAAAGAAAAGCAGCAAGACTTCCGCTTCCAATCCAGAGCGACATCGATGTCAGAACTCAATCAAGGAATGGGACAAATCTTGCTGACAGGCTTATTTGTCGGAGTCGTGTTCTTCGTATCAGCAGGCAGCTTCCTGTACTTCCGTCTGTTCTCAGATTTGGATAATGATCTTGTCCAGTATCGGGCGATTTCGAAGCTGGGACTGACAGAAGGGGAATTATCCAAGGTAGTTACTACGCAAATCGGACTTCTGTTCTTTGTTCCGATCATTGTAGCTATCGTTCATGGAGCGGTTGCACTGAATACGTTGCAGAACTTGTTCCCGAACGTATCGATTTTGAAAGAAATCATACTCGTATTAGGATCGTTCTTTATCATTCAGGTTGTGTACTTCTTATTCATCCGAGCGAATTATGTAAGAAAGCTGAAGCGAGTATTGTAACAACAAATGCTTATGTAGAGAGTAAGCCGTATCGTGGCTTGCTCTCTTTCTTTTTGAATCGCAGCTATGAGGAATGAACATGACAATATTGAAAGGAAAATGTAAGCAATAACAATGGTTGTATTTGCTAATCGGGAGTAAAGTGAAGGTACCGAAAACAACAAGGAGCGTGTAATTCTACTATGCTAGAGGTTAAAAATGTATCCAAAGTATACGAGGGTAAAGTCTCTTATCAAGCATTATCGAATTTAAACCTAACCATTGGCGAAGGTGAGTTCGTTGGGATTATGGGGCCGTCCGGAAGCGGGAAAACGACATTTTTAAACGTGGTATCGACAATCGACAAGCCCACATCAGGAGAAGTATTGATTGGTGGGAGCAATGCGCACGCCTTAAATAAACGCAAGTTGGCACTGTTCCGCCGCCGTCAGCTTGGCTTCGTGTTCCAAGATTTCAACCTGCTGCAAACCTTAACGGTGAAGGAAAACATCGTATTTCCATTAACATTGGAAAATGTGAGCATTAAGGAGCAGGAGCAGCGTGTGCAAGCGATAGCGGAGAAGCTGGGCATCAAGCAAATTTTGGACAAGCGCACGTACGAAATCTCTGGGGGACAGTGCCAGCGGACGGCAATCGCTCGTGCGATGATCCATAATCCGAAGCTGCTGCTTGCGGATGAACCGACAGGGAACTTGGATTCAAAGTCAGCCAAGGATGTTCTAGAGATGATGGAGAAAATCAATAAGGAAGACGGTACAACGACGATGATGGTAACACACGATGCGTTTGCTGCAAGTTATTGTGACCGTGTCATCTTCATTAAGGACGGCTCGCTGTACCAAGAGCTGCATAAGCATGATCAACGACAAGTGTTCTTCCAGGAAATTATGAATGTGTTGTCGGCAATAGGAGGCGCGGAAGATGAACTTTCGTCAGTTCGCGTTTAAGAACGTTATTCGCAACGCGCGGCTGTATGCCGGTTATTTTATAAGCAGTGCTTTCTCTGTTATGATCTTTTTCGTATATTCGATGCTAGCGTTCCATCCAGAATTGAATTTGGCGGAGAGTGGGGGATTCGGAAAAGGCGCACAAACAGGGATGCAGGTTGCCCAGTATATCATTTACGTCTTTACGTTTTTCTTCATTCTCTATTCGATGAGCGTCTTCTTGAAGACGCGAAAGAAAGAATTCGGTGTCTGCATCATGCAGGGGATGTCCAATATGCAGCTGAAGCGTCTCGTATTTCTAGAAAATACGATCATTGGATTTGCTTCGACTGTAACCGGTATAGCAGCAGGGCTGATTTTGTCTAAAGGGATGCTTATGCTCGGTTCGTCCATGTTGTATTTGGAGCATTCGTTATCGTTCTACTTCCCAACAAAGGCGCTTTGGTTTACATTTGTGGCCTTTATGCTGTTGTTCCTAGTAATCTCGTTCTTTACGGCGACGATCTTGCGAACAAGCTCACTTATTGATCTATTGAAAGCTTCGACGAAGCCAAAACCGGAACCGAAGGCGTCGGTATGGCTGGCTATTCTGGCTGCCATGCTGCTGCTGATCGGTTATGCGATAGCTTTTATCGTACGCGGAACCCTTGTTATGTTTGCACTGCTGCCTGTCGTCATTCTTGTGTCGATCGGTACATACTTCTTATTCACACAGCTAAGTGTGTATATCATTCATAAATTGAAGAAGAACAAGAAGTTGTATCGCCGGAATACAAACATGTTGACACTGTCCGATTTGGCATATCGGATGAAGGATAATGCGCGCATGTTTTTCCTTGTCGCGATTATTTCAACCGTTGCGTTTACAGCCATCGGAACGCTTGTTGGGTTCAAAGCGATGTTGACTGAGGGCGTTGCAGGATCGATGCCGCCGATGTCTTATGATTCCTATGCCGACAATAAGCAGGAGCAAAAACATCTTGCGTACATTGAGACAGGGTTGAAGGAAGAAAACGTTAACTATGACAGCTTCGTTATTCATAATAAAGATGCGGAGCTTAAGGATAAGTACTCATTCAATGCAATTTCCGTAACGGATTATAACCTGATCTCGGAGGATAAGATTCGTGTAGATGCAGGAAGTGCGGTATTGATGCAATTCAAGATGGATGACTTCGGATATAACAGAGGGAAGAAGGACTGGTCGAAGGGGCAGACTTTGACTCTGAGCAGTGGAAGCAAGCTTCAATTGACAGATGTACCGGACATGAGCAAAGATGTCCGCCAATACATCACTGGAAATCATGTGCTTGTGATGTCGGATTCAGATTTCAACGCACTTCCAAAGTCGAAAACCGATATGGATATGCATGTATTTGCGATGGATGACTGGCAGGGAACGAAGGCAGTTGCTGAGAAGCTGAATACACAGTTGAATGCTGATAGTACCAATCCCCACTATCGTTTTCAGGCGCGAGCGCTTGCGATGCAGGAAGTGAATCAGGGTATGGGCCAAATTCTGCTGACAGGCTTGTTCGTAGGAATTGTTTTCTTCGTGGCAGCAGGCAGCTTCCTTTATTTCCGACTATTCTCGGATTTGGATTCCGATATCGTGCAGTATCGAGCTATCTCCAAGCTGGGTCTGACTGAAGGGGAACTGTCAAAGGTTGTATCCACTCAAATCGGACTGCTGTTCTTTGTACCGATTGTCGTAGCTATCATTCATGGTGCCGTTGCATTGAACACACTGCAAAATTTGTTCTCGCAAATCTCTATTTTAAAAGAAATCATTCTAGTATTAGGTACATTCTTCGTTATTCAGGTTGTCTATTTCTTATTCATTCGAGCAAATTATGTGAAAAAATTGAAGAAGGTACTGTAATCAAGCAGTCCAAAAAAGATAGGAGCAGGTCGCCGTTGCGATCTGCTCCTTATTATTTATTTGCAACATTATGAGGTGAACCAATGCTTAGGATATTGATTTCCCTGTGTGCGATGATATGTCCACGCCGCCAGTACTAAGACAACGGCTCCAATTCCGACCGGAAACAACAGGTAAGTCCAAGGGGCGCCTGTCATCATAATAAGCAGTGGATCGGCGCCCGCAGGGGGATGAATTATCCCCCGCGGCAATTACGATACGCGATATTTTGGTAGAAAAGTTCAAGAACGAGCAGGAAGCGGATTGATGAGGTCTACAATTAGGGAGTAATCATCAATCTTTGTTTTCATTTAACTATTCATGCTGCATCGAGCCGTCGCGGCATATTGCTTATTTGGATCGCACTGATCATCGAGAATAATGGATTGTGCCGCCAGTCCCTCTCTCCATTGCAATGGCAGCGGACAATTGGTAACCAGCGTATGGAAGCTGGACAATTCAGCAATTTTGACAAGCCCTATTTTCTCGCACTTCGTTATATCTGCGACTAATATACTCTGCTTCGCATGATGCAGCATAATCTTGCGTATTTCAGCTTCTTCTTCATTGGCGTCAGTTACGCCGTGTGTAAGATCGATACCGGAGCACGAGAGGAAGGCTTTGTCGGCAGTATATCGGGCGAGGGCGTTGGCAGCAGCATGTCCAGAATAGGACAGTGATCGGCGGCGAAGAGTACCACCGGTACAAATTAATTTAATATGTTCAGCATCTGATAGTTCCATGATGACATTTAGTGAATTTGTGATTACAGTCAATTGCTTGCGCGCTTTTATTATTTTGGCGATATGGAGTGAAGTTGTACTCGAATCAAGCATAATCGTATCCCCATGTTGGATAAGCCTAGCGCACTTTGTTCCGATCCACTTCTTCTCAGACAAATAGCAGTCCTCGCGCACCCATACAGGGACGTCAGAGCTTACGGATGTCTCTGCTAAAAATGCTCCCCCATGTGTTCTTAGCAGGAGTCCTTCTTTCTCCATACGATCCAAGTCTCTTCGCACTGTTTCTTCCGTCACTCGAAACTGCTTGCTAAGCTCTGCGACGAGAACTCTGCCGTCCTGGAACAGGTGCTGCATGATGCGTTTTCGGCGTTCAATGGCTAACAAGGCATTTACACATCCTCACGATAAGGTGGACAATGGTGGCATCTTGCTTCATGTAGACCTCTATTATAGCGAAATATGGTATTTTTGACGAGTTAAGAAAGCATAACTATTTCACAACACGAATTAAGTAAATATTCTACTCTGGTCATCTCTAGAAAAAGGTTATAGACTAGAGGTGAATTAATCCATGCTTCATGCATTGCAGATCGAATAGAATGAACAGGACAAGGGAGATGAACGATCGATGTCAACACATATGCAGCCTACACTCGTCTTTCCGGTAATCAGTGACATACATATTGATCCTTCGGGTGAAGGTAGTGTCGCCAAGTTCGAACGAGCGATGTTGCAGTTGAATGCAAGGGCGCCTCATCAGGATGCGTTTGTTATTGTAGGGGATTTAACAAACAATGGACTTGAGGAGGAATACGATCGCAATTTGGAAGTATTCCGCAAGCATAAGCTGCCAGGAGCGACACCGCTCATCACGATCGGCAATCACGACTATTGGAACGGACTTCCGATTGAAGAAGCGCAGGCTCGCTTTCTTACAAAAACGGAGATGCCATCCTTATATTTTCATCAGGTCATTAAGGGTTACCATTTCATTGTCATGGCGACAGAGGATAAGGTTACATCAGGGTACTTCTCATTGGATCAGATTGCATGGCTTCGCGAACAACTGCAGGTGGCTGCAGCCGATTCAGCAGAGCGTCCTATATTCGTCTTCCTGCATCAGCACTTGAAGGACACCGTGTACGGCAGCGAGGACTGGGGCATTCAGGACAATATTGAACCGCTTATGGAGGCATTGCGGCCATATCCGCAGGTTATTACGTTCTCCGGGCACTCCCACTATCCGCTTCAGGATCCGCGCAGTATTCATCAGGAGGACTTTACTTCTGTTGGAACGGCTTCGCTTAGCTATATGGAAGTGGAACATGGCAAGCTTCAAGGAAATTTGCCGTTAGGGTTCGAGAAGTTCAGCCAAGGCTTGCTTGTCGAGGTATATGAGGATCGCGTTGCGATTCATAGGCTTGATTTCGAATATGATCGTCAGATTGGAGACGCTTGGATTGTGTCGCTGCCAGCGTCAACTTCAACCTTTACATATACCATTCATCGTGACACAGAAGCGCCATGCTTCCCTGATCACGCACAATTGCATGTAGAAGAGGAGTGTACAACTTCAGATTCTATCGTTATCGTCTTCGATCAGGCGTCCGATAATGAGCTTGTACATGCCTACAACGTTACGTTTGAGAATCGCAATGAAATAGAAGAGGCTGTACATTACGCTGCATTTTCCGAATCTTATAAATATCCGGTTCCGGAGCAGCTTCGTCTTGAGATACCAGAGTTGAAGCCAGATTGTGAATACTCCATCGCGGTACAGGCAATAGATGCTTTCGGCAATGTGAGCGAGCGTGTGCTGCAGGGCAGCTGTCGTACTCGTCCTGTTGAAGAGCTGAAGGTGGAAAATTAATTTATCCTAATTAGTATTCGAATATTGTATAACGCAAGTGCCCAAAGCAAACCAGTGCTTTGGGCACTTTTCGCATTCACCTCAGGATCATATTCGTATTTTTATGCATCGTGATGATAAAAACATGTAAAAGTATCAATAATCGTTGTTTTGTCATATTTCAACATTTCGTTGCAAGGCATATACTTCAATATAACTAGAGTGGTGCAACTAAAGAACTAGACTCATGCGATCTAGCAAACATCTTACTATGACGCTGTACTATTTTTTGAATGAAGAGGGGGAACATATGGGACTTGAAGCAGCATTGACTATTTTTCTGTGTACAATTCTTGTGTACTCTTCAATTGCCAAGCTAGTAAGTTATCATGATTTTAAAAAAACCGTACAACAGCTCAACTTTCCTTCTTTTACGGCATGGGGTGTCATAGTGTTCGAATTGCTAGTTGCAGCTTTACTAGTGTTTGATACAACTCATTTTGCTGGAGCGGTAGGTTCGCTTCTCCTATTTTGTTCATTCTATTTCGTAGCTGGAAAAGCACTATGGGACAAGAAAAAGATTACATGCAATTGCTTCGGGAAAACGACAGAAGAGCAGCTAGGTTGGGGGACAATGATAAGAAACACTCCATTCTTCGGAGCCTCTCTATTATGCATCTGGCTGCATAGTCCTGATTTCATGAGCGGAACAGCAGCTATCGAATGGATCAGTATTGCTGGTATCACTATCGGGCTCATTAATGTCTATACGTTATGGAATAATCGCAGCCTACTAAGTTAGGAGGACATGAATGGAACAGGTTTTTAACATTTCTTATTTTGCACTATGGATTATTGTCACATTGCAAACCTATTATATTATCCAAATTGGAAAAAAGCGAAATGTTCAACAAGCCAATACGAATCAAGGCCCAGTGTTGGTGCATGAGCATCATGGAGTGCCTGCGGGTGAACTGTTTCCTCAGCTCCAATTTGACTCGATTAATCAAGGATCAATTGATTTGAAGAGCATGACAAAAACAGGATTCCTCATCGCTTTTACCTCTGTAAGTTGTGATCAATGCAAACTCGTATACCCAATCCTTAAACGCTTCTATCAATTAAGGCCAGACATAGAAATTATCTTAATGATGCAGGGCAATGATTTTGACGTAGAGAAAATAATTGATCAATTTCAGCTAACGATGCCCATTGTCCCTATCATTCCCTCAGATATGGCCAGACTTCAGACAGGATACTACCCGTTCATCTATTACTTATCCTCCGCCGCAGAAGTACGAACCAAGAGCATTATCAATTTTGAAGAGCAGTTGAACTTGCTAGTTGAAAAGGGGCAGATGAAAGTTGCTGCTTAAAGTAATTGCAATAGGTAGTTAAGGCGTCTGCCTTTGACTATAAATATGACTATCTTGAAAGGAGGCTATGCATATGAGTTCAGGTTGCTTCACGACAGGCGGATGCACTTCGTCGAAGTGTGCGCACTATCCGCAAGAAAAATTTGTTTATGAAAGCGTTTATGTATGCGCAGGTTCTTCTACTACTACTTATTATTGTACTTGTTAGTAGCCGGACGGAGAAGAGAGGGACTCCCTCTCTTCTCTTTTTCATTACATTGAAAAGATCGTATAAACAGGAGAATAAACGATGGAAATTTCAAGTGATGGGAAACGTAATTTTAAAGAAAAAAGAAGACTTGTTATCAATGTACTATTTCAGTTTATCCCCACGATGATGAAGGTCATTCCTGGAATGACTATGATTATTGTTGTGTGCAATATAATAAGTTCGTTAATCCCTGTCGTTCAAATTTATCTAGTAAAGGAACTCATTGATGAGATAACCGCACTATTCGAAAGCCACTCCAGTTCCCTACTGACAATCTATCTGCTGTTAGGGATTCAGGGTACACTGCTGCTTCTCGATAAACTAATTCAATTTGGTGAGAAGATTGTAGGGTTTCGTGCGCAGCAGCACTTAAAGTTTTATTTTGAACACTTATTAGTCCACAAGTCATCTAAGCTTCCGCTTCGTTATTTTGACCGTCCCGCGTACTTTGATCAGCTTGAGCGAGCAGCTCTCGGCATGGATATTAGAGGGTTTTCGATATTTGTATTATTTATGAACGCGCTGCGGAACTCCATATCTATAATCGGAATGTTGTCTGTCTTACTATCCTTTCATTTGATACTCGCACTTGTTGTGCTGCTTATGCTGATTCCTAGTTTGTGGGTCAATTTATACTTCGGCCAGCGCAAATACATGCAAATGATTAATCAAACCCCAACACAAAGAAAAACACACTATCTGCTCCAACTTTTGCATAGCCGGCATGCAGCTAAAGAATTTAGAATCTATCAACATACAGATTATATAATAGGAAAATGGACTGAGTTATTTTGGAAAACAACAGATGAACGATATCAATTGGAAAAAACAGCGAGTTGGAGAGCCTTATTAGTTGGTTCTGTACAATCATTTTTGAACATAGGTACTTTCGGTATATTAGTATGGTTTGGTTATCAGGGGTTATTGACAATAGGCCATTATGTTTCACTGACGCAGGCTTTGGTGCAAATAGAGGGGTTCATATCAGGATTGGGACGCAATATAGCTGGGATTTATGAAGAATCCTTATTTGTCAGTGAAGTATTGCAATATTTACATATAGAAACAGAAGAAGACAAGGAAAGTAAAGAGGACACAGTTATGTTTCCAAGTCAGCTGCATGATTGTATTGAGGTGCGCGATCTTACTTTCTCATATTCGAATCAATCCAAGCCTATATTGAAAAATATTACTTTCCGTGTTGCGGCTGGAGAAAAAATTGCAATCGTAGGAGAGAATGGGGCAGGCAAGAGTACGCTTGTGAAATGTTTATTAGGACTCTATTTCCCGAATGAAGGCTCAATCACATATGATGGGATAGAAATTCGTGCAATAAATACGGCAAGCCTGCGGGAGAATGTGTCTGCTGTGTTCCAAGATTACGTCAATTACCAGCTAACTGCACGTGAGAACATTGCCATGGGAAAGTTGGGCCATATTCATGACGATGCAATGATTATGGAAGCGGCAGACAATGCCGGGGCAGGGGAAATACTGCGCAAACTGCCGCAAGGCATGGATACGGTGCTTGGGGCTATGTTCGAAGGCGGACATGAATTGTCTGGAGGACAATGGCAGAAAATCGCATTAAGTCGGGCGTTTATGAAGCAGGCACAATTCATGATATTGGACGAGCCAACGGCAGCTTTGGATCCTAAGTCTGAAGCGGAGGTATATGATCATTTTATGAAATTATGCGAGGGGAAGACAACCATTATGATCTCCCATCGATTGAGCAGCTGCCGGCACGCTGATCGAATTATTGTACTTCATGATGGTGAAATCATCGAAGAAGGCAGTCATGAGGAGTTAATTCATAAACAGGGCAACTATGCAGAAATGTTCGCTTCGCAAGCCGGAAGATATAGTGCTTAAATAGGAGTATTAAAGAAACAATACCGGAAGTCTCTGTCATGTTGAGATGAAAGGTATTGTTTTTTTTATAAAAGAACGTGTCAAAGTATCAATAATCGTTGGTTTGTCATATATCCGTGAAAGCGCTTTGCTTTTACAATGAAGAAGACAACATCTGGAAGGAGTTAAGATTTATTCAGCAAGAGTTATTTTGAATCTAGGAGGGATTTTCATATGGCGAAGGCAACCACGGGAGCAGAGATAGAACCGGGCCTGAACCTGGATAAGCATAAGAAAAGCGCATTAAAACGATTTTTTATGCAAATAGACATACAGCTCATGGTGCTGCCCGCACTTGCTCTAATCTTTATATTTTCTTATATCCCTATGTATGGCATTCTTATTGCTTTTCAAGATTATAAGCTTAAGGCAGGCTTCAATCTGTTCAGCAATGAGTGGGTAGGATTAAAGCACTTTATTGATTTTTTTAATTCGCCAGAATTTGTACCTGTTATGCGCAATACGATTATTATCAGTTTTATGAAATTTATCTTCGGGTTTCCAGCGCCAATTGTGTTAGCGCTTATGCTTAATGAAGTGCGCAAGATGGCCTTTAAACGGGTCATTCAAACCGTTACGTACTTGCCTCACTTCTTATCATGGGTAGTTATCGGATCCATGGTTACATCCTTACTGTCCGTAGACAATGGCAGCATAAATATGCTGTTAGAGAAGCTCAGGATTATCGATGAGCCGATTAACTTCATGTCATTGGCAGAATATTTCTGGTCGATTCTCGTTGCAACCAATGTATGGAAGGAAATAGGGTTTGCCTCTATTGTATATTTGGCAGCGATTGCAGGGATCGATCCTCATTTGTATGAAGCAGCATCGATAGATGGTGCGAGTCGATTCAAGCAGATGACGCTCATTACACTGCCTTGCATTATGCCAGTTGTGATCATCTTTATGATTCTTGCAATCGGCAACCTGCTCAATGCAGGCTTCGAGGACATTCTCATTCTCGCTTCGAATCCAGCCTTGAGAGAAGTATCAGACTCGCTTGATGTATATGTAGTTCGTGTCGGTATTGATAATTACAGGTACTCCTATGCAACGGCAATCGGCCTGTTCAAGGCTGTTGTCAGCGTCACGTTGCTTACATTTGCGAACTTCATTGCCAGAAAGACGGGCAATAGCTTATGGTAATGAATCATTCCATAACTAGGAGGACTGAATAATGATACGTGATAGTATAGGAGATCGCATCTTTACGGTTTTTATCTATGTAGTGTTAACCTTATTGGCCTTTTCGACCTTTTATCCATTCTGGAATTCACTTGTCATATCTTTTAATGAAGGATTGGATACGTCTAAGGGCGGCATTACTTTCTGGCCGCGCGAGTTTACATTGGAGAACTATAAAATTGTATTCGAAGATTCGCGATTAATGAATGGGTTTGTGATTGCCCTCTTGCGAACGGTCATTGGAACGGTAGCATCCATCTTAGCGACGGCCATTTTTGCATACGGGATGTCGAAGCGAGGGCTTATGGGCCGCAAGTATTATATGATTATGTGTATCGTTACCATGTATTTTGGAGGCGGTCTCATTCCGAGCTATATGCTCATTCGTGGACTTGGTTTGTTCAACTCTTTCTGGGTGTTCATTATTCCGGCACTTATTAGTGTATGGAATATGATTATATTCCGAACCTTCTTCCAAGGTTTGCCGCAAGGCTTGGAAGAGTCAGCGAAGATTGACGGCTGCGGTAACTGGGGTACATTCTTCCGTATTGTCTTCCCGTTATCTGGCCCTGTTATTGCTACCTTGTCTCTGTTCACAGCGGTTGCGCACTGGAATGAATGGTTCGTAGCCAGTATCTATATTACGAACGAGAATCTGCTTCCTATTCAGACGATACTAAGACAGATACTATTCTCCAACATTGCATCTGAACAGTTGTCCAATGTAGATACGAGTGCGCTTGTGCACATCAATGCTGCGAAGAAAATAACCTCTAAGGCATTGACGATGGCGACGATTATGGTAGCAACGCTTCCAATTGTATGTGTGTACCCGTTCTTGCAGCGTTTCTTTGTAAAAGGTGTATTGATTGGCTCGTTGAAAGAGTAGCGATTGTTTAATCTGCTGGACATTTGGATGCGTTTAGAGCAACCTTGCTTTAAACATAGATTACAAAATTGAAAGGGGAAAAAGCCGTGAAGAACAAAAAAAATCTTCTGCTGAGTGTGTTGTCTGTTTTTATGGTATTCACTCTGTTAGTAGGATGCGGCAGTGGGAAGACAAGTGCTCCACCTGAGAATGAACCTGTGAAGCAAGGCGACACGGGCAAAGAATCAAGTGAAACTCCGAAGAGTGACCTGTACGAATTGGGCAAGGAACCACTTGAAGTATCGTTCTATGGCAACTATGGTTGGTACCAGCTGCCGAAATGGGGTAAGGACCCTGCTTCTAAGTGGATACAGGACAACTTGAAAATTACGGTCAATGGAATCAGTTCAGGTGGAAACAATGCACAGAAGCTGCAAACGATGATTGCGGGCAATGAGCTTCCTGATATTATCTGGACTGACAGAGGGGCCGATATAGAACGTCTTCGTGAGGCTGGTATGCTCGTACCATTGGATGAGTATATTGACAAGTACCCGAATTTCAAGAAGTATTTGACTGAAAATCACAAAGCATTGCTCCGTTCGCCTGACGGCAAGATCTATCAGGTACCGAACTATTATACACAGCAGCCAAACGGAAACGCGGGCTATGCAATCAACAAAAAAATCTATAAAGAGCTCGGCTCTCCAAAATTGGAGACGACTGACGACTTGTATGCATACTTGCAAGCTGTTCATAAGAAGTACCCTGACGTCACTCCATTTGAAACGGGATTGGCGAAAGACGGTCACGGTATTGACCAAATCTTCTCTTCCTTTAAAGAAAACAACTTGTCCCTTACTCGTTTCTTCGCTGTACCAGATGGTGATAAAATGGTCTCCATCTATAAGGATCCAGGCTTCCGTGAATCCGTTGTATATACAGCGAAGCTGATGCGTGAGAAGTTGATGACACAAGATGCGAATACGCAGACAGAAGATCAAGTAAGAGAAAAAGCGATGAACGGCAAGTTTGCTGTTATTGCAACTTTCGATCCGATGAAGATGCTAGCTGTAGCAGATGAGGAATTGAAGAAGAAGGATCCGGAAGACGGCTATATGTTTATTAAACCGATTGTAAAACAAGGTCTGGATGCTAGCAAAATCTATCCAGGAACATATAACCAACTTGGATGGAACGTAGCTGCCATTACGACAAACGCGAAAAATCCAGAGGCCATATTCGCGATGCTTGACTGGATGACAGGACCTGAAGGCAGTATGGTACTGAACTGGGGACCTCCAGGAGCGGATGGTTATTGGGATGGATTTGAAGCTGATGGTCTGACACCGAAATTTAATAAAGATAAATACATGAATGATCCGAAAACGCTTTCTGAAATAAATGGTAAAGCTGGCGACTTGGTATGGGTGGGCAATACAATGTTCATGGATAATACGAAAAAGCAAATGTTGTCTACTGTACCAGCAGATAAGATTGATTTCAGCAACCGCTGGCAAATGGAAGTAACATGGGCTTCGCAAGGTGACTTCACGGAGTTCCTCGGCTGGGAGCCGACTCCAGATAGTGAAGAGGGGATTGCTAGACAAAGTGTTAGAGATATTTGGTTGACAGCTAGAGCAAAATCCATGTACGCGAAATCCGATGAAGAAGCACTGCAAATTCTGGATAAAGCACATGATGATTCCATGAAGGTCGGTTATCAGAAGTTCCTTGACCATGTTACAAAAGTTTGGACGGAGAATAAGAAAGCAATGGGTAAATAATCTTCGGAACGAAGGCTCGCTGTCTGCCAGCGGGTCTTCGTTCTTTTGATCAAATCTTTTATTTTGAAATCATCTGACTGTTCAAATGATAGTTGAACTTGTTATACTTTGTTTAGGGAAATGCTGGAATGAGAATTGTATGACTGCATCGTTTGGGGGGCCTCATTCATGTATAACGTGTTGTTAGTTGATGACGAGATGCTTGATCTGGAAGGTATGAAGCAATTCATTCCTTGGGAAGAGCTTGGGTTAGAAGTTGCAGCAGCGGTAAATAACGCCTTTGAGGCTTGTCATATTATTGATAGTACGCCTATCGATATTATCGTCAGTGACGTTAATATGCCGAATATGTCCGGGTTGGAGCTGGCCCGCAGGGCGATTGAGGTAAATTCCAATATCCGAATTATTTTTGTAAGCGGTCACCAAGATTTCAGTTATGTGAAACAGGCATTATCTTTGAAGGCCTACAGTTATGTACTCAAGCCGATGAATGATGATGAGCTTATCGCTGCACTCGAGAAGGTGAAGCAGGATCTTGATGATGACCGGAAGCGTCGTGATGTGGAGGAAGCCTATCAGCATATGATTCCGATGGCGAAGAATGATTTGCTGTTGCGGTTGGTTGACGGGCAGTGGAGAAGTGAGCAGCAGGATGGAATGATGAAGCTAGTTGCCTCTTATGGGCTTGACAAACTGAATTGGCCTGTCCGAGTTGCTGTTATGGAACTTGACTATATGACCTGGACGCAAGAACATACGAGCTTGTCACATGAGGTTACAATGAAGGAATTCCTGTATGCGGTCAATGAGGTTGGATTGAAGCATCATATGCCACATTGCTGCAAGTTGACGCCTCATCGGATGATGGTGCTGATTCATGATCAGTATTTAGACCCTTTCATTGATGATTTATATAAGGTGATTGAGACTCAGTTCTCCGTTACGATGACAGTTGGGGTAGGGGAACCAGTAAACGGATTGGAACAGCTCTATCTCTCGTTCCAACAGGCAACCAAAGCGGTTGATGGCAAAATGTTTATTGGCAAAGGGAGGCTTATCCGCTACGAAGCGGTAAGTTTGAAGCCCGAAATGATGGATGCGCGTACATTGGAACAACGTATGGAGGCACTATTTCACGCCTTGATGGAATATGAGCTGGTTTGTATTTACGATGAGATAGAGAGGCTGTTCGAATCTGTGAGCATGCTCCGTTCTAAGTTTACCGTACATAATCTCGCGATGTTCATCATATGGAAGCTGGATGAGCAATTGAAGACAAAGGATGAGAATCTGTTCGATATATTGGGTATGGAGCTGCATAACTTGGATATTCTTCTGCAATTTGATACGGTGAGCGATATTCGCTCCTGGCTCGTCAGGAAGACATTTGAAATATCTGAATATTTGCGCAGCAAATCTACCTCCAAGAATAATCGGCTCATTCGAGAAATGATTCAAGTGATGAAGGATAAAATGAGCGAGAACATTACACTGAAGGACGTGGCGAATCAATTCTCATTCTCACCGAACTACTTGGGGTACATGTTCAGGGAGGAGACTGGGAAATCGTTCAGTGAAGTCCTTATACAGCTTCGTATGGAGCGGGCACGCGAGCTGCTCCATGAGAGCTCCATCAAAATTTATGAAATTGCGAATCAGGTAGGCTATCGATACCTTCCCTATTTTAGCAGACAATTCAAGGAAGCATACGGCATGACCCCGATGGAATATCGCAAGCGGGAAACATGATAGGGGAGAAGTCAATGAACGAACAGCGATCGAAGTTCCGCTATTTGCCGATTGGCTACAAACTCATGCTGACTTATATGGTTTTCATCATTGTTCCTGTATTAGTCATAGGACTTGTCTCTCATTCCATGTATGATCAATCGATTCGCAAGCATACACGGAACAATATACAAGGAACACTGCTGCAGATTCGCGATAATATTGAATATAAGATGCAGGATATAATTCGCATATCTTCTATATTGTACGGCGACTATGAGCTGTATCGATATTTGCGCAGCTACGAGGAAGGCTGGGAAAATTATGATCGCATTACGAAGTATGTTATTCCTAAGATAGAAGCGGCATCTTCGGCAACTGGAATGAAGCTGTGGATTTCTGTTTTTTTTCGTAATGAATCCATAAATGAGATCCATCACAGTACATTTGGGAAAGAGAATCCTACGGATTATAACTGGCCGTATGAAATTTATCATTTGAATCGAATTACAGATAAGGATTGGTATAAGAGCTTTCCACCCGAGAAGTACAGCATCACAATGAAGTGGAGCCAAATTGAGCGTGATGCGGAGAATAGTCGAATTTCCCTGCTGCGTCGGCTTGTGGACACCAATAATCCTCTGAAGCTGCAAGAAGTTGGATTTTTGCGCATTAATGTTGCGATCTCGGAGCTGTTCGATAGTATTAATTATTCGAAGATTGGAAATGACAGCGTAATCTACCTAGTGGATGAACAGGGGAGAAGCATCTATCAGTCTGGCAAGTTGCCTGCTAATGAAGCGGATACGCAGAGCAACTATTTGACGATCCAAGAGACGGTAGGGAAGCAATCTTGGAAGCTGGTCGCTCATGTGCCTCTCTCCATCATACAGGAAGATTCGATGAAGGTTCGGTTGTTTGTTATTTTTATTTGCTTGATTTGCTTTATTGTGTTGTCATTCGCAGGAGTGTTCATATCAAGATATTTCTCGATTCGGATTACGAAGTTCGTGTCCGTGCTCAATGCTTTTCGGGAAGGCGATCTGCACAAACGAATTTCCTATCGGGGCAAAGACGAATTTTCTCAAATTGCTACCGCATTGAATAATATGGGCGAAAATGTTGAGGCGCTAATTAAGGAAGTATATTTGACGCAGCTGCAGAAGAAGGAAGCGGAATTGGAGATGCTGCAGTCGCAAATCAATCCGCATTTCCTGTATAACACGTTGTCCTCCATTAATCGGCTAGCAAAGTTCGGGGAGAATGAGAAGCTGCAGCAGATGGTATTAGGGCTGGCTAAGTTCTACCGACTTGCGCTTAACAACGGCAAGCTGATGATACCGGTACATAATGAGTTGGAGCAGGCACAGGCTTACGTAGATATTCAGAAAATTAAATACGGCGATCGGATTAATGTTATGTTCGATATTGACCCATCTGTATGGCCATATCGTACGGTAAAGCTGATTGTACAGCCATTTATTGAAAATGTATTGGAACATGCTTGGTGTGGAGATCGAATCTTCATTCGAATTGTAGCAAAGAAGGATGGGGATGACCTGCTGTTCCGGATCATCGATGATGGGGTAGGTATGACCGCTCAGCGAATCCATGATATTTTTGATGGAAGAGACCATGTGAATACAGGCTATGGAATTCGTAATGTAGATCAACGTATTAAACTGCACTACGGTGCAGAGTATGGAGTAACGATTGTGAGCGGACTTGGCATTGGCACATCTGTATCCATACGTATACCAGCTGAGGCATCAGAGCAAATAACTTCCCAATAAGCGCCAGACATCCTGTATAATAGATGATTATGAATCCATGCTCAGAAATGGAGGAAAATCAATTGAATGCTCGATCATTGGCCTTCTTGGCTGTTCGGCTCGGCGCTCTCTATTGGATCGTGACCGCCTTCTTAGAGTTGGCGAAGATTGCAGCTGCGCTGGTAAATATGATCTCCTCGATGATTCATATGGAGGTTGGAAGTGAAAATATGGTAATCACCAATTTCGTCATACTGCTCCTTCCTGTCCTTGTTCCGCTTATAGGAGGAATCATCCTATGGTGCACGGCAGGATCATTATCGAAGGCGCTAGCACCGTCTAAACTACGTGATGTGACTCTAGTGAAGACACAAGATACAGACGTATCGAGTAGCGGCGAGAAAAGTGTCCTTCCGATGCGCAGCCAGACGCATTCTGCGAACCCGGTGCTTCGCACCACCCTTCATATCGGACTAGGTATTGCTGGTATTATGCTTCTCGTGAACAGCATCCCGGAATTTATCAAGCTATTGATTATGCTCTCGAATCAAGAAGTGGCTTTATTTGCAGAGCGGGCTTGGACGGATGACAGCGCCAAGTTCATAGAAGTGATTGTACAGATGCTTCTTGGGATCTGCCTTGCTGTTGGGGCGGGTGGGATTGCTCGTTTTTTTACTCGTTCAATGCAATAAAATACGATACGTTCTCTACATAAATACAGCGGCTGAACCTTGCTCTAGTGGCGAGGTCAGCCGCTGTATATTTATTTGCGCGCGTATACGATTCCAATTGTGTTTGGTCCACAGTGGCTGGAGATGACGCAACCACAATCCGACAGGATCACATGTTTTGCGCCCGTCTTCTCTTGCAATTCGGCCTGAATCATATTGGCATCTTCAGGCGATAAGGAATGAGTGACGAATACGATATCCTTGTCCATCTCATCCACATGATCCAGCGCATTTTGCTTCAACTGCTCAAGTGCTTTCTCGCGTTTGCCGCGAATTTTATTGGCCGCAATCATTTTTCCATCGACAACTTTAATGACAGGACGAATACGAAGCAGGCTGCCGATCAAGTTCTGCAGACTGTTGCAGCGTCCGCCCTTATATAGATAATCTAATGTATCTATAATGAACTCGGTTTCCATTTTGCCGCGAACGTCCTCAACAAGCTCTACAGTTTCCTCCAGAGATGAACCAGATTCCAGTGCCATCGCTGCCTTGAGAACTTGAATCCCGATACCGGTAGACAAATTTAAGGAGTCAATGACAGTTACAGTACCTTCACCGAGCATATCCCCGGCAATAATGGCATTCTGAATGGTGGACGATAAGTGGGAAGACAACCCGATATACAGAATTTTGCGGCCTTCGTTCACAAATGGCTCAAATGCCTTTACAAAATCAGCTGGAGATGGCGAAGATGTCTTCGGCAGCTTGCCGCATGCATCTACACGCTTGTACAATTCCGGAGGGGTCATATCCACTCCATCACGATAAGCGTCGTCACCGAAAGTAACATATAAAGGGATAATGCCAATGTCATAACGTTCAAGTAGTGATTTCGGCAAATCGCATGTGCTGTCCGAAAATATTTTAATGTGATTCATTATGCTTCCTCCTGAAAGGTATGTAGCTTCTATTAGGCTATAAGGAAATGTTACTCAACTAGACATTTAACCATTATACTGCAAAAGGAATGGACTTACATAATCCGAATTGAGTGAATAGGCTGAAAAAATATTCCAAATAGGACGCGAGATTGCGTTCGCTTAAGACGTCACGTTATACTGAAGCAAGATAACAGCATGCTGAACTGTTTCATGATTGCGTACAGCTTGCTTGTGGAAGTACATACGGAAAGGACATGCAGACAACAAAGATGAACATGATGAATATGGAAGCAAAGGCATTTAGACGAATTCAATGGGGTTTGTTATTTTTTATTGATTACGCGCCGAGGGGCGTTGATCTGCTGCCGGATATCGTAGGCTTTGCCTTGGTATTTAGTGGTGTAACACAATTGATATCCGTATCTGATCGCTTTCTGCATGCGAAGCGAGTATGTATCCCGCTGATCGTTCTAGCGGTGTATGAGCTGCTGCAGCCGATGCTGTTAGGCGGAGTCAGTGCGGAAGCGAGAGCATGGATTGGAGTGTTTCGCAGTATAGCAGAGACGGGGTTGAACATTACACTAGTAACCTTCATGTGCAGTGGTTTGCGCGAATATGCACTGCGCCGTGACTGGGGCTACATCGCACATATGGCCCGTAGACGATCCATCTATTTTACAGTTGCACTCGCTTGTTCATTAAGTATGCTCGGATTCGCGTTTGCATCACCGATGGTGTTCTCCGCAATGGCGGCGCCGATGTTCTTGCTATATATTATCGTTGTGTTCATGCTAATGGGTTTGTTCGGCCAAGCTGCGAAGATGGTGCAGAAGTCAGGTAGCTGAGCGTAAGAACAATTGAAGGGGGAACAGCAGTGATTCGAATTCATTGTGATGCAGCAACGAGACAGGGGCAGGGCAGACGAAATGAAGACCGGATGATTGCACTTCCCGAACAGCAGCTATATGCGGTCATCGATGGTGTATCTGGATTAGAGCCGATTACAGATGAGGAAGGACATACGGCAGGAGAGATGGCTGCCATAAGTATTGCTCGTGGTCTGGAATCTATCACTACTGCAATAGCAGCTATGGCTTCTCCGCTTGATGTGATGCGTGCTCGACTCTTGGAAGCAAATCGGATGTTGGATGATACGATGCGCCTATACGGCATCGCTCCATACGATACAGGACGAAGGTTCGGTGCGGTTCATGCCGCTGTGTGGCTTGATGAGTATTATGCGTATTGGACGCAGACGGGCGATTGCATGATATACGCGCTATATGAATCCGGGGAGGTTCGACCTGTAACTTATGATCGAGTTGCCCCCTTCGATGAGCGTGTCTTGTCAGCGTGGATGGAGCATGAGGAGGATTGGAGGGAGCATAGGCAGCCAGAAGAGATTCGGCAGCTGCTGAGGCAGAATCGTTCCCGTGCGAATACAGAGTTCGGTTACAGCGTCCTTAATGGAGATGAGGCCGTGCAGCATCGCCTGGAATATGGAGCTCTCCCACTCCAGGGAGTTACGCATATTCTGCTTGTATCTGATGGGATTTATCCTTGGCGTGTTGATGAGGAACAGAGCAGTATGGAGCGGTGGTTCCAATACATCATTACTACTGGGATGGAGCAATGTGCCGCCGCCTTGGAGGCACGTGAACGGATGGATGCCTACTGCAATCAAATACCCCGATTCAAAATGTGCGACGACAAGAGCGGTATTTTGTTAACAATTGATCGAATCTAAATATAGGCCCAAATGAGAACGGTTAGGTCGTTCCTCATTTGGGCCTTCGTACTAGAGAATCCTAGTTGTGCGAGAAAATGGATGCGAATTCCCCATATCCTTCTTGCTCCAGCTTCTCCTTCGGAATGAACCGCAGGGCTGCAGAGTTAATGCAATAACGAAGTCCAGTTGAGGTAGGGCCATCATCGAATACATGTCCTAAATGGGAGTCGGCCAGTTTGCTCCTTACTTCCACACGAACCATGCCGTGAGAAGTGTCCAGCTTATTCTCCACATGATTGGAACGAAGCGGCTTCGAGAAGCTTGGCCAGCCGCAGCCTGCATCGAACTTGTCCAACGAACTGAAGAGCGGCTCACCAGATACGATATCCACATAGATTCCTTCTGCTTCGTGGTTCCAGTATTCATTGGAAAAAGGGGGCTCTGTGCCATTCTGCTGGGTTACCCGATACTGGATTGGCGTCAGCTTCCCTTGAAGGGCTGTACGCTCTTCATCGGAGACTCCCCAATGGTTCACGATGAAGGCATCTCTGCCCGATGCGGAGCGATAGCGCTTGTAATGGGCTGGATTCTTCTGATGATAGTTTTGATGATGCTCTTCTGCTGGGTAGAACGTGCCAGCGGGAACGATCTCAGTAGCAATTGGTTTATCGAATCTACCGCTCTGCTCCAATTCTTGCTTGGATTGCAGTGCAAGCTGATGTTGTTCCTCATTGTGATAGAAGACAGCTGTTCGATAAGACGAACCGCGATCATGGAACTGTCCGCCTTCATCTGTAGGATCAATTTGCTGCCAGAATAGCTCGAGCAGCTTCTTATAAGGGAATAGGGCAGGGTCGAATGTAATTTGGACGGCTTCGGCATGCCCGGTTGTCTCTGAGCATACTTCTTCGTATGTAGGACTGTCAGTGTGTCCTCCTGTATAGCCAGACACAATCGAATGGATGCCAGGAAGCTCTTCGAACGGCGTGACCATACACCAGAAGCAGCCACCGGCAAAGGTTGCTTTTTCAAGTGAAGGATGATGATTGGATAGTTCTTTGCTCACGATGGGGAAGCCTCCTTATGATTAAATACGTATATCTTCATCATACCCAATTGTTATCATTCGAACAACGCCAGATCTGTAATAGAGCGAGAAAATAGAGAGAAATGATGGTTGAACAATTCGATTACCGGTGTTATGATTAGTTCACTGAAAAAACGAATACTCCAAAGGGGAGTAGCTAGCACAGTAACCGTCGTCATTACGGGATACGCCACAACGCGCATCCTCGGCGCTACTGGCAACGTATAACGTTGTTTGCGAGACCTTTGCCACGATGGTTGCGTTGGTGAAGGTCTCTTTCTGATCGGAACGCCGTTACCACGATCGTGGTAGCGGCGTTCATGTTTTTTACAGTATTTATACATACTAACGTCAAGGGGGAACTATCAATGGAGCTATTTTCATTAGAGTTCTGGACCACGCTGCTGTCCATTGTCGTCATTGACTTGGTGTTAGCAGGAGATAACGCGATTGTTATCGGTTTAGCGGCTCGCAACCTACCGAAGCAAGATCAGAAGAAAGTTATCATCTTCGGTACAATCGGAGCAGTAATCATTCGAGCGCTGGCCACTTTAGGGGTTGTATGGCTGCTCAAAATTCCGTTCTTGCTCGTGATTGGCGGAGCCGTGCTCATATGGATTGCGATCAAGCTCATGGTCGAAGAAAAAGAGCATAATGTGCAGGCGGGAGGCAGCTTCTGGGCGGCAGTTCGAACGATTATTATTGCGGATGCAGCGATGGGGCTCGATAATGTGCTAGCTGTAGCGGGTGCGGCGAATGGACATGGATTGCTAGTCGTACTGGGACTTGCAATTTCCGTCCCTATTGTCGTGTGGGGAAGCACAATTGTACTGAAATTCATCGAGCGCTACCCGATCATTATTATCATCGGATCAGCGGTGCTAGCGTGGACCGCAGCAAAAATGTTCGTCGGTGAGTTCATGAAGTTCGATTCGCTAGCCGGTCTCTTCTCGAATCCATTCATCAAGTATGGATTTGAGATCGCACTGGTGATCGTTGTCGTGGCAGCTGGATTGTCCATTAAACGAAGCCAGCAGGCCAAGAAAGCAGCGCAGGCATCACAAGTGCATAAACGCGCACAAGGGGAATAATGTACGGTCATCAAGATATAGCAGTAGAAAAAGCGGTACAGTTGTCGAACAACTGTACCGCTTTTGCATGAGTTCTTCCCTATACGAACTTCGGAAGCCAATCTCCGTGAGCCTCGATCAGATCATCGCATAAGGAGACGATATCATCCAGACTAAGCTCTGCTGCCGTATGCGGATCGAGCATGGCCGCGTGGTAGATGTGCTCCTTCTTCCCTGTAATTGCAGCTTCGATCGTAAGAAGCTGAGTATTGATATTCGTGAGGTTCAACGCTGCAAGCTGTGGCGGCAGATCGCCAACATAGGTAGGCGTAACTCCGTTGCGATCAACGAAGCATGGAACCTCAACACATGCATTGCGCGGCAAATTGGTGATAAGTCCCGTATTCATAACGTTACCACCTAGTTTGAATGGTGTTCCTGTTTCCATAGCATCGAAAATATATGAGGCATATTCATGGGTACGGTGGTGTTCGATATGCTGGTTATTGACGAGCTGTTCACGCATATTTTTCCAACCTTCAATTTGGTTGATGCAGCGTCGAGGGTATTCATCAAGAGGAATGTTATACTTCTCGATCAGTTCTGGATACTGTTTCTTAATGAAGTATGGATGGTATTCAGCGTTATGCTCGGAGGATTCCGTCACGTAATAGCCGAATTTGAACATAAGTTCGTAACGTACCATGTCGGTATGCTTTGTCTTTTGTTTCTCCAAGGCAAGGCGTTTAATTTCTGGATATAAGTCCTCGCCGTTGCGAGTTACCTCGAGCAGCCACGCCATGTGATTAATGCCTGCAATCTTCGCACTTACACCTTCACTGTCGATGCCAAGATCATGGAACAGCCAAGGTACGCATACTTGAACACTATGACAGAGTCCTACTGTTTTGATCCCGCCATATGTGTTCATCACATTGGTCAACACGGCCATTGGATTTGTATAGTTCAGGAACCAAGCATCTGGGCATACTTCCTGCATATCATTGGCGAAATCAAGCATGACAGGGATCGTTCTCAGATTGCGGAAGATACCCCCAATTCCGAGCGTATCTGCAATGGTTTGGCGAAGGCCATACTTCTTCGGAATTTCGAAGTCTGTAATTGTACATGGATCGTACCCGCCAACTTGAATCGCATTCACTACATATTTAGCGCCGCGCAGTGCCTCTTTGCGGTCTGTGTAGGCAACAACTCGGAAGGTGCTGCCAGTCGTTCCAAGCATGTTGGTCAACATGCTCTCGGAATCACGAAGACGCTCGTGGTCAATATCGAACAAGGCAAGCTCAAATCCTTGCAGTGATGGAGTGAGCATGCAGTCACCTAATACGTTTTTGGCAAATACGGTGCTTCCTGCTCCGAGAAATGTAATTTTACTCATACATCTTGTCTCCTTTCGTTCCGAGCTGCTGTCATGAAATGTAAGGGAACATCGGCATGGTGTGATGCAACTTGGAAATGATTGTTGTACAATTAATGTATCTGAATCGATTAAGGCTTGGTATGGGGAAAACGAATGTGAATATGGAGGATTGTTGTCAGTTAGGAGGGAACCGGATGGGTGAACGAGCAAATCTCGCAATTAATGAAGCACCTTCCAAGGGAGAACTGTCCGTATTGTTCTGCGGCCAATCAATCACGGAACCTCTGCACCACGTAGGTCCTAGCGTTCATGATTACGGGATCGTGCATTGTGTACAGTCTGGCAGAGGGAAATTTACGATTAGAGGGGTAACCTATGAAGTTGGGGCAGGAGAGAGCTTCTTCATCTTCCCGGGGGAGCTTCATCATTATGTAGCTGATGAAGCAGATCCTTGGCAGTACCGCTGGATAGGATATCGCGGCAGCGGTGTCGAACAGCTGTTGGCGATAATCGGCATTGGGCCGCATGCACCAATTGTTCAAGGCTATCGCATACATCGAGTAGAGGCGTTGTTCCGGAATGTATATAAAGCACTTCAAATAGGAGGCAGTGCTGGGGACATGGAAGCTGAGGGCTATATGCGTGTTGTTCTTGCTGAATATGCACGTACTACTGACAAGGGTTCTGATGCGAATAACGATGATAAACGCTCCGATATCGAACGTCAGGTAGAACAAGCAGCTCGCTGGCTGTCGCTGCAGTTTGATAAATCCATATCCATAGACGAACTTGCACATACGCTAGGCTATCACCGCACCTATTTATCGAAGATGTTTCGCAAACAAATGGGGGAATCGCCTATGCAGTTTTTGCTGCGCATCCGGATGGAGCGCGCCAAAACATTGCTGATGACGACAAGGTTAACAATCGAGCAAATTGCTGCGGCTGTCGGCTACGAAGATGCTCTTTATTTCTCGAAATTGTATAAAAAATGGTATTCACACTCTCCTTCCTCACATCGAACTGAGATGCAGAGTGGAAAGCCGTCAGGGTGTCTATATTTTTGAATGCGCTTTCGTGATGGGATCCATAAAAAAGCATCCCACACAGCCTCTGCTGAATGGGATGCTTGTAGTTCGTTCGTTACATGAGAAAATAAAGTGCGGTAATGACTACCGCTGACAGGATAATAAACCATATCATATGCTTCAAATCCCGATTAAGAACCTGTATATCTGTTTTCAATGCTTGCTCTTTGCCGGAAGGCCCGCTCTCTTGCTTCATTTGTTTCTCCGTGTTCGTGTTCGTTGTGGTCATTGTTATTCTCCTCGTCTGTAAGTGATTGTTGAGTTGTACAGGCGAGGGGACGAGCCACGAACCTAGAAGTGAATTTGAGAGGCCTCAAGAATTGACTGCGCAGTAAAATCATATACGGCGTATCAAATCTGTAACTGGGCAGCCGGCTCCTCAAGAGGGCGATCGCGATATAGAGAATGAATAAGATGAACCACAAAGGCATGGAAAAATGCTTAATAGACTGAACCTGATGAATGCCTACTACAGAGCTTACATGCTCGGGATACGTAAATGCGGATTCATCAGGATGCATGAACATCGTTTCATTCGAAGCAAGAGGGGTAAGTGCTGTACATACGATAGCAAGCACACTAAGTACAAGCAATATATACCTTGGCATGCGGGCATGTATAACGCGCATCTTATCCCCTCCTTCCACTCCATGATCCATGACTAGTTAAGAAGACAGTATCATAACTGGATTGGAAGAAGCAATAGGATCTTCTGTATCCTACCGCTTAGTCATCATCTCGTTGCGACTGATGACCTGCAATGAAGTTGCTATTGTGAATTACCGAGTGTCACACGTTTTAACCCGGGCAATAGTGCAAAAGCAAATGTAACCAGTGGGGATACCCACAGGAAGAAAGCATATGGCATGTAATCCAGTACGGTAAGACCAAGAGCGCTTGTCATCATTGCACCGCTGACCCCCCAAGGAATAAGCGGATTCACTAATGTTCCGCAATCCTCCAATGTACGAGATAAGGTGAGTCGTGGAATGCCGCGCTTATCATATTCGGATTCGAACAATTGGCCCGGAATCAGAATCGACATGTATTGTTCCCCTGTAATCATGTTCACCCCGATTGAACTAAGTCCGCTTGTGACAACAAGTCCTTCCTTGGTCTTCACAGGTGCAATCAGACGATTGAACATTGTTTCAATGATGCCTGCATGCTGCAGCAATCCTCCCAGAGCGAAGGCAATCGCAATGAGCGATATTGCCCAAGTCATAGACTGAAGGCCACCTCGGTTCACGATGCGGCTTACTTCCTCCATCTGGAATGACCCTTGGAATCCTCCCTGCATCACTTCCATCCATTGTGGAACATTTACGTCTCCTTGAATGAGCGCAGTAACTAGCAGACCCGATCCAATACCGAGCAGCATCGTAATGATGATTGGCAATCGCTTAAATGCAGCGATAAGCACGACAGCAAGCGGCAGTAAAGTTAGCGGATGAATATGAAATACACTGCGGATATCCTGCTGCATCGACAGCAATTGATCCATATTGGATTGAGCGGAAGAACCGAAAAATAAAAAGGCGATGCAGGTAATAAGAAATGCGGGTACGGTCGTCTTCGTCATGTTGCGAATATGATCAGGCATACTGACACGTGCAACGGCAGATGCGAAATTCGTCGTATCGGAGAGCGGAGACATCTTATCCCCGAAGCAGGCACCAGACACGACAGCCCCTGCTACGATTGCGGGATGGACGCCCATGGAATCCGACATGCCTATCAAGGCTACGCCGAAAGTTCCGACTGTCGTCACTGAGCTGCCGACAAACATCGAGACGATAACCGTAAGCAGCAGAGCGCTAATCGTGAACCATTGAGGCTGAAACCAGGAGGTTCCATATACGAGTAGCGTAGGAACTGTCCCGCTCATCATCCATACTGCAATCAGGATTCCGATAAGAGATAGGAGCAAGGCAGGCATAACAGAAGCTTGAAGTCCCTTAATCAATGCTCGTTCTACTAGATTCCACGATTGTCCGAACAGCAAGAGCAGACAGCCTGCGGCAACAGTTGCTGTTAGCAGTGGGATGTGCGGCTGTGCACCCCAGCCAAGTATTGTAAGCAGTAAAATGGCGATGATGACCGCAAAGATGGTAACACTCTGCACGAAGCGGAGTGGCTGCTTGACTGATTGTTCATCATTCGTATTCATAGTTATTCAACTCCTTGATGGTAACGTTTTTAGTATGTAAAGATCGGATAGATGCTTTTACACTTACACGCTTTTATGCATAAAAGCAAGAGAAGCGTCAATGTTTCTATTCTAGTACGCTTGATTTACTAGGTCTACAGGTAAGAAAATACATTAGAGTCGGAGAAAGAGGCAAGGAACACGATTGGGGCAGCTTCGTGGTATTCACTGGACAAAAAAGAACGGCCTGTTCTGAACAGGGATGAAATCCCGTTCGAACAGGCCGTGAACGTGCTCGAGGTTATTATGGTTCTATAGCTGTCGTACAGATTGCCGCATGTGGACTTGGCAGGGTAAAATAATTCGGCGGGAGGCTTGATCCCGATCCTTGATTCGTTCAAGCAGCAGCTGCATTCCGGTCTCTCCAAATTGATATGCAGGCTGTGAAGCAACAGAAAAGAAAGGATTCGCTTCTTCTACCCACCCAAAATCGTCAAAGCAAGCGATCGAGATATCATCCGGAACTCGCAGTCCGACACGATTCAGCGCCGTAAAGATAGAGAGCGCAAGCATGTTGTTGGCAGCAAAGATAGCCGTAGGGCGAGATTGCGGCTCCAATTCCGTCCAATGAGATAAATCGAGCGCATCCCGATCATGTAAATAGCCCATCTGCATGCATAGTTGTTCGTCAAATGGGATGCCGGCTTCCTGCAAGGCGGCGATATAGCCTGCTTTGCGCTCCCTGGCGGTCGATACTTCTTCAGACCCGTTCAATAGGGCAATCCGTCGATGTCCATACCGGATTAATTCACTGACCATCTGTTTGGCACCGCCACGACTATCCCCGAGTACTGCATCACAATCGATCCCTGGAACCTCACGATCAAGCAGCACGAACGGGACATTTTGTCTTGTCAGCCATTCCAGATGTTCTTTGGATTGGTCTCCACTGGGCGCAAATAGGACACCATCCACCCGCATGGACAGTATCATTTGAACATAGTCTTTTTCCTTCACTAAGCTCTCATCACTATTGCCGAACATAAGACGATATCCATGCTGCATGGCGGCATCTTCCGCTCCACGGGCCATTGTTGTGAAGAATGGGTTCGTGATATCTGTAATAAGCAGAGATAATATTTTGCTCTCTTGGGTGACGAGACAGCGAGCAACCGAATTTGGTATGTACTGCATCTCTTCCATCACTTGCTTAACTTTGGTTCGGGTCTTTTCGCTGACCCTGCCTGTATTATTAATGACGCGTGATACGGTCATTGCGGAGACGTTGGCTTGTCTCGCAATATCATAAATGGTAGCCATATGAAAATGCTCCTATTATACAAATTAAAAGAAGGCTGCATCGGGATGTGGATACTTGGAAGTATAAGGGGTAATCATTTCTAGGATTCACCTTCTGATTATATCCTACTACTTTTGTTCATTGTATGCGAAAATTCAGGTTCACATCAAGAGGAAAGCTTGGGGCAAGGCGAAACAGTGTGGAACTTTGTATACTTCAAAAGTAAAAGCGCACTAATTTTAGTGCGCTTTGAAGCAGTACAACTGCGATAGAAGGAATGATGATAAGAACATTAAGTTATACGTAAAAAAGTCCGATCGTATAAGGAAGTGGTATTGTGATCTTCAATTGCTCGGCAGAAGGCCATTCAGGAGGGAGAATGTCAGTTGCCTTCGGATCGAATAGCAGGGAGAACAATTGACTCTCAGTAAGTTCAACTGACGCTGCATCTGGATACTCAAGGCGAACAGTACCGCCTTCAAGCTCCGTAACTTGAATATGCACGGCCAGCGCACCTTGATCACTCCACCAGTTCTGCATATAGCGGAATAGTCGCTCCATGCTCGGAACATACAACGTCCCTTGGTTTGGCTCCTCTTCCGAAGAATAGCCATGCAGACAAGTGCTGACTTCCGTATCCTGCCATGGTACGTACAGTTGGGAAGCAGTGATTTGCTTCTGTTTCATTACAAGCTGCAGCAAGTATACAACCTCTTCAGCGGCGCCGCCATACTCATATACACGAGGTGCAGCATCCTGCTGGTTGGCAGAAGGGAACAGGATATAGATGTATGCAGTAATGTGACCGTTGCGTTCCAGTACGTATACCTTAGGCTTCATCATGACGCAGGAAGCGAATGCACCGCCATGCTCAAGTCCGTGCATATCCCATAAGCTTAAGTCAAAAGCAGTTTCTCGTTGCTGCGCAAGTTCATACCAAGCAAAACAGTCATTCTCAGTAAGAACGCGAGCTGTAACACCCGCTTCTTCAGCAACATTTGCATCTGCGGTAACCGTATAAATCTGTGTTTGACCGAAGGGATAACAACGATTGCGAGTATAGAGCGATCGTCCTCCGGACACGAACATCATCACTCCGCCTGTAGAAGCAACATGATCTTGAACCTTGTGCAGCAGATCCGTACCGAATCCTTTGCCGCGAGCAGCCTCGGATGTGCATACCGAGCCGAGTGAGAATACAGGTAGTCGAGATCGTCCGATACGGACAACCGATGGAAGCAATCCCATATGTGCGAGCAGTTCCCCGTCCTCAAACGCACCAAATGAGTGAGCGGTAATAGGGGAGAACAAGTACGAAAAACTATGTGCCATCGACATCTGCTTTTCATTGCGAAACACGTCATCAGACAATCTGGCTGCAGCATCATAATCAAGTGCCTGCAGCATGCGAATCGTTGCCATATATTGCTTCCTCCTTATAAATGGGCTATTACTCTTGGTGCTGCGCGATCCAATGCGTCAATTGCTCTCGAGTCGGCATTCCTCCCTGCGCGCCGAATACGGTCACAGACAATGCCCCTGCGGCTGTCGCGAACGGAATTGCTTCCTCCATAGAGCGGCCTTCCGCAAGCATTACGGCCAGAGCGCCGTTGAATGTGTCACCAGCTCCCGTAGTATCAACAACGTCGACCCGGTGGCTTGGACTATGGTGAAGTTGTCCCTTGGCGTCTGACCAATAGGCTCCATCAGCCCCTTTGGTTAACACGATTTTACCTGGCATCGCTTGCAGAGCAGATTGCCAATCGAAGGCGCCTGCCTGATCCGCTTGCCCGAGAAGCTCGGCAAGCTCATACTCATTCGGCGTGAGCACAGTGACTTGGCTGAGCAATTGATGATCCAGTTCCATTGCTGGCGCTGGATTAAGGATGACAGGGATTGCTGACTCAGCCGCGATCTCGATGGCAGCTCGTACCGAAGGAAGAGGAATTTCAAGCTGCAGAACGATGATGTCCGATTGGCGAATGACATCGGCGTGTTCGCGAACTCGTTCAGCTGTTACCTGTGCATTTGCACCCGGTACAACAATAATGCGATTATCTCCATCCTTCACAATAATGGAAGCGGTTCCTGAAGATACATCACGAAGTACTTCAACAGCTTCAGTATGTATGCCTTCACGATTCAAGTTATCTAACATCATTGTGCCGAATGTGTCATTACCGACACATCCGATGAAGCTGACATCAGCCCCTAGACGTGCGCAGGCTACCGCTTGGTTGGCGCCCTTCCCTCCGTACATGGTCGCGAACGATTGACCAGTTACCGTTTCACCTTGTGCTGGCACTGTGGAGGTGACAGTTACGAGATCCATGTTCAAGCTTCCGATGATTGTTATTTTTGGCTGTGTCACATTACATCTTCCTTCCTCTTGCTTGCTGTGTATGCTGCGGCATTATGCCTTACATACAATAAGACGCGAATCCTGCGTACAGGTTCGCGTCTTATGACCGAGATGTCGGCATATCTAGCATGGTTAGCGTGTTGGCGGAGCAGTTGCGCGCCCATTTGCCTTCACTGCATCCCGTACCTGTTTGCCGTCCATTTTAACATCAAACGAGATGGATTCCAAATACTTTAATTGCTTTCGATCATAAGCCTCATCTTTCTTAATTATTTGGTCTTTATAGATGAAGTAAGGGGTGAAGTGCATTGAGATATCTCCTTGATCCAGCGTTAGATTCAACAGCCCTGTATCCGCTTTGTCTCCTCGCACATAATCTGGAAATAAGAAGTTGCCGATCGAATAAGCAATTGGTTTGCCCTTATAAAATTCGAATCCCTGCAGAACATGGACATGACTGCCGATGATGGCATCTGCACCAGCATCAATGATTTCACGTGCATAGGTACGCTGCCAAGGTTCTGGACGATGACTTTTCTCAACCCCCCAATGGAGATACACAAGCAAGTAATCACAGTCTTTACGTTCTCTTTTGATAACAGGGAGAACACTTGATTTATTATATGCTTCCGCAATTCCTGGCCGCTTCTCTCCGGCGAACCAATACGTTTGAGGGATAAATCGGGAGAAGGCGAGGATCTTAATTGTTTGACCCTTAATCTTCACCGTATGCGCCCGATACGCTTCTTCTTTATTTCTTCCGCCGCCTACATAGGGGATGTCATATTGCTCCAAGTATGATAGTGTGTCGAGAAATCCCTTCTGTTTAAAATCGAGGGTGTGATTGTTAGCGATCGTAACCAGATCAAACCCGGTATTTTTAATTCCTTGCAAGGATTCCGGATCGGACTTGAAATTATACAGTTGATTCGTATCCTTCTCGGTATGGTGTGTGATAGCTGTCTCCAGATTTACAACTGCAAAATCAGCGCTGCTGACCTCGTCCTTGACGTATTCAAATGGATAATCAGGTCCTTTTTTGCGAATGGTTTCCTTGACGGACCAATCCATGAGTGCATCTCCTGCAAAGACAATTCGGATGGGATCATGCGAAGGAGGCAACACAAATTTACTTGATTCGTCCTTTGCTGCAATGTTCTTCTTTTTTTGCTCGTGATTTGGCTCCAGTGGGGACGTAGGAGTCACACTTTCATTAGGTGGAGAAACCAAATCAGGCTGGTTCTCTACAGTGCGCATGGCCACTGTCAGCGCGAGCATGCAGCCAAGGCCGATAATTACCAGCAATCCCACCCCGGCTAATTGCTTCAGTTTGCGCGCCTTCTGCTTCTTTATGCGGGCATGCCGCTCTTTCCTGCTCTCGCGATATGAATTCAATGGAAGCCTCCTCAGCTCTGCAAGTACCCGATATTTTCGGATTAAATAAATTATGGATTGTAAGTTTTCACCATACTATTATAATGATCGTACGTACCAAAAAAGTTGCAGATTCTTTGCAAGTCCATTAAATTTTGTAATAAATGATGTCAGTCGCGTTTTCTTTTCGAATCAGCTATGGTAAAATAAATATGCTTACATTTTGTAAGTATAGAAGGAGGGATGAACGGATGCAATCAGATCAGTTGGGAATGTGTCCCCGATTCGAAGCGGCATTCTGCATTTTGGGAAAGCGTTGGAACGGGCTGCTTATTCAGGTGCTATTGAGCGGGCCGAAGCGCTTTAAGGATATTTCCGCACTCATTCCTACCATGAGCGACAAAATGTTGAGTGAACGCATGAAAGACATGGAAGCGGCAGGGATTGTAGTTCGTAATGTATATCCAGAGACGCCTGTACGCATTGAATATACGCTTACGGACAAAGGATTGGCTTTGCAGCCAGTAATGGAAGCCATAGGGCAGTGGGCGGAGCAGTGGGTGAACGAATCAATCGGATGCTGCGATGAGACCAGCTCTGCCTTACAGCATTCGGATCAAGAATAATGCGCAGTGGACAGCTCATCGGATGCCGAGCCTAACTTGACAGCAGGTTAGTGCTCGGCATTTTTGCTGTGTCCACAAGATTGCCTACTTTTTGACGTTGTAAACGTATGGACAAGCTCGTATAATTAAGCGGAATGAGCGATACTAACTTACTTTTACTTTAGGACAGGAGAATGACATGACCATTCACATCATTACGGACGGAAGTTCAGACTTGACTCCAGAGATCGTCCAGCAGTTCGGCATCCATGTAGTACCTCTATATGTACGCTTCGGACAAGAGGTGCTGACCTCTGATATGGATACCGCTCAATTCTATGGGCGTATGCGAGAGGAGGAGGATCTGCCGAAGACATCCAGTCCGTCGCCAGCTGATTTCTACCATATGTATCAATCGCTTGGCACTGATAAAGATATATTGGTCCTTTCCTTGACCTCTAGCTTAAGCAGCACTTACAATCATGCATTAATGGCAAAGACGATGTACGAGGAAGAAGGTCATCCGAACCGGATTGAAGTTATAGATACGAAGACAGCATCTGCTGGACTGGGCTTGCTTGCCGTGCGTGCGGCACAGCTGGCTGGAGCGGGGAAGACACTTGATGAGGTTGCTTATACCGTGAGCCACCAAGTGAAGCACACTCGCACGTACTTCACCTTGGATACCCTCGATAATGTCATTCGTGGCGGACGCTTGGGCAAGTTCAAGGGCACGGTCGCTTCTATGTTGAACATCAAGCTGCTCATGGAGGCAAGCGAAGAGGGTTCCATAGAGGTGATGGAGAAGATACGAGGTACACAGAAAACGCTCCGCCGACTGATTGAGAAGGTTGGGGACGCATGGAACCACGTTGACAAAGAGTGGATTGCCTTTGCACATTCCAATTGTGAAGAGCGGGCCAAGGCCTTTATGAAGGAATTGCTCGACAAATATCACTTCGATCAAGTTCTGTTCGTGAATATGGGCCCAGTCATCGGCACCTATGCAGGTGAAGGCGGGGTACTCATCACGTATCAAGAACTGCCACAGACAACGTAAATATTTCCAACGTATGAATTATTGAAGGAACACATCGATAAGCTCCCGTCTTAAGAAGCGGGAGCTTTGTTCTGTTGTGTTCATTGTATGGAGAGATTCAGCTTTACTGAATCTGCGTACATAGGCATTCAGGTGGATAGTTCGTTTCTAGATGAAAGGAAGTTTATGTTATGATGGAAACAAGAAAGCAACAAAATAGATAGAAGTATGTTCGCGAACTGGGGGTATTGTTATGTATACAATTATGATCGTGGAAGATGATGATAAGATTGCATCGATCTTGCAGTCTTCTCTTGAAAAATACAATTACAATGTAGCTCGTGCGACAAAATTCAGCCAATTAAAGGATGAAATGCTGGAAATCAATCCAGATTTAATTTTGCTAGATATCCATTTGCCGGCCTTCGATGGTTTCTATTGGTGTCGACAATTCCGCAGTGAGACGAATGTACCCATCATATTCGTCTCAGCACGTACGGGAGAAATGGATCAAGTAATGGCGATTGAAAATGGCGGCGATGACTTTATTACGAAGCCATTCCATCTCGACGTCCTTCTAGCCAAAGTAAAAGGAGTTCTGCGCCGAACCTATGGGGAATACGCAGCTAATGGTGGGGGCAATGGTGAAGAGCTGATTGTCCAAGGCTTGACACTGCACCGGGCGAAGAACACCCTTGAATGGTCAGGCAAGCGTGTGGACTTGACGAAAAATGAGGCGCTTCTCGTTGCTTGCCTTATGGAACGGATTGGCTATATCGTATCTCGAGAGACATTGCTGGAGACGTTATGGGATGATGTGGACTTCGTCGATGATAATACGCTAACCGTGAATGTTACCCGCGTTCGCAAGAAGATGGAGGAGATCGGAATTGCGAAGGCAATAGAGACAGTGCGCGGCCAAGGGTATCGCATGTCAGCTACATGGGTGAATGAATGAAGCCGGGAATGACCTTTCTCCAATATGTAAGAGACCGAACTGTAATTATCTTAACGTGCTTCTTAGCGATAGCGATTGCTTTGCTTGTTGTGTGGCTAGATCTTAGCATTGGGCAGCGATTTGCTGCGAAGGAGAGTCTCATCTATATCTTCATACTTGCTGTGTTCATTCTTATGATTGGTTTAGTCTATGACTATACGAATCAACGGCGTTGGTACAAGGAAATGTACAATGCAGAGACGAATGCAAGTGATAGTGACTTCACGCTTTGTTTGCAGCATCCAAGCACATTAGAGCAGAGACGAATGCATGCGCTTCTATCACGTCAATATCGCTCATTTATGAACGAACTGCTTACGATGCGGAAAGACCGAGAGAAGCATGTTCACTTTACGAACCAATGGGTTCATCATATGAAGACTCCGGTGTCTGTTATTCATTTGCTTACACAGCAACCAGTATATGAGCTTGATCAGTCTCAGCTTGAGTCGCTGCTGCGGAGTGTGAGTGAAGAGGCTGATCGTCTTACGAGAGGTCTGGACATGATGCTGAGCACGGCACGACTGGACAAGTTCGAGCTGGATCTTCATGTTGGGGGATTGAATCTGAAGCAGGTCATCCGGCAGGTTGTGAATGAGAATAAAAAATCACTGATTAAGCATAAAATTTTCCCGAAGATTGAAGCCGATGATGTGATTGTCGATAGTGATGAGAAATGGTTGAACTTCGTCTTAACACAGCTTGTAACGAATTCGATTAAATATATGAGGGACAAAGAGGGCTCCAAATCGTTGACGTTTAAGGTGGAGCGGGAAGGTGATTCGATACTCCTGCATGTTCAAGACGAAGGAATTGGTATTGCCCCTGAGGATTTGCCACGTGTATTTGATGCATTCTTCACCGGTCAGAATGGCCGTAAGGAAGGGGATGCAACCGGTATGGGACTCTACTTAGTTAGACAAGTTTGCGCCAAGCTGGGACACACAATCAGTATTGCATCGAAGCTGAATGAAGGCACGACAGTAACGATAAAGTTCGAGACCAGAGCCATGCACCATCAGTTGCTGGAGCGATTGCACTAAGTACATGACCCGATGAACAAGCGCTTACCCTGAAGCCCTTTTCCATGAGGAAGAGGGCTATTGTTATAGGATCAGGCGAATGTGACAACTTTGTAAGGTGGTAGAGGGGATTGAAAGCCAATTCGATGTTGGCAGGAAGAAGGGAAAGGGTATACTGTGTGTATACATGAGGATTCTGGAGCGTAAGCAAGGAGGAAGGGGCGGACACCTATGCCTGTATTAGAAGCTAAGCAATTATCCAAAGTATATGGAACACGAGGAAACATGACCTATACGGCTCTTCAAGATATCAATCTAACGATCGATGAAGGGGAATTTGTTGGGATTATGGGGCCATCAGGCAGTGGCAAGACGACACTCTTGAACATATTAGCTACGATAGACAAGCAAACTTCTGGAGATGTGTTTATTAACGGGACGGATCCGGCGAAGCTGAGCAATCGGAAGTTGGCCTATTTTCGTAGAAGAGAGCTCGGTTATGTCTTCCAAGACTTCAATCTGCTGGATACGTTAAGTATTCGGGAGAATATTATATTGCCGCTTGCTCTTGACGGCATCTCGGCTAGAGAGATTGAGCGCAGACTGCTAGAAACGGCGAGCTGGCTTGGCATTGATCATATATTGGATAAGCGTACTTATGAAATTTCAGGTGGTCAGAAGCAGCGGACGGCGATTGCACGCGCAGTCATTCATCAGCCATCTCTGCTTCTCGCGGATGAGCTGACAGGCAACTTGGATTCCAAGGCTGCGAAGGATGTTATGACTGCGCTCGAAGATTTGAATGAGCGATCGAATCGTACTATATTGATGGTCACGCATGATGCTTTTGCGGCGAGTTATTGCAAACGAATCTTATTCATTAAGGACGGCAGATTGTTCTCCGAACTGCGACGTGGTGCCAATCGACAGATTTTCTTCCAACACATCTTAGATTCGCTAAGCTTGTTAGGGGGGAACTTCGATGACATTCCGACAGCTCGCTACAAGTAATATCAAGGGGAATTGGCATCGATACAGCGCTTATTTTTTGAGCAGTGTTTTCGCGGTAATGATTTTCTTTATGTATGCGGCATTTATTTACCATCCTGACGTAGTTAATGGACAAGTGCCTGGTGGACATCGAGTTCGAGAAGTGATGATGATGTGCGAGTATTTGATCATCATCTTCTCTTTTTTCTTTACGTTATATTCGAGTTCTGCATTTTTGAAATCCAGACAACAGGAATTCGGCTTACTTACTCTGTTCGGAATGACCAAGCTGCAGTTACGAAGACTCGTATTTTATGAGAACATGATTATTTCCATCCTAGCCATTGCAGTAGGAATGGGAATCGGCGCCTTTATGACGAAGCTGTTTTTGATGGCTTTATCCCACATACTGGCTGTCGATACCCCGATTACTTTTTATATTGTTCCGAAAGCAATCCTATTAACATCGGCAGGGTACTTGATTTTGTTTACGTGTATTACCGTATATTCATTGAGAAAAGTAGGGCGCAGCCAAATTGTTGAGCTCATACGGGCGCATAAAGAGCCGAAATCACCGCCTAAATTCTCATGGGTGCTCGTCATTCTCTCTGTATTTTCGCTAGCCCTCGGATATAGTCTGGCTTATGTTACAACTATACAGTTGTTCGGCCTAACCGCGTTGCCGATATTAGGATTCACGGTGCTGGGCACCTATTTCTTTTATACGCAGTTCAGTGTAGCCATTATCCGCATACTGCAGCGAAATAAGCGCGTCTATTATCGAAGAACCAATCTGCTGAATATCTCGCAAGCAGCATTCAAGCTGAAGGACAATGCACGTGTGCTGTTCAATGTATCCATCTTGTGCGCAGTAGTGTTGACAGCAACCGCAAGCTTTTATGCGTTCGATCAGACGATGAAGCGGCAGCAGTTGAATGATATGCCGCAAAGCTACGTCATCACCTGGACGAAGGACAGACAGCAGCCGATCAAACCGGATATGATAAAGGCTTGGGGGGACAGCACAAAGAACGAGATAGAACAAGATGCTGCCTTCAGATATGTTGAAGTGTATTACATGCAAGCTGAATTGTCAGAGAATTATGGAGCAATGGTTAGTGTGTCTGATTATAATCGGATCATTGCGATGGAGGGGGGACAACCCCTATCCCTTATGAACAATGAGATGGTTCTTGTTCTTCGTGAGCCCTTGAATGTGGATGAACCAAGTGATTCGAAACTATATTTGGGATATCCTGGGCCTGTAACGATCATGATTCGTGATACGTCTACAAAGGTATCGGGGCATATTCGTGATACGTCTACAAAGGTATCCGGGCATATTCGGGAAAAGACCACAAGAAATGTAATCAATTCAGGTATCGGCGTTTACAATGTGTTAGTCGTTAGCGATAAGTTGTTTGCCCCTTTTTTCGATAAGGCGCCGGCTGACCGAGCTCGATATGGACATGCATTCAATTGGTCGGATTGGGAGTATTCCTTGGCCTTAGACAAAAAGATCCGGGAGCACGTGTCGTTTAACGAAGAGGAAGATGACAGTATCAGAATCTCAAGCAGGGTGTATGATTGGAGCAGCACGAACCAAGTGTCCTCTCTAGGGATGTTCATCGGATTGTTTATTAGTTTGTTATTTTTTATCGCGAGCGGAAGTGTCATCTACTTCAAATTGTTCACCGAACTTCAGGATGATCAGGCATACTTCAAGGGGTTAACGCGAATTGGTTTGTCGATTGCGGAGATCCGTCGTGTTGTTACGTTCCAAGTAGGACTTATCTTCTTCGCACCATGCATGGTAGGGAGCGTTCATACATTGTTCGCCTTGAAGACACTGAGCAACCTGGTTAATTCGAACATGATGGGGTATGCATTGACAGTCGTGAGCATGTTCGTTGTGATGCAGGCGCTCTTCTTCTTCGCTGCACGAAAAACCTATATGAGGAAAATATTAGAGGAAGTAGTTGTATAAATAAGGGCTAACTCTCGTATTTATGTCGAACGAGTTGTAAATCCGACGGATTTTGTTACGGGATTGATACGATTTCTTGCTCATCTTATTGCATAATAGACTAAGAAACCTGTATGTTTATAGGTAGAGAAGGCAAGAAAGTGAGTTGACGTAATGAAAAGACGATGGCTACGCATTCGCAACTACGCCGAACACTCCAAAGTTCTTGTTGTACTGATGTTGTTGATATGCATAATCACTGCTTGCTCCAAGACAACTGAGCAGGAGCAGCAGGCAGAAGAGCAAGCTAGTCCGGCTTCGAAGGTGACTGTTACAATCGAGGGCGGTTCCTATATACCAAACTTGTCAGAACGCATTGAAATTGATTGGAAGTCAGGCATGACCGTTACCGATTCCTTGAAGCAGACAGGAATTGTGAAGATCTCTGAAGAGGATGGTGCGATCATGTCCGTCGGAGATGTTGCCCTGGATACGAAGATGGGATGGGGCATCGTGGTCAATGATGAAGAGCTTAGGCAACCTGCAGCGATGGAGAAGATCGTTGGCCCCGGTGATACGGTTGTTGTGTTTGTGAAGCGAATGGATGTCAAGACGAATTCCCTGCCTACTGCAGGACTGACATTGAGTATCGACGGAGGCACTACGATCCCAGAAATGACCAATACCTATGTGGTCAGCTGGAAAGAGAATATGAATGTTAACGATCTAATTGATGAGTTTGCACAAATCTCCTTGTCAGATGACGGCAAGCAAGTGCTGCACATTGGTCAGCGAAAAATGGAAAAAACGATAGACTTTGCATTAAAGGTAAATGGGAAGAAGATGACGGTGGTCGAGGGACGGAAGCTTGTTCTGCAGCCAGATGACCAGATTGAATTTATCATCACTCCATAAAGGATGCATATCCATACAGTCCTCAATGTGAGCGCGGGACGCGCGTCACATGTTGGGGGCTTTTTTGCGTTGAGATGCATGATGTGCACGATCCTTGACAAAGACACCATTTATAGAATTTTCCGCTCGTTTATTCATTTTCCCCGTAATTTTCTTGTGTCCTTGTTTTTGTATTGCAGATTGAGAGCGGTTTCTGGTTAACTAGAAATAGATATTTTTGTTAGTACAATGGTTCTATTTCATCAATGAACAGACAGAGGAGGATAAGCGAGATGAGTGAAACCATTCAGCAACAGGCAGAACAACGTGAGGATGAGCAGATCGTTCAGCAAGGGGTACATAACTTCAGTGGGGAAGACGAATGGGTGAAGCCAGATCGCCCTGAATTGCTCGAACAGCTGGAATGGTTCAAGGATCAGAAGCTGGGCTTAATGATGCATTGGGGAACCTATTCCCAGCTCGGTATCGTAGAGTCGTGGGCGCTTAGTGATGTCGATGAAGAGTGGTCGCGAGATAGTGTGGATTGGGATTATGATGCCGAAGAGCTGAAGCAGCAATACTTCGATCTAAATAAGACATTTAATCCGCTGCGCTTCCAGCCGGAATTATGGGCGGATCTTGCTGTTGAAGGCGGCTTCAAGTATTTGATTTTTACCACGAAGCATCATGATGGTTTTTGCATGTGGGACACCAAAACAACGGACTATCGGATAACAGGTGCACAGACGCCATTCCATACCCATAAGTACGCAGATGTATGCAGGCATCTTTTTGATGCTTTCCGTGACAGAGGATTGGCGATTGCAGCCTATTTCTCTAAGGCAGACTGGCATACACCTACCTATTGGGCACCAGGGATGGAGCGAAGCAACCCAACGTGGCGGGGCCCGTCCTATAATCCGCAGGAGTATCCTGAATTGTGGGAGCAGTTCGTTCAGTTTACTCATGAACAGATCATGGAGCTGTTAACAGACTACGGACGTATCGATGTATTGTGGTTGGATGCTGGCTGGGTATGCAAGGAGAGCCGTGTATCTCAGGATATCCGTCTCGGAGAAGTCGTGGAGAAAGCTAGAGAGAAGCAGCCATGGCTGCTATCTGCCGACCGTACGGTTGGAGGGCCATATGAGAACATTATTACGCCGGAACAGACGATTCCAAGTGATGCGATGAATGTACCATGGGAAAGCTGCATTACAATGGGAACATCCTTCTCCTTCCGTTTTGAGGACAAGTACAAGACAACCCGGCAGCTTGTTCATATTCTGATGGAGGTAGTCGCCAAGGGAGGAAATCTGGCTCTAAATGTTGGGCCACAGCCGGATGGCCGGATTCCTGAAGGGGCGATTGCTCGCATCAAGGAACTTGGCGCGTGGATGGGCACCTATGGGGAAGCTGTCTATGGAACGCGCATCTGCGCTCCTTACTTTACACAGCGCTGCGCCTTTACACGTAAGGACGATACGGTATATTGTACGTATTTATATCCTTCTGAAGATACTAATGTTAACGATAACATCATTCTTCCGTATACAGACAAGGTAACGGCTATTCATTTGGTAGGGGCGGATGAGAAGCTTCAATTCCACTCTGACGAAGCAGGATTGCATGTAAAGCTGCCCGCACATGAAGTAGGGGATAAGGCACCAATTGCACATGTGTTCCGTCTAACAGCCAATTAAGTGCATTAGAAGATCAGTGAGGAAAGTACAATGGGTAGGGAGTAGAATGGAATGGACATGTTCCTTATTCATATCGGGAAACCGTTAGCAGTACCCTATCTGTAGAGGTAAACAGAAGTAAGGCCCTCATGCCATGAGCTTGCATGAGGGCGTTTTGTATTAGATGCGGCAAATTTCATTCGGGCACATTTCACAATGACATACTTCCCGCAGGTGTTCTAATTCGCGAATGACAATCATACCATTCTCATATTCAATAACATCGCGTTTGCGAAGATCGCTTAACATACGATTGACGCTCTCACGAGTAGCGCCGATCATATTCGATAGATCGGTATGTGTAATTTTTTTGTTGATCAGGAGACCGCCGTCTTCTAATTCTTCACCGTAAGTATTGGACAATCTGATGAGAGTGGAGCATAGCGCGCCTGGTTTACCATACATCATTAGATCGCGGAACTTGGTCTGAGTCAGGCGGTGATGGATCCCCATCCACTTCATGAAATCGATCGAGAAGTCGCAGTGCTGGCATATGAGAATCTCAATATCCTTCTGCTCAATAAGCAATACCTCAGCTTCTTCAAGGACTTCCGCTGTGAATGTGTGCTTTGTACTATGGAATGGATCAACTTGGCCGACTAAATCCCCAGCTTGATACATGTACAGAATTAGCTCTTTGCCTTCATCTGTAGACTTTGTGATTTTTACACGTCCGCTCTTCAGGAGGAACAGCTTATCAGATAGATCTCCTTCCCAGAAGAGATGAGAGCTGTCAGGATAGGTACGTTCTTTACCGATATTGATTAATCGTTCTACATTCTGTTCTGAGAAACAAGAGGTATTGCAGGGCTCTCCAAATTTGTCGGTGATGTTAGTCACTCTGTTCCCCTCCAATTTACATATTTCAAATTTTAGTAATTTTGACCCAAAGAATTCCATGTGACAAGTTTCACTATATGAATACGTATTACTATCATGGATGTTCCGCACGCAGTTGTCAATTTATTTACGATTAAAATTATTTACAGTTTGGTTAAATCGAGTGATTAATATCACGCCAATCAAATAAAATCGGGGAGAAATAAAAAAATAAGCAAAATCAATCAGAGTTGTGAAATTAATCACATACTAACACGCGAAAGATGGATACAATGAAAGTGTGAAATGATTCACAAACAATTGTAACCAACACGAACCTCAGAAAAGGATCGTAACAGAACAGCAGACACACCGTATAGAGAAACCCTTTCTTAGGTTCATTGCAAGGTATCCATGAATGGAGGCGGAGAGAATGGCGACAAAACAAGAAACGAAACCAACTGTAGAGAAAAAAACGGAGCAAGTCGATGTTACGAAGCACATTCAGCAACTGATTGACCGCGCGAATAAGGCGCAGGAAGCATTTATGGACATGAACCAAGAGCAGATAGACAAGATCGTACAGCAAATGGCACTCGCTGGCTTGGATAAGCATATGATGCTTGCCAAGATGGCTGTTGAAGAAACGGGCCGCGGTGTGTATGAAGATAAAATTACGAAAAACATTTTCGCAACTGAATATATCCACAACTATATCAAGTATGACAAAACGGTAGGTGTCATCGAGGACAATCCGCAGGGTGCTTATATGAAGATTGCGGAACCGGTTGGAATTGTCATGGGGATTACGCCGGTAACGAACCCAACTTCAACAACCATGTTCAAGGCGCTCATCGCGATAAAGACACGCAACCCGATTATTTTCGGCTTCCATCCATCCGCTCAGAAATGCAGTGCGGAAGCAGCTCGCATCCTGCATGAGGCAGCAGTGAAATATGGTGCTCCTGAGCATTGTATCCAATGGATTGAGTATCCGTCGATGGATGCGACTAACGGCTTGATGAACCACCCTGATGTGGCGCTAATCCTGGCGACAGGCGGTGCTGGTATGGTTCGCTCCGCTTATAGCTGCGGCAAGCCTGCCTTAGGCGTTGGCCCAGGTAACGTGCCGTGCTTCATCGAGAAGACGGCAGATCTGAATCAAGCGGTAACGGATTTGATTCTGTCCAAGACGTTCGATAATGGCATGATCTGCGCATCCGAGCAAGCCGTCATCATTGAAGAGCCGATTTACGCACAAACGAAGAAAATGATGACCACACAGGGCTGCTACTTCTTGAATAAGGAAGAGACCGGCAAGCTCCAAGCGATGGCAATGAAGACAGACACCTGTGCGGTGAATCCGAACATCGTGGGCCAATCTGCAAAGAAAATTGCTGAGATGGCCGGACTTCAAGTACCAGATACAACGAAAATACTTGTAGCTGAGCTGGATGGTGTGGGGCCGAAGTTCCCACTGTCTGCAGAGAAGCTGAGCCCCGTGCTTGCTTGCTACAAGGTGAAGACCGCAGAAGAAGGCGTTGACCGCGCGGCTGAAATTGTGGCATTTGGCGGTATGGGTCACTCTTCGGTCATCCACTCGAATGATGACGAGGTAATTCGTAAGTTCGCCGACCGTCTGCAAACAGGCCGCATTCTGGTCAACTCTCCTTCTACTCATGGCGCGATTGGAGACTTGTACAACACCAATATTCCTTCGTTGACACTTGGCTGCGGATCGTATGGCCGCAACTCAACTTCTTCGAACGTAACAGCGGTCAATTTGCTGAATATTAAACGGGTGGCGAAGCGTACAGTGAATATGCAATGGTTCAAGGTGCCAAATAAGATTTACTTCGAGAAGGGTGCAACACAGTACTTGGCGAAGATGCCGGATATTAGCCGTGTCATGATTGTTACCGACCCAATGATGGTGAAGCTGGGCTACGTGGAGAAGCTGGAATACTATTTGCGTCAACGCCGCAACCCAGTCGTCATTGAAGTGTTCTCGGATGTCGAGCCAGATCCTTCGACGAAAACAGTGGAACGTGGTACAGAAATGATGCTCAGCTTCGAGCCAGACTGCATTATCGCCTTGGGCGGCGGCTCGCCGATGGATGCAGCGAAGGGCATGTGGCTATTCTACGAACATCCAGATGCTGAATTCGATAACCTGAAGCAGAAGTTCTTAGACATCCGCAAGCGTACATTCAAGTATCCACGTCTTGGCCAGAAGGCGAAGTTCGTCGCAATTCCAACGACTTCGGGTACTGGTTCGGAAGTAACCTCGTTCGCGGTTATTACGGATAAGGAAAAAGGCAATACGAAATATCCGCTAGCTGATTATGAGCTGACGCCGGACGTAGCGATTATTGACCCAGAGTTCGTGTACAGCTTGCCGAAGACGGCAGTTGCTGATACGGGAATGGACGTTTTGACGCACGCGATTGAAGCGTATGTATCGGTAATGGCAAGCGACTATACTGATGGTCTGGCAATAAAGGCCATTCAGCTCGTGTTCGAGAACTTGGTGAAATCCCATCATGAAGCATGTCCGAAAGCGCGCGAGAAAATGCACAACGCATCGACACTTGCTGGTATGGCATTCGCGAATGCGTTCCTAGGCATCAACCACAGCTTGGCGCATAAATGGGGAGCGCAATACCATACTGCACATGGTCGCACGAATGCGATTCTCATGCCGCATGTCATTCGCTACAATGCGAAGAAACCAACGAAGTACGCTTCGTTCCCGAAATATGACCACTTCGTAGCAGATGAGCGCTACGCGGAAATTGCACGCATCCTCGGTCTTCCATGCCGCACCACGGAAGAGGGCGTGAACAGCCTTATCAACGCAATTCGGGAATTGAACCGCGAACTGGGTATTCCAGAATCGTTCCAAGCAATTGGCTTCGATGCCAAGGACTTCGAATCCAATGTTGATTACTTGGCAGACCGCGCCTTTGAAGACCAATGTACAACAGCGAATCCGAAGCTTCCACTCGTAACAGAGTTGGCTGATGTATATCGGAACGCATTCTATGGACGATTTGAATAAGTTAGAATGATACGATAGCAGGGCAGTGGGCAGCGGGGAAGATCTTCCCCGCTGTCTTTGTTGTATAATCAACTTCTGAACCATTGCTTATAATGCGGTAAACGAGTGCTAATTAAGTGCTAACCACCTGCAAAAAGCAGGGCAGCAGTGGAGATTACAACATTTTGAATTATATTATGTGAAAAAAATCATTTGTCTAGCTTATATTGTGATAAATATCACATAATTGAAAGTGTGAAAAGAGGTACAATGAAGGCGTAGCAAGGGAGGAACGAAAAAGGTTCAGAATTCGCCTCTAAAAAACTTGCTGCATAGCCTCACTCGGCATTACGAAAAGGCAGCTATCGAACGAATGCGAAAGATAAGATAACCGCCTTGCAGCCTTTTTCGTGAAAATCATCACAAGCAATGTGAAATGGGAACGAGAACATCTTGCTGGGTGTGTGCTTTCAATTCGATTACAACACATACAGAAAAACAAACATGTATGGAGGGATTACGATGTCGGTGATGGAAAAGAACATGACAGAAACAAATGAAATGAATCCTTGGCGTGGATTCAAAGCAGGCAAATGGCAAACACACGTGGATGTCCCGAACTTCTTGGACGGACACATCAAGCCTTACTTGGGCGATGAAGCATTCTTGGCAGGTCCAACGCAAAATACGAAGGATCTGTGGGATATCGTGAGCCAGCTCTCCAAAGAAGAACGTGAACGCGGTGGTGTATGGGATGTTGATGTTAACACGCCTTCAACGATCGTATCGCACAAACCGGGATACTTAGATAAAGAAAAAGAAAAAGTAGTAGGTGTACAAACGGATGCTCCGTTCCGCCGCTCGATTCAACCATTTGGCGGTATTAAGATGATGATCGATGCTTGTAAAGCATACGGCTTCGAAATGCCGGAAGATGTTATCAAAATTTTCACAGACATTCGCAAAACACACAACCAAGGCGTATTCGATGCTTATACATCCGACATGCGCATGGCGCGTAAAGCTGGTATTATCACAGGCTTGCCAGATGCTTACGGCCGCGGCCGCATCATCGGTGACTACCGCCGTGTAGCGCTGTACGGTATAGACTTCTTGATTAAACAAAAGAAAAACGATCTGAATAATCTTGAGCTGGATGCAATGGATGAAGTTACTATCCGTGACCGTGAAGAAATTTCAGAACAAATTCGCGCACTCGCTGAATTGAAAGAAATGGCTGCAATGCACGGTATGGACATTTCGAAACCAGCTGTCAACGCACAAGAGGCGTTCCAATGGGTATACTTCGGTTACTTGGCAGCCATCAAAGAACAGAACGGTGCAGCAATGTCCCTTGGTCGTGTATCCTCGTTCCTCGATGTGTATGTGGAACGCGATATTCAAGAAGGTACTTTGACAGAGCAAGAAGCTCAAGAATTGGTTGACCATTTCATTATGAAATTGCGTATCGTTAAATTCTTGCGCACACCTGCTTACAACGACCTGTTCAGCGGTGACCCAACTTGGGTAACAGAATCGATCGGTGGTATGGCTTCTGACGGTACAACACGTGTAACGAAGAACAGCTTCCGTTTCTTGCATTCCTTGTACAACTTGGGACCTGCTCCAGAGCCTAACTTAACTGTACTCTGGTCGACGAAGCTTCCTGAAGCGTTCAAGAAGTATTGTGCGAAAGTATCGATTGAAACAAGCTCCATTCAATATGAAAATGACGACCTGATGCGCCCAATCTATGGTGACGACTACGGTATCGCATGTTGCGTATCCGCAATGCGTATCGGTAAGCAAATGCAGTTCTTCGGCGCTCGCGCCAACTTGGCGAAATGCTTGCTGTACGCAATCAACGGCGGTAAAGACGAGAAGCTTGGCTTGCAAGTAGGACCTGAGCTTCCTCCAATCACAAGCGACGTATTGGACTACGACGAAGTCGTGAAACGCTTCAAGCAGATGATGGAATGGCTCGCGAAGTTGTACATGAACACACTGAACGTGATTCACTTCATGCATGATAAATATTGCTATGAGCGCATTGAGATGGCGCTGCATGATAAAGAAATCTTGCGCACAATGGCTTGCGGTATTGCCGGCTTGTCGGTAGCAGCTGACTCCCTGAGTGCAATCAAATATGCTAAGGTAACACCGATTCGCAACGAAGAAGGCATTGCCGTTGACTTCCAAATCGAAGGTGAATATCCTTGCTACGGTAACAACGATGATCGCGTAGACAGCATCGCTGTTGAACTTGTTGAATCGTTCATGAACATGATTCGCAAGCACAAAGCTTATCGCAATGCATTGCCAACACAATCGGTACTGACGATTACGTCGAACGTTGTGTACGGTAAGAAGACAGGTACAACTCCTGACGGACGTAAAGCTGGCGAACCGTTCGCTCCAGGTGCGAACCCAATGCATGGCCGCGATAAGAAGGGTGCGCTCGCATCGCTTAGTTCGGTAGCGAAGCTTCCATATGAGCACAGCTTGGATGGAATCTCGAACACATTCTCCATCGTGCCTAAGGCGCTTGGTAAAGAACTTGATGTTCGCAAATCCAACCTCGTATCGATGATGGATGGATACTTCGGCAGCAATGCGCACCATCTGAACGTTAACGTGTTCGACCGTGAACAGCTGATGGACGCGATGGAACATCCAGAGAACTACCCGCAATTGACAATTCGCGTATCGGGTTATGCAGTTAACTTCATCAAACTGACTCGCGAGCAGCAATTGGATGTAATCAACCGCACATTCCATGGTTCGATGTAAGAACCTTCTGAACGGTTGAAATCGAAGTAAGTTGAGCAATGTAAAGGATATACTCGATATTTGATAAGTAAAGGGGCGCAACTACACCACATGCCTAGTACCTTTCGGTCAATGGCAGGGAGGGAGCGCCCCTCTTGTCATGTAAGCAGGTTGTAATGGGCTGGAGAGGAAAGTGATAGAGATGATCGGACGTATTCACTCGTTAGAAACATTCGGTACCGTTGATGGACCTGGCATACGATTTATTTTATTCATGCAGGGGTGCGCGCTCAAATGCCAATATTGCCATAACCGTGATACATGGAGCTTAGGTGACGGCAAAGAAATGACACTTGAGGAAGTACTTGCTGAAATTGAACCTTACTTGCCTTATTACCGCAGCTCTGGCGGCGGTTTGACCGTATCGGGCGGGGAGCCAACGCTGCAAGCTGCATTCGTTAGAGAGCTATTCCGTGAAGTGAAGCAGCGCTGGGATCTGCATACAACCCTGGATTCGAACGGTTTCAACGAAGTAGCGAAGCTCGAAGAATTGATGAATGTTACGGATCTAGTACTGCTGGATATTAAGCATATTAACAATGAGAAACATATTGCACTTACAGGTGTGCCGAATGCACGTACGCTGGATACGGCGCGTTGGTTATCTGAGCATGGCAAGAAAATGTGGATTCGCCACGTATTCGTACCGACGATTAACGACGATGAAGAGGATTTGCTTGAACTGGGTCGTTTTATCGGTACACTGCAAGGTGTTGAGAAATTCGAAATCCTGCCGTACCATCAAATGGGCGTATACAAGTGGGAACAGCTAGGTGAGAAGTATCCGCTTGAAGGGATTCCTTCCCCGACTGCAGAAGAGGTGGAGCGTGCTTATGCGCTTATTGAGAAGGGCCGCAGGCAGACGAGCGTATAGTGTATTTCATATCTATTTATATAGGAAGAGAGATGACTTGCCTAGCAGGGAAGAGGTCATCTCTTTTTTTGTTGCAATAGAGGAAAGAGTGTTCACTTAGAACGTGCATTCAATAGTATTGTGTGTAAAATGATCGAAAAGAACTATTTCTAAAATGGAAGGAAAAAACTATAATGCGCTGTAAGGATGAAAAAAAAGGAAATCCCCCTAATCTATAATGGAAGCGCTATCATATAAAATATTTTATCGCCAAACATATATGCTGTTGAAATGCATTCTATTGTCCTCATGACTAGTAGGTGAAGAGATGCTGTTAGCTACTGGTTCAACATAGAAAAGGCATCAGGCATCATGAGGGATCAGCTTTCTTGGATGAATTTATGAATAGAGGAGGTATGATTGCAGCTTAATCATTAGATGATCCGGGCCGTATTCTTCGAAAATGAACGTATAAAGGAGGGATATTGATTATGAAGAAAAAGATGACAGCACTTGTGCTTAGCATGATGCTGGTATTGTCAATCATTCCGAACATGCCGAATGCTCAAGCGGCACCACAGCTCAGCAATCTTGCACCGAGCTCAACCTACACTTGGTCGGAAGCGCCGGAATCGAATTATCCGGATCCAGGCAACAAGCTGACTAATGGCGTTAAGGGCGCTGCGAATGTGACGGATCCAGCGTGGGTAGGGCACATTAAGAAGAAGGCGCGGGAAGTCACGTTTGACTTGGGCCAACGGAAATCGATAGCAAGTGTTAAGGCGCACTTCCTTCAAGATTGGCCGGGTTCTGCGATATTGTTCCCGTTGAGCGTATCTATATATGTGTCAGATGATAGTATTAATTGGGGAATTGTCGGGCACAAAGCAACGGAACGAGGCTGGACGAATGGCCCTCCGATTGATCAAACCTATGTATGGAATGGCAGCAAAGATGGGGTTGCAGGCGGAGGGCAAGGTGCTACGATGGCCTATGCACGCTACGTGAAGGTTGTGTTCTCGATGCATCCACGGGCATGGACATTTATAGATGAGATTGAAATTATGGGAACAGACGGCAAGGCTGATGGAGCAGTTGTCGTGAATATGAAGCCGTTCGAATTCCAGTATCCAGGCGTCGATACTGCTGGAATTCGTAATTTATCGCTTGTCTATAATGGGTATTATCCTGACGTTCCTGCGTGGACAAAAGACAGCCTGATTCCGGAAATTGGTTACGTGAATCAAGCAGGTCAAGTTCAGGATTGGTTCTTTGATGGTGTGTTGATGCTGGGTCTCCAATCTCCGGCGGGTCGTGATTTCGGAAATAATTCACTCCTGACGGATTGGCAATGGTATCTGGATAAAACATTTGGCGCTCAAGGTGACTTAAAGCAGTTGAATGAGGCAACGAAGGAAGTAGGAATCCAACTAGGGCAGCCGAACCACAAAACGAAGGTTGTCATAATGCTCCCAAATCCGGGAGAAACAACGACGAATTTCGGTGATATTGACGGAGACGGCATTACCGAGAATTTTAGTGAAGCCAGCGTGGGCATAGAGAAAGCCTTGGCGACACGCCAGAAGGCAGTCAGATGGTGGCTGCAAGAGGTACAAAACCGCTGGAATGCCAACAACTACTCCAACCTTGAACTGGTTGGCATGTACTGGGTGGATGAAGAGATTAGCTGGTCCAAGTCAGCCCCAGACTTCCTGCGGATGATGAACTCGGATGTTCATGCAAGAGGGTTGAAATCGTTCTGGATCCCGCATTCCTTGACCTATAAGAGTTTTATATGGAAGGACGCAGGCTTCGATGCAGCGACGTACCAACCGAACTACTTTTTTGAAGATTTGTCAATCGATCGTCTTGTAGATGGTATTCAAACTGCCAAACGATATGGTATGGGCGTTGAGGTCGAGTTCGACAACCGTATGTTAACGGATAATATGTTCCGCAACCGATTCAATGATTATATGAACGCAGGCTATCAATATGGATTCGCGGGGAAAGGCTTTACTGCGTATTATAAAGGAAGCGGGCCGGTTCTGCGCGATGCAGCAAACAGTACGAATCCTAGCATACGTGCGCTGTATGATAGGCTGTACAATTTCACAAGAGGGAATTAAATTAGAGGATGCAAATGCAATAGCTTATATTCAATCACCTGCTCTATAAAATTGTAATGCGTAAGCTGAATTGGGAAATACTAGACAAGCAAATCTTATAGTTGTTTCACAAATTAGCGGTCAAATCCTCAAATCGAGGTTTTGACCGCTGTTTTATTTTATCCCTCATTTGTTAGAGGATTTTATCCCCCAATAGTTAAAATGTCGTCCTTACAGGAAGGACATTGTCGAATTATAATAAAAGCGTACCAAACAACAAGAAGATACTGGCAGACAAAAACATACGGGAGGGTCCTTACATGAAAAAAGGATTGGTAATGATTCTGACGCTTCTGTTCATCGCAACGACAGCGCTTACAGGATGCGGATCGAAGACAGAGAGTGGTTCTGAGAAGCCAGCGAACCAAACAGCTGGTGAAGATAAAAAGGTTGAACCATTTGAGCTTACACTTCGTCATACGCAGCTAGGCGATTCGAAGAAAAATCGCTTCGCTATCTTGCAAGATGTTGTGAAGAAGACAGAATCCGAAGTTCCAGGTCTAACAATTAAGCTTGACGGTGTTGACTCTGAGGTTAACCGTAAAGAGAAGCTTCGTGCAGAAATGGGAAGCGGATCTCCTCCAGATATCTTTGATGCCTTCGGTAACCCAGACGTGAAATTGTACGCGGAGAATGGACTTATACTTGATGTAGCTCCGATTCTGGATGAGCTTGGATTGAAGGACAAGTTCCAATCCCTTGCACAATGGACAGTAGAAGACAAGATCTACGGTTTGCCAATCGGTGCTTCAATTGAAGGTTACTTCTATAACAAAGACTATTTCGCTGAAAAAGGAATTCAAATTCCAAAAACATTGGCTGAGCTTGAAGCAATCGCTGAAAAAGTAAAGGCTGACGGCAAAATTCCATTCGCAATTGGTTCCAAGGATGCTTGGGTGCCATTGATGACAACAAACACGTTGTGGTCCTACTTCGGCGGTGCGGACATTACTTCCGGATTTGCGAAAGGAACAACGAAGTGGAACGATCCAAAAATGGTAGAAGCATTTGCGAAACACCAAGATTGGATCAAGAAAGGCTACTTCAAAAAAGGCGAGCTTGGTCTTGACTATGCAACACAACGTACACAGTTGGTAAATGGTGAAGCAGTTATGATGTTCGATGGATCTTGGGCATCTTCCGTATTCGCTGATGCAACACAATCCGGTAAATTGCATAACAAAGCTGGTTTCTTCATGATGCCTCCAGCTAAAGAAGGCGAAGGCTACAGCGTAATGTTCGACTCGAACAACGGTTATGCATTCTCTTCCAAGATTGCTGAAGATCCACGCAAGATGGAAGCGGTAAAAGCGTTCATCAAGAACTTGTATAACGAAGACATGCAAGTACGCGGCTTGAAGGAAGATGGCGTTATCCCTGCAATGAAGGTTGACCAAGCGAAGCTGGATGAAGCTTCCCAAGGAAACGACTTGCTGCAAGCGATTATGGCTCAAATGAAAGACGTGAAATTCACATGGCCTGCATTTGACGCTCTCGTACAAGCGGATGTGAATACGGCACTCGGTCAACAGCTCCAAAAAATGATTAGCGGCGAAGCTGAACCACAAGCGGCTCTGGATGCCGTACAAAAAGTACAAGAAGAAGCGAACGCAGCATCGAAATAAGATAAATAAAAAGCAAGCTTGACCACAAGGAGCACCACCTGTCCGTATCGGGGGGTGGTGCTCATTTATCATCCTGAGCAGCAGTCAACCAGTATGATTACGATGTGGGACGGACGGAGGGAAATCATATGAATAAAGCATTAAGAAACCCCTTAACATATGTGTTATTTTTGCTTCCTACGCTCGTTTTGTTCATCGCATTCTTTATATACCCGGTAATCAATGCGATTTACTACAGCTTTACGAGTTGGAACGGAATATCGAAGGACGTTACATTTATTGGCTTTGACAACTATCTCAATGTGATGAGTAAGCCAGACTTTTGGGAATCGGTGAAGAACAATGGATACTTTATTTTGTTCTCTTTGTTAGTCCAAGTCCCGTTAATCATTTTCTTCTCACTGCTCATCTCCAATGTCAAGCGTTTGAAAGGATTGTACAAGACAGCAGTATTCATGCCGTCTGTTATGTCCACGGCCGTCATCGGTATTTTGTGGGGCTTCATTTACGATCCGGACACAGGGCTTCTTAACAAGCTGTTAGGTTTGTTCGGTATCGATCCGCTTATGTGGCTGGCAGACAAGAAAACGGCAATGATTTCGATCTTGATTACGAACGCTTGGCAGTGGACCGGTTTCTACATTGTTATGGTGTTGGCTGCAATTCTAGCGATTCCGAAAGATCTTGACGAAGCAGCGATGATTGATGGCGCAACTGGCGTTCAACGTGCGATGCGCATTACGATTCCGCTTATTATGCCGATCATCTCCGTGGTTATTATGCTATCGATCGCAGGTGCAATGAAGGCGGCAGATATCGTCATCGTTATGACCAAGGGCGGCCCGGCAGGGGCAACCGATGTTATGGCAACTTATATGATCAAGCATTCGATTACAAGCTTCAAATATGGCTATGGGAACAGCATCGCAGTCCTTATCTTCGTGTTCACGCTCATCGTTACTGTGCTTTACCAAGTACTTATTGCGCGTAGAACGGAAAGGATTGAATACTAATGATGAAACAGCTGAAAAAGGGCACCCCTCATATTTTCCTACTGTTGTATTTGGCGGTTATTCTATTCCCATTCCTGTTCGTCTTGTTCTCATCGGTAAAGACAGACAACGGAGCCATTGCAGCGAATCCATTCGGTTTGCCGACAGAATTTGCTTGGGATAACTATGTGAAAGCTTGGGTCAATGCCAAAATTAGCACTTATTTCGTAAATAGCTTGTACATTTCTCTTGCAGCATCCGTGTCTACGATTCTCATCGCGTCTCTTGCATCTTTTGCGATTACACGTATGCGCTATAAGAAGATGAGTGCAGCAGTGTTCCAGTTTATTTTGCTAGGCTTGCTCATTCCGGGCAATGCATTGCTGCTTCCGATTTACGGCATCTTGAAGAACTTGAACATGCTCGATAAGCACTGGGCCCTATATGTTCCTTACACGGCAGGGGCAATACCATTTACGATTATTATCTTGGCGGCATTTATGCGAAGTCTCCCGTCTGAGATTGAGGAAGCAGCTGTAATTGACGGCTTGAAGGCACCAGGCATTTTCTTCAAAGTCATCTTGCCGTTGACGGTACCAGCGCTCGTGACCGTATTCATTGTCAACTTCCTCGGCAACTGGAATGAATTCTTGCTCGCAAACTTCTTTATCTCAACAGACAACTTGCGTACACTTCCGGTCGGTATGGTCGGCTTCCGTGATACGTATAACACGAACTACGCGCAGATGGCGGCTGGTATCGTATACAGTGTCGTACCTGTTATGGTCATCTACGCTATCCTGCAAGAGAAAATTATTGAGGGTCTCACAGCAGGCGGGGTTAAGGGCTAATCTTTTCATAGTTTCTGCATGAAATGTAAGCTCTTACGTGTTAATATATTCATAGATGACTAGAGAGAGTAAAGGGGTAATGTGCACAATGAATTTACGATTTAAGATGTTTAGTGGATTTATTTTGCTTATCATTATCCCTTTGCTTTTACTTGGAACGATTACATTTGTGATTACATTCAATTTGCTAGAGAAGAAATATAGTGAGCAAGCGCAATTCTCGATGCGGGCCATGAGCCACAGCATCGGCTACATATTCGATGAAATCAATAAAGTATCCGACACAGGCATTGCGAATAACGTCTTCCAGAAGGCGTTGGTATCGCCTAATCCTTACGAACACGATATGGTAAGCTCAAGCGTCGTCAGATATGACGATAATGGAAAGCTGTACTTCGTGGATGAACAGGGGCGGCCAGTCGGGAAGCAAGTTGATGATACGCTAAAAGGCACGGACTATATCCGGATGAACGAACGCCAGCAAAATTTCCGCAAGCTGCTGTTCAACCATCCTGCGATTAGTTATGCCTTTTTGTACAATTTCAGCCCATATGCACAAAGAGAAGGGATTATCCCTATATTTTCCAAAGACAACTTCAAGGAAATGCCTTTTCATGAATTCAAAAAGCATCCTGTGTTTAAGAAAGTCATGGACTTGAACGGGGTTCCGTTATGGGTCGGGCCAAATGAATTTCCAGAACTGACGGGCTCCGAGCAGGTCTTTACCCAGATTCGAGTTGTGAAGGATCTATCGACGATGAGGCCAATTGGAATATCGATCATCCAGATTAAGAACTGGGATCTCGACACGTTCTTTAACAAGTTTTATACGGCTGATCAGATGGAGAATACGAAGTTCTTTATCGTCAATCGTGATGGACAGATTCTATACGACAACTCGAAGCAGCTCGCTGGCCATATGATCGCTGATTATGCTTCGAAGCCGATCAAGTTCGAAAATACATATGTAAGCTACAAGGACAAATTCGGGGAACGCGAAAGTGTGATCACGTACCACCCCATGAGTGATTACGGCTGGTATTTGATTTCCGTGCGCGACTGGAGCTCTCTCTCGAAGGAGATGGTCGTATTTCTGAAATGGGTGTCTACCATCTTATTCCTCTGCATCCTTGGAGCGCTGCTGTTCAACCTGTTGTTTACGAACCGAATAACGCGCAACATTACGCGCATCGTTCGATTTATGCGCAGGGTTGAGGATGGAGATCTGAACGCCCGTGTTGATGAAGAGGGCAGAGATGAGTTAAGGATGCTCTCGCACGGATTCAATAGTCTCATGGAGCGTGTGTCTGGCCTTATTGATCAAGTGAAGAATGAGCAGCAGCAGAAGAATAAGGCGGAAATGAGAGTGCTGGAAGCTCAAATTAAGCCGCACTTTTTATTTAATACACTTGAATCGATTAATGTGCTGGCTATTCAAAATGAAGGGCGAAAAGTTAGCCAGATGGTTTATCGCCTCGGCAATATTTTACGCATTAGCATTCAGGATAAAGAGGAGATTACGCTTCGCGAAGAACTTGAATATTTGAAGAGCTATCTTGAAATTCAAAAGTTCCGATTCGAGGAGCTGTTCAACTTCGAAATTGACGTGCCGGAGCACATCATGCACTGCAAGGTGATGAAGCTGACCCTGCAGCCGCTTGTCGAGAACTCAATCCAACACGGATTTGATGGAATTGAGCACACAGGATGGATCCGCATTACCGCATTTGAGGATGAAGATCGCATTCTCATTCGGGTAGAGGATAATGGGATGGGCATGTCGAATGAACAATTAAGAAAGTTCCAATATATGCTCTCCGATGAGCAAAAATCGGTTCTGCCGCAGGAAGAAGAGTCGTACAATACGGAACGTAGGGGACTCGGAGTTCGCAGTGTAGCAGATCGCTTGCGCATTCGATATGGTCCTGGTTATGGATTGTTCATCTGTTCCGCTTCACAGATGGGAACGATGATTCAGTGTGTGATACCGAAATACGAACAGGGTGATACGTTATGAGTGTGAAGGCATTGCTCATTGATGATGAGGTACCGATTTTGAACAACTTGAAGCTGGTCATCCCGTGGGATGAGCTGAATGTTGAATTAGTAGGCACAGCTCGCAATGGTGTGGAAGGGCTGGAAATGGTGCGGCAGCACGAGCCAGACATCATTTTGTGTGATATTCGTATGCCCGTTATGGACGGTATGGACTTTCTGCGGGAAATTCGTAAAATTGGTTGTGAAGCCGAGGTTATGATGCTGACGGGCTATCAGGAATTCGAGTATGCTCGCATCGCAATGCAGCATGGTGTTCGTGATTATGTACTGAAGCCGATTAACTACGATGAGCTGGAATTGACCGTGAAGAAGCTTGCTGATCTTGTACGCACCCGTCAACTGGAGAAGAAGCTGTCGGAAAGGCGCTGGGGGCGCATGATTAGTCTCGCTTATGAGAAGATGATGTTCGATGTTCTTATGGGATTCTCCACTGGCGCACTTGCGGCCTTCATGGTCGATGAAGAGCAGCCGATTGACAAGTTGGCTTACTCGCTGCTGCTCGTTGACTTGGATGGCTATGCGCAGCAAAGCGCCTCTTGGAGTGACAATGAGCGCAAGCTGTGGAATTTCGCAGTTCGCAACGTGCTGCAGGATGCTATAGTGGATGATTGGAATAAATATGCCGTATTGCAAATGCGTGAAGGGGAGTGGTGCGTACTTCTTCAATGCTATCGTGACCAGCATGAGGTTACTTCGGTCGATATGGCGCGCTGGGCACAGGAAATTCAGCAGGCGGTTCGAGGCCATGTGAAGATGACCGTAAGCCTTGCATGGGATAATGGGCCGATCCCTCTCATGAGCTTGGCACATACGTACAAACGCCTGCAGCGTACTCTTATTTTGCATACCGATGATGAACAGCTCGTATCTGTCGATGAAGGCTCAGTAGCAAGACAGGCGGCCTCTGTCTCACAGTGGCAGTTAGTCGAAGATATCGTGGCGGGGATGAAGCAGAATGATCGCTCTAAGGTCGATGACGGAATGCATGCCTTGCAATCCAGCCTGATGTATATGTCTGAGCAGTCCATCGTTCGTGCGGAGACGTTCCTTCATTATGTCATCATTCACTTGATTCGTGAGATGAGAGAGTGGGAACTAGTTACACCACAAGAAGAAGAAGCGGTGTGGAATAAGCTTCAGCATATGATGGGCGTCAAGGACTTAATGTGTGCGATTATGGAGTTAGTCGATCATACGAAGGAACACGCGATGAACAAGAAGTCGAGCGAGCTCCTGATGATATCAGCCAAAGACTATATTCACCGCAATTTAGGCTCAGATATCGGCGTTGAGGAAATGGCTGATTACTTAGGAATCAGCTGCAGTTATTTCAGTTTGTTGTTTAAGAATCATTTCGGGGAAACGTTTGTTGAATACGTGACGCGTCAGCGAATGGAGCTGGCGATGTCATTGCTCCGCACAACAGACAAGAGCATTACACAGATTGGTGCGCTTGTTGGATATTCAGAAAGACGGTACTTCTCCAAGGTATTCCAGAAGTACACAGGCAAGAAGCCGACGGAATATCGCGAGGATGCCGTTCAGACGGGAAAATGATAACGCTTAAATGAATCACATCAAGAATTCACGATATGAAGAGGATGGGATGAGTGAGATGAGTAAACTTCAACTGACACTTGAGCAAAAAATTGGCCAAATGGTGATGTGTGGATTCGCAACGACAGAGGTAAACGATAATATCCGTTCCTTGATTAAGGAGCACCACGTTGGAGGCATTATTTATTTCAAGCGCAACGTAGTTAACAAAGAGCAAGTAAGTGCGTTATCTCATCATTTGCAAGAGATTTCCGGTGAACAGACGAATATTCCGCTCTTCATTAGTATTGACCAAGAAGGCGGTATGGTGGCACGGATCGACTGGGAGGATATTACGCTGATCCCAGGCAATATGACAATTGGAGCCACGCGCAGTGCTGAGCATGCTTATGAGGCTGCACGTATTTGCGGAGAAGAGATGCTCCGTCTTGGCATTAACATGAACTTCGCACCGAGCTTGGATGTGAACAACAATCCGGAGAATCCTGTAATCGGAGTTCGTTCATACAGTGAACGTCCTGATCTGGTAGCTGAACTTGGAACTGCACAAATTCGCGGCCTGCAAGAGGCAAATGTGGCTGCAACAGCGAAGCATTTCCCAGGACATGGCGACACGGCTGTCGACTCTCATCACGGCCTTGCTGCTGTAACGCATGATGAGGAACGTTTGGTTGCAGTTGAGCTTGCTCCATTTGCCCGTGCGATTCAAGAGGGTGTTGATTGCATTATGACGGCGCATGTCATTTTCCCTGCATTTGAGCCGGATTCCATCCCAGCTACGTTGTCCCATAATGTGCTTACGAAGCTGCTCCGCCACCGCATGGGCTATGATGGCTTGATCGTAACAGATTGCTTGGAGATGCATGCAATTTCGAAGGAAGTTGGTGTGGCTGAAGGCGCGGTGCGCGCAGTTGAAGCCGGTGCTGATATTTTGCTAGTCAGCCATACGTATGAAGAGCAAGTTGCATCGATTCAAGCGCTGTGCGAGGCCGTTCGTACCGGTCGCATCGCTGAATCGCGCATCGATGAATCCATCGATCGTATCATTACCTTGAAAAATAAGCGTCATATGGGCGAAGAGACAGAAGTTCCAGAGGATTTCGCTTCTTATTTCGCTACGCCTGAATCTAAGGCATTGGTTGATCGTATGTTCGAGGACAGTACGACACTTGTTAAGGATGAGGCGGGTGCACTGCCGCTTGATCGCATCGCGAAAACGCTTGTGATCTGGCCTCAAGTGCGGAATCGTTCAGAGGTCGATGATCTTATCGTACAGGAATATACGTTGGCATCTGCACTGCAACCACATATGAACGATGTGGAGCTGCTCCGGATTAACAATGATCCAGACTCCGTTGAAGTGGAAGAAATTTTGGCAAGCACAGAAGGATATAGTCAGATTGTGATCCTGACTTACAATCCAGTATCGAAGCTACATCAAGGACAGGTTGATGTGGTGAATGCATTGTTAGCACGCAGCAATACACGCGTCATTGTTGCATCGACTCGTAATCCATATGATCTGAATCAATTCCCTGATGTACCTACGTACTTGTGCTGCTATGAGAACCGCCCTGCTGCGATGAAGGCGCTGGGAAATGTACTGCTCGGCTTACAGGAGCCGAAGGGCAAACTGCCGGTTACGATTTCGGAGCAATACCCATTTGGGCACAGTGCTTCTTACGCGAAACAGCAATAGAACTCATCTCGAGACCTGTACCGATCGATCGGTGCAGGTCTTTTTTTCTGGATATGAAGACAATGTAAATCACAACGATTTCAGAAAATGAAATGAAAAAATTGACTTTCATTTAATATTCCTTAAAAAAAGAATGAAAAAATAGAAACTTTTTACCCAGCAATGCGTCTATAACTATGTTCAATCGTACACATTGTATTAACATTTCGAAATATAAATGATGGATGAGGAGTAGGACATTTACTATGAAATCTTGGAAAAAGCTTTTCGTTGCCTGTGTAGCCGCAGTGCAATTGCTCACAGTAGTACCTGTGTTCGCTGCAGAGGGGACGACGAATACTGAGGTAAGTGGTACAGTCGAAACGGATAAGTCTTCAAACACAGCGGAAGACAGCAGCAATCAGGAAGAGAATCAGCAAGACAACAAGCAAGTTTCGCAGGCACGTGTTCAATCCGTTCTACCTGGGGAATATGACAAGAATGTTGTTGTCCTAATTGCAGACAGCAATAAGATCTATCAAGATGGGATTGAATACACATCTCCACAGCCGATTACGGTCAAGAAGGGCGTTTCCTATATCGCAATTCGTTCACTGATAGATCGCTTTGGATTCAAGCTGGACTTTGATAACAAGACGAAGGAAACGATCATCAAGAACGGTGACAAAGAACTTCGTTACAAAATGGGAAGTGCAGACTATCGGGTAAACGGTGTCTCTACAAAAATGAAGGGCGCTTCTTATATTTCAAATAGCGTATTCATGGTTCCAGTTACATCCGCGATGGATGCAATGGCAATTCCATATAAGTGGGAACAAGCGTCGAAGCGCATCATCATTCAGCTTAGCGCTAAGCCAATTGCGAAGTTTAAAGTTGATCAGAAAGACATTATTGCAGGAGAGACTCGTGTTACATTCACAGATCAATCCACGCATCCACGTGGCCGGCAGATTGTTGAAGTAGATTGGGACGGGAATCAAGAAATCTATGACGAGCCAGGCACATATACGATTACACTGCGCGTACGTGATGAGGATGGGGAGTGGAGTGATCCGTATTCCCAGACAATTACGGTTACAAGACCGCATACACCGCCAGTAGCAAGCTTCCGTACGGATAAAACGACATATAAAATGGGTGAACCGATTAAATATGACGATTTGAGTACGGATGAAGAAGATACGGAATTGAAACGCGAGTGGGTGAACAAGCAACCGGCATTCTTCGAGCCGGGCGAAAAGACAATTACGCTGAAAGTAAAGAACAAGTACGGCCTTACGGCTGAAGTAAGCCAAACGATCTCCGTAACGGATGAAGTGCTGTACACGTTCGATGATTTTAACAAATTGTTCACACCACAAGGGGATAAATATCAAGTAGACGCTGGGTCTATTCTTGGTTATAAGGAAATCAAACCAAAAGTGACCGAAGAACGCCGTGCATTGTACCGCGCGAACAGTCCAGAAGAAGTATTGAAAGATGGAATCCTATATCAAGATCGCGTTGCAGGCGGAGCGCGGATTTTTGCTCACCATTTGAATTCGACCAATTATAATATGAAGTTTTACATTTTGGTCACGAACGTATCCGATGATCCGGCTACCTTGACGGTGCAGCACCAAGGCTTTGCAGGGCCTAGTCCCAGTCCGCAAGATACGGGGATGAAGGCGACAGTTCGTTATTTCCAATCATTTGAGGATGGCAAAACAACGGAAACAAAGTTGAAGCCGAATGAAACGAAAATTGTAGTACCGGAATTGAGTAATCCTACATTCAAGCCGAGAGATGTGTTTACGTTATATTCGGATTTCTACGGAGATAGTACGCTTGAATATACGATCGTAGCGCTGGATGCGAAGAAGGATGTATTAAAAGAATTCGAGAATTTGCCTCAGCTGCCGATTGACGGGAAGCATATCCGCGGAACATTCGAAAATGCCGATCGGGTGTTCACGGTGGACGAAACAGTTGGTACCAAGGAAGAACGCCTGTTAATCGCAGATAACAATAGCGATAAGTACATTACCGGATCCGACATGATGACGTTTGAAGATCGTCTAAATGCGGGCAATTATGGAGTGTTGTATCGTATCCACTTGAACAAGGTCGCGCCTAACACACTTATTGCCTTCAATTCGCGCGCAGGATCATATACGGGTGCCATATTAGTAAATGGTAAGGCGGTAAATACGCCGAATCAGGGATTGCTAAAAGGTTCGAATGAAGCAAGTGTCGTCTATCGTACAGGAGATTATGAAGAAAAGGTTGAGATTTTATTCTCTCCTGCAGCAGGCAGCAGCTTGCCGGTCAATTTCATATTCATGCCACTTCCGAAGGCGAAGTCTTAACCCAATAGGAATCTTTTTGTGCATTAGGAATAACCAGAGCACTCATTTTGTATAACATTGAGCCATTTTTTTGAGAAGGACTGTCTCCGATTTTTGTAGAATAGGGGCAGTCCTTTTTCTATACTTCGGGTTTGACTTTACCGCTAGTAATAGCGCATTATAGTAGTGACGGGTTCCACATCATAGAGGAGGGACTTCGATGCTGAAGACAGAACAAATTATAGAGAAAATGGCTGATTCAGGGATGAGGATTACGGATCAGCGTCGAACCTTAGCGAAGCTGTTCGCTGACACGAATGGATATTTAACACCTAAGGATGTATACGAATTTATGGGGAAACGCTATTCCGGCTTGAGCTTCGACACGGTATACCGCAATTTGCGAATCATGTTCGATCTAGGCGTTCTTGAGCAGGTAGTGTTCGAGGATGGAGTCAAGTTCCGCGTAACTTGTGCAGATGGGCATCATCACCATCACATGATATGTTTGCAGTGTGAGAAGACGTATCCTATCCATTTCTGCCCGATGTCGCAGACCGATGTACCTGATCAATTTCAGGTCGTTCAACATAAATTCGAAGTGTTTGGATATTGCTCTACATGCACTGATAAGGATAATTCATCATCTTCTGTACCTAACCATGATGCAGGTGGAACCGGAATATGACGGAGGATGAAGGCAAGCAATGCTGCTCCTTAAGTGAGGAACACGCTGAGTGCCAAGCTGACAAGCGTCAAATTCGACGAAGTCTAGGAACAAGGGTGGCACAGGCACCAGTTCGAGCCTACCGCAAATGGATATCACCGCTCAAACCGCCTACGTGCCGCTTCTATCCGACATGTTCCACTTATGCGATGGAAGCATTGGAAGTCCATGGGCCTGTGAAGGGCACATGGCTGACGATGAAGCGAATCGCCAAGTGCCATCCATTTCACCCTGGAGGAATAGACAAGGTTCCTCCGAAGCGTCCTTGACAGAGGGACAGTTCCTGATTTATATTTGAGGGTAGTTGTTGGATGCACATAATTGGAAATCGATATCTCCGAGGAACGGATAAGTAAGCAGAGATGCCATTTCAGAGAGCCGGTATTGCTGGGAACCGGTATGGACACTCTTCCGAACATGGTCCGGGAGGAACTGATGGTGAGCGAGTGATTGAGCTGCGAGAAGCAGGCTCTACCGTAAGCTGTTGGCGCATCATTCCCGTTAACGAATGCTTGATCGGCTACATACCGGTCACAATGAAGCCGCCTGTCGATATGTATGCAGGTGGGAAATTGGGTGGTACCACGTGAGATACAGCTCTCGTCCCAAATTGGGCGGGGGCTTTTTCTGTTTATTGAAGCTTTTGTCGAAGCTTTGATTGAAACTCTAGTGAAGTGCAAGAAAGACAACATCGGATTTGCTGCATGAAGAGGCATATGCTGAGGAGGATGAACGAACAATGAGTCAACAACGCAACACATTTTACATCACAACGCCGATCTACTATCCAAGCGACAAGCTGCATATCGGTCATGCGTACACAACTGTAGCAGGGGACGCAATGGCACGCTATAAGCGTTTGCGCGGTTTTGATGTTCGCTACTTGACGGGTACAGACGAGCATGGTCAGAAGATCGAACGCAAGGCGAAGGACGCAGGGGTAACTCCACAGCAGTTCGTTGACAACATTGTAAGTGGGATTAAGGAACTGTGGAACAAGCTGGATATCACTTATGATGACTTTATTCGCACAACTGAAGACCGTCATAAGAATGTGGTTCAGACGATTTTCGACCGCTTGGTTCAGCAAGGAGACATTTACAAGGGGACGTATGAAGGCTGGTATTGTACACCGTGCGAATCGTTCTTCACAGAACGTCAGCTCGAGAATGGCAACTGCCCGGATTGCGGCCGTTCTGTGGAACTGGTTAAGGAAGAGAGTTACTTCTTCCGCATGAGCAAATATGCGGATCGACTGTTGGAATTCTATGAAGCGAACCCAGAGTTCATTCAGCCAGAATCCCGTAAAAATGAAATGATTAACAACTTCATTAAGCCAGGCTTGGAAGACCTTGCTGTATCCCGTACGTCTTTCGATTGGGGCGTGAAGGTGAAAGACGATCCGAAGCATGTTGTTTATGTATGGATCGATGCACTGTCCAACTACATTTCCGCTCTAGGATATGGCTCGGACAATGATGAATTGTACAAGAAGTACTGGCCAGCGGATGTTCATTTGGTCGGGAAAGAGATCATTCGTTTCCATACGATTTACTGGCCGATTATGCTGATGGCGCTTGATCTTCCGCTTCCGAAGAAAGTGTTCGGACACGGCTGGCTACTGATGAAGGACGGCAAAATGTCGAAGTCCAAAGGCAATGTCGTCGATCCTGTTATGCTGATTGATCGTTACGGATTGGACGCGCTTCGTTACTACTTGCTGCGCGAGGTGCCGTTCGGATCAGATGGTACGTTTACGCCGGAAGGCTTCGTAGAACGCATTAACTTCGATTTGGCGAACGATCTTGGCAACCTGTTGAACCGCACCGTTGCAATGATCGAGAAGTACTTCGACGGCGAGATTCCTGCATATGCAGGCCAAGTTACGGCTTTCGATGGTGAAATTGCAGCCTTCGCTGCGCAGACAGTGGATAAAGTGGAAGCAGCTATGGAAGATATGGAATTCTCCGTAGCTCTGACTGCCATCTGGCAGTTCATTAGCCGTACGAACAAATACATTGATGAGACACAGCCTTGGGCACTTGCGAAGGATGAATCCAAGCGTGCAGAATTGGCTTCTGTTATGGCGCATTTGGCAGAGAGCCTGCGTATTTCCTCCATTCTGCTGCAGCCGTTCTTGACACAAGCCCCAGCGAAGGTGTGGGCTCAGCTTGGTATTGAAGCGGGAACGATTACGTCTTGGGAATCTGTTCGCACATTCGGAGCCATTCCGAACGGAACCAAGGTCGTGAAGGGTGACCCGATCTTCCCTCGTCTGGAAGTAGCTGAAGAGGTGCAAATCATCGCTGAAGCAATGAACGGAGGTAAGAAGGCAGAGCCAGCAGCTGAAGAAGCACCTGCCCAAGCTAAAGCAGACAACAGTGCTGCTGCGGCTGAGACAGGGTCGGCGAAGCCGGAGGATGCCAAAGAAGAAATCGCAATTGATGATTTTGCGAAGGTAGAGCTGCGCGTTGCACAAGTCACACATTGTGAACCTGTTCCTAAAGCAGATAAGCTGTTGCGATTGGAATTGGATATGGGCTATGAACAGCGTCAGGTTGTATCTGGAATCGCTCAATATTACAAGCCAGAAGAGCTTATCGGACGCAAAGTAATCTGTGTAGCGAATCTGAAGCCAGTGAAGCTGCGGGGTGTCTTGTCCCAAGGTATGATTTTGGCTGCTTCGAAGGACGGTCAATTGACGGTTGCGACAGTCCCAGACAGCATGCCGAATGGTGCAATTGTGAAGTAACAGAGGTTTGAACGAAATAAATAGGTGGCAGGCATACGTGGATGATTAGGGTATGAATTGCCATAGAAAAAGGCCGGGATCTAAACGATTCCGGCCTTTATTTGTTGAACGTCATTAATTCACGAAGAATAGGACGAACAGTCCTGCAAATACACAATAGAGCGAGAACCATTTTAGATTGCCGCGTGCCATAATGCCCATGAACCATTTCAAAGCGAAGTAGGATGCAACGAAGGAGCATACGAAGGCAAGCAGGTATGGAATCATCATTTGCCCCAGTGTCGGGTCTTTGATCATATCCTTCCCTTCGAGAATCATACTTCCAACGCTGACCGGAATGTACAAGAAGAAGGAGAAGCGAAGGGCAGTTTCCTGCTTCCATCCCAATGCCATCGCAGCAACGATTGTTGAGCCGGAACGGCTAATGCCGGGAATGAGTGCGACCGCTTGCGCCAGACCAACGATAAACGTTTCACCGAAGGACAGATCCTTGTCCCCCTTGCGGCCACGCAAGTTGCGTATCAGCCAGAGAGCTAATGCGGTCACGAGCAGCGTTGCGCCGATAATCTTAACACCTTTGAACACATCTGCAATCGTATCCTTAAACACGACTCCGATAATCCCTGCTGGAATCGTAGCGAGAATTAAATAAATAACGAACATGAAGTCGTCTTTCGCATCCTGAGCGCGTGTGAACAGGAAGCGGAACGTATTTACGGTAAGCCGTACGATATCTTTACGATAAATGAGCAAAATAGCTAGCAAGGAGGCAAAGTTGACGAGCACCTCAAAGCCGAGGCCTTCGATATGTAATCCGAATAATCGCTCAGCAATAACCAAATGCCCGCTTGACGATACCGGTATTGGTTCAGTGAAACCCTGCACCAATCCAAGCACGGCATATTTCAGCCATTCGATCCAATCCAAATCATTCACTCCTTAATTTATTCTTTTCGATATAGTTTTGAGCCTAACGGTAGGAATAGGCACTCTATCATATTAGTATCGTCTATCAATGATGTCAAAGAGTAACATGATAGAGAGTGCCTTACAATTTTGTCACATCTGCTTCCAATGAGTATGCAGGCAGGAAATTGGAATGGCAGAAAAGTTAGGATTGACAAGGGAGAGAAGCCTTTTTATAATCTTAATAGTAATCATTACGAATTACAGAAAATTAACATGCGTAACTACATAATTTGCGCAGAAGGAGTTATTCATATGAAGCTGAGAAGTAAATATAGAAGATTGCGTCATTCCTTGTTGACCCTGTGCTGCTTCGCATTGGTGTTGGCAGGATGTACACAAGGTTCTCAATCCGGTATTGTAGAAGGGAAACTTAATGTTGTTACGAGCTTTTATCCGATTGCCTTTCTGACAGAACAAATTGGCGGCGAACATGTAAATACCATCAATCTCATTCCAACTGGGATTGAGCCACACGATTGGACACCAAAAAGCCGTGACCTGCATAACGCATCGAATGCCCAGCTGTTGCTCGTCAATGGTGCAGGCTTCGAAACATGGCTGGACGATTTTTTGAAAGGCTTGGATTCCTCGTCTAATGTGAAGACACTTGAGGTAAGCAAGGGCATTCCTCTCATTGAGGCAGATGGAAGCGAGCACGAGCATCACGAAGGAGAAGGCGATGCTTCCGAACATGCGCATGAACACGAACATGGCAGCACAGATCCGCACACGTGGGTGAGTCCAAAATCCGCATTGACGATGGCAAGCAATGTTAAGGATGCACTCGTTCAAGCCGATGGTGCGCATAAGGGTGAATATGAAGCAAATTATAAGCAGCTAAAGTCGAAAATTGAATCCGTAGATAAGTTATATACGGAGAAGCTAAGCTCGCTGAAGCAGCGTGAGATAGTGGTATCCCATCATGCATTTGGATACTTGTGCCGGGATTATGGATTGACGCAGCATGCAATTATGGGCATTACGCCTGATGCTGAACCAAGAGCGCAAGATTTGGTGAAGCTCTCGAAGCTGGTGAAGGAGAAGGGGTTAAAGTACGTATTCTTTGAGGAGCTTGTATCGGATCAATTAGCGAATACACTGGCTGGTGAAGCGGGTGTGAGCACACTTGTATTGAACCCGCTTGAAGGCTTAACGAAGCAGCAAGCAGATCAAGGGGACAATTACGTAACGCTCATGGAACGCAATTTGCAAAATCTCCTTGTCGCGCTACAATAAATGAGGAACGGATCAAAGTCCGTTACCGAGAGTTGCACGGCTGGACGGTTCGTGCAAGGAAGAGAGAGGGCACAATGAGCACAATGATGAATATGACGGACACCTGCCATAACCAGGTGATTTCAATAGAGGATGTTGGCTTCAGCTATGAAGGACAGACGGTTCTGCGCAATGTCAACTTCACTGTATATGAGCGGGATTTTGTAGGTGTTATCGGCACGAATGGCGCTGGCAAGACGACGCTCCTGCGACTGATGGTCGGTTTGCTGAAGCCCACCTCAGGGCAAATTAAGCTGTTCGGAACGCCGATCAATCGGTTCAAGGAATGGGATCGGATTGGGTATGTGCCGCAGAAGAATTCCTTTAATCCATTATTTCCAGCGACTGTGATGGAGGTCGTACAATCCGGCATGTACAATCGCCGGCGAATGTTCCGACGGCTGAAGCAGGAGGAAATCAATCAATGCCGTGATGCGATGCGTGTGATGCGGGTTGAGGACTTGGCGGATAAGCGCATCGGGCAGTTATCGGGGGGGCAGCAGCAGCGGGTATTTCTAGCGCGAGCGATGGTGAATAAGCCTGAACTGCTCATATTGGATGAGCCTACAGTTGGGATCGACACGGAAACGCAAAACGATTTCTTCAACCTGCTGCAGCATTTACATGAACATCACCATATGACCTTCATTATGGTTTCTCATGATATGGATCTTGTGAATTCATGGCTTGGCTGTGATCCGAAGGGGACATGCGGCAAGCTGAACTTCTATGTGAGGCATTCGCACAATGTGCAATGTTCAGAGCCGGATCTATCGCACGGTATACTCTAAGAGGTTGTTCAAAAAGTCCGCTTTTGATCACGAAGTAAATCATGAGGTGGACTCAACATCGAAAGTTGAATTCAGCCGGGCCTAAGCAGATGCTTACGAAGTATGTTTCCTGCGGAAACATCTCAGGTGCTCATGTACCCAAAACGTACACTCCGCTCCTCAGGCCCTAGCTTCATCCAAATGAGGCGTTTTGAAAAAACGCACATCGGAAGCATAAGCTTCGGTGCTGAAAACCGACCTTTTTGAACACGCACAATAAGAAAGACTGCTCCTTGCTTAGCATGGAATTGAATTAAAGGGGACGTTGTCATTGCTGGACATCATACAATCTGATTTTTTTATACGCGCATTGATCGGGGGATTATTAATTGGCGCCATAGGCCCGCTTATGGGAATGTTTCTTGTGCTGCGTCGGTTGTCCATGATAGGGGATACCCTCGCGCATGTGACAATCGCTGGGGTAGCACTTGGGTTTCTGCTCGGCGTGTATCCGCTGGCCATGGGGCTTGTATTCGCGCTTGTGGGTGCGATTGCGATTGAGAAGCTTCGCAAAGCTTACAAAACGTACGCTGAGCTCTCCATTGCTGTCATCATGTCAGGCGGTGTTGCGCTGGCATCGCTCTTTTTTACGCTAGGAATGAACTTTAGCGCGAATGTGAACAATTATTTGTTCGGAAGTATTTATACTCTGAATGGCACTGACTTGATCGTAGTTGGGGTTGTAACCCTTATCGTTGTCGTATTTCTGCTCCTCTTCTTCAAGGAAATGTTTTTGCTTACCTTTGATGAAGATGCAGCTGCGGTAAATGGTCTTCCGGTACGAATGCTTAATATTGCCGTCACGGTGCTGACCGCGCTCGTAATTAGTGCAGCCATCAAAATTGTAGGCGCACTTCTCGTCTCGGCCTTATTAACGATCCCAGTAGCCATTAGTCTGTTTGTAGCCAAGGGATTCAAGCAGTCAGTTATCGTATCAGTGCTTGTAGCCGAAGCTGCTGTCGTTGGCGGGCTGCTGACCGCAGGGATTTGGAATTTAGCGCCAGGGGCTACGATTGTCCTATTGCTCATTGCCGTGTTAATATTGACATTGATAGCAAGAAGAGGAATTCGGGTGTGATACAGCGCCCATCTTCTTCCTGTTAGGGCAATCGACTAATACGGGGAGGCGAAGCGGTTGGGTCATATTACGGTGTGGATAGCTTTCTGGGCGGGATTTGTATCCTTTATATCTCCATGCTGTTTGCCGTTATATCCATCTTACATTTCGATCATTACGGGGATGTCGGTGAGTCAATTAAAGGATAAGCAGAATAAGCGCGAGGTTAGATGGCGCACAATGACTCACACGTTGTTTTTCATTTTAGGGATCAGTGTTGTGTTCTATACACTTGGTCTGGGCGCTACACTGCTCGGTTCTTACTTGGCTGAATATCGAGATTTGATTCGTCAGATTTCGGCTATTTTCATTCTCATTATGGGGCTTGTGCTCATCGGTGTATTCAAGCCTCAACTCTTAATGAAGGAACGGAAGCTGGATTTTGGACAGAAGAGCGGATACTTAGGCTCCTTTTTGTTCGGGATGGGCTTCTCCGCAGGCTGGTCGCCTTGCATTGGCCCAATTTTGACTGCCATCATTTCATTAAGTGCATCTGAGCCAAGCACAGGAATGTTAATGATTACCGCCTATTGTATTGGTTTTGGTTTACCATTCTTTATTCTATCCTTCTTCATTGGCTCAACTCGATGGCTTACGAAATATTCGGGCGTCATGATGAAGGTAGGCGGGGCAATTATGATCGTGATGGGGATACTCTTGTTCACCGATCATTTGAGTCAGCTAAATATTTGGCTGCAGCAGATTACCCCAGAGTGGATGAGAAGACTGACATAACTGACAGAACCTACATAATTAAATCATATCTACCGTGACCGCTGCCGTCTAATTTCATAGATGGAGCGGTCTTTCTATGAATTTCCACAGATCGCAGCTATGGTAAATGTCGAGCAAAACAGGTCTAAGGTTGAACTTGATCTCGAAACCATGTAAACTTAAAGATACACGATTATTTCCGTATATGAATATGCATGCTTCATTTCCCGCTAAGGGAAAGTAATCTTTATTGATGTGAAATGAGGAACATATTGAAGCAGGAAGCGCTTTTGGACAAGTCGTGTAACGTGGAAGGAAATGAGGGACGCTTGATGCCTACACCAAGCATGGAAGACTATTTGGAACGTATCTATAAACTGATTGACGAGAAAGGATATGCTCGCGTATCCGATATCGCAGAAGGATTGGAAGTGCACCCTTCTTCTGTGACGAAGATGATTCAGAAGCTCGATAAGGACGATTATCTTATTTATGAGAAATATCGCGGGCTCGTGCTGACTAGCAAGGGGAAGAAGATCGGCAAGCGATTGGTGGATCGCCATCAGCTGCTCGAAGACTTCTTAACCTTGATCGGTGTAGCCGACGAGCATATTTATACAGACGTAGAAGGAATCGAGCATCACCTGAGCTGGAACTCGATTACATGCATCGAAACACTTGTTGAATACTTCCGCAGAGACCCTCAGCGCCTGCAAGCGCTTCGTGATTTGCGCAGTGAATTGGATAATGAATCGTAAAACATCTGTTTTTTGCGAAACAGATGTTTTATTTTTTGCGTCTAATAGTTGAGGGGAAATGATATTGACTCATTTTCTCGTTCAACATGGACAAGGGAGATGGAAAAAAGAATGATGAATCACGCGAAAAAAGTACTTCTCGGCACATTTGCTGCTGTTATGCTAAGTACGCTTATGCCGCAAATGGGGAATGCGGCCAGCAATGACATTCGAATATTGATGAACAATAAGCAGCTTCAAACGGATGTAGCTCCTTATTTGGTGCCAGGCAAGAATGTGACGATGCTGCCATTCCGAGCAGTAGGGGAAGCTACTGGTGCAACTGTAGGTTGGGATCAGGCGAATCGCCAGGTTGAGTTCCGGAAGGATGGACATACCATACGCTTGACGATTGGCGACAGCAATGCGGAAGTGGATGGGCAACATGTGGAGCTCGACGTATCTGCCTCCATGCGTGGTGAACGAACGATGGTTCCGCTTCGCTTCATCAGTGAAAGTGTTGGATTGAAGGTGGATTGGAATCAGCGAGAACGTATTATTACAATTGTCTCTGAGGGTGGCGAAGCAGCCTCTGAAGATGGCGAAGCGATCCATGCGGAATCGATGAGAGGAACGTGGATATCGACTGTCTACAATATTGATTGGCCGCAGGATCCGAAGAAGTCAGGCTTCAATGCGGAACGTCAGAAGCAGCAGTATACAAGCATGCTGGACAAGCTCCAAAAGGCAGGAATCAACGCTGTATTCGTACAGGTGCGCCCAACTTCAGATGCCTTCTATCCTTCGAAGCTGCTTCCTTGGTCGGAATGGCTGACAGGAACGCAAGGCAAGGATCCAGGATATGACCCATTGAAATTCATGGTAGAAGAGACACATAAGCGCGGCATGCAGTTCCATGCATGGTTTAACCCTTACCGTGTAAGTGTACAAGGAGATGTATCCAAGCTGGTTAATGGTCATCCCGCGAAGGAGCATCCAGACTGGGTTGTAAAGCACCAGAACAAGCTTATCTATAATCCAGGCGTCCCAGAAGCTCGTCAGTTTGTGCTTGATTCCATCATGGAAGTTGTCAATAACTATGATATCGATGGCGTGCATCTGGACGATTACTTCTATCCATATGGCGAAGACAAGGAATCATTTAAGGATAATGATACATATGAACGCTACAACAAGATGTTCAATAACAAGGGAGATTGGCGTAGAAATAATGTGAATGAGTTCGTTGAATCCCTGTACAAGCAGATTAAGTCGGCGAAGCCGAATGTACAATTTGGTATAAGTCCGTTCGGAGTATGGCGCAACTCCAGCGCAGATCCAACCGGATCAGCAACGAAGGCGGGACTGAGCAGCTATGACAATCTGTATGCAGATACAAGAACATGGATCAAGAATCATTGGATCGATTATATTGCACCTCAAGTGTATTGGCACATCGGCCACAAGGCTGCGTCCTACGACACGTTAGTGAATTGGTGGGTCAAAGAAACGGCAGGCACTGGGGTGGACCTATTTATTGGACACGCTGCCTATAAGCTTGCGGATGCAAATGAAACGGACTGGAACAGTGCAGATGTACTTATTAAGCAGTTGGAGTTCAATTCGCGAATTGATGCGGTAGCGGGCAGTATATTCTTCAGCGCTGCTGATCTGGTAAGAAATACGAAGCAGGTATCCGATAAACTTCAACAGTATTACGAGGAAAAATAGAAGAAAGCCATAATTCAGAAATTATACCTTTCATACATTCATATCCCCTCCTGCATGAGCATACATACAAGAAGAAGCAGTATGTGTGCGAGGAGGGGTATCCCGTGCGTATCAATGCGGTATTCGAAGGCGGGGGAGTCAAGGGGATATCGTTAGTTGGTGCAGTCCATTCAGCCGAGCAGCACGGGATGACATTCAACCGTGTCGCGGGCACGTCATCGGGTTCGATTGTAGCCTCATTTCTTGCCGCTGGCTATACTGCCGAAGAGATGGAACGGCTCATATTAGAAATGCCTTTCTCATCCTTCTTACAGCGTGCTCCAATTTTCCAGATTAAATGGATAGGGTCAGCCATGCGGCTGCTGTGGAAAAAGGGGCTATATTCAGGTGAAGCACTGGAGAAATGGGTGCATGATTGCCTGTTGAAGAAAGGGATTCGTACGTTTGGGGATTTGAAGAAGGAACAGCTAAGAATCATCGCCTCGGACATTACGAATGGGAGGTTGATGGTTCTCCCTGACGATATTGCGAACTACGGGATAGACCCAGAATCATTCCTCGTAAGCAAGGCGATACGGATGAGCACAAGCATTCCTTACTTCTTCGATCCGGTGATTTTACGAGCTCCATTTGAGGTGAAGAATGGCCGAACGAAGAAGTTTGCTGATCAATTCTCTTATATCGTGGATGGTGGGATGCTCTCTAACTTCCCGCTATGGCTGTTCGATGACGATATTGACCCGCGTACAAGTCGTCTGATTCCAACGATCGGTTTTCAAATGGTAGGAATGCAGTCTGGCCAGCCCCATCAGATTACGGGTCTCATCACGATGCTTCAGGCCATGGTATCCACCATGATCTCGGCACATGACCAGCGCTATATCGATAAGCAGAACCGCTTCCGTACGATCAAGATCCCTACACTGGGTATCGGAACAACTGACTTTGATTTAACCGTTGAGCAGAGCATGGCATTATATGAGTCAGGCGAGAAAGCGGGTAACGCCTTCTTCGAACAGTGGACGAGGGACGCTTATGAGAAGATGTATAAGGTGCTTTGTTGCGGGAAGACGAAGATATAACCAAAAAACAGCGCTTGGATGAAGGAAACTCATCTACGCGCTGTTTTCTTTATTTAGTCTGTTGTCTGTTCTCATCCTTAGCCTTGTTGCCCTCAATGACCGTAAGTTTTGCTTGGGATCGAGGTCGTATGCGCTTCTTGGCTTGAGACGCACGTGCTGCTTTCAGCTTCGCCTCCGTACGAGGTGAGACCTTCACCTTGACGCTCTTCTTCGGCCCAAATCGATAGACGAGGAATACAACGGCAATGATGGCGACGGGAATTAGAATGGATATAGGATCTCGAGTGAAGCTGCTAACGATTCCGATTCCAACCAACACAGCCATGAGGAGCATAAACCATCGCGGCAGTCGAGCCATCGTCATCATTCCCTTCTTGTCATAGTGTTGATGTAGAATTAAGATACAGCCTGTTTAGGCTGTAATTCGCGATCAAGCTCACACATGCGATTGAAGGAAGCAATCGACACTTCCACCTGATCATCTGTAGGTTCCTTCGTTGTGAGCAGTTGCAGCCACAGTCCAGGATACCCAAGCCAGCGAAGCACAGGCACATTCCGCAGGGCATTCGTTAATCGCAGGAACTCGTAGGATACGCCCATGACGACAGGAATCAACAGGAGCCTTGGATAAATGCGTTCCCATAAATTATCATATGGGATAAAGGAGTAAATAACGACTCCAACGATGACGGACAAAATAATAAAACTACTGCCGCAGCGATAATGCAGCGTGCTGAACTTCTGTACGTTCTGTACCGTTAGATCTACACCGGCTTCATATGCGGTAATTACCTTATGCTCAGCGCCATGATATTGGAACAGACGCTTGACAATAGGAGTCTTGGAAATTAGCCACAAATACCCGAGAAGGAACGCAATTTTAATGACGCCTTCAACGACAGTATGGATCACGATATTATTGAAGGCCGACCCGAAAATGAGTTCTTCAATGACAACTGGAACGGTTGTGAAAATAATTTTACTAAAGATAAGCGATAAAATTCCGACTACTGCTACCCCGACGATCATCGCAAGGTTCCATTTGGAGTCTTTGCCTGCCTCAGCAGCTTCAATTCCTTCTTCATCCTCGGCGTATTTCTCTGCAGCGTAGTTTAAGTGCTGATATCCCTTAGCACTGGCATCGAATATGCCAACAATCCCTCGGAGCAGCGGGATTCTTTTTAGCTTGGCAACCCATGCTTTATCTTTCTTTGGTACTTCGTAGAACGTAATGGATTTATCTTTGCGACGGACAGCCGTCACATTGACGTGCTTGCCGCCGAACATTACGCCTTCAATTACGGCCTGTCCACCGTAAATGGATTTCTGATCTGACAATTACTTCACCATCCCCATCTTGATTGCATTCCGCTTTGCGTGTGTACCGAAGGTGCCTCAAGTAAGAGGCACTTCACGATTTTGAAATAATAATAATTTTATTGTAGCGAATTTTGCTGGCGTTTTCCACACCATGATTGTAATCCGCCTAGGTTGGAGCATACTACATACACGTTGAGATGATCACAATTGGGAGGAATGGCAATGAATGAAAGGCAAGCAAGGGCGGAACGTAAGAAGAATCCTACTGACCCATTATCGTTTTCTGTGCAAATCGGTTTTTTTGCCGGGCTGATATGGGGCGGGATACGTTGGCTCGCTTATACTTTCCACTTTACTTCGGTGATCCCTGGGATGATTGCGGAACCTTTTTACCCGCATAAATATTTGATCACTACCCAAGGCCAGCTAGTAGGATGGGGCGCATTCATTTTATTTTCAATCGCAGCTTCCATACTATATACACTTTTCCTACGGAAAGTACCTGGTCCGTACCCTGGGATTCTATATGGGATAGTATGGTGGGTTCTATTATATGTTGCACCCGGGCCTATGCTTGGTCTCGTGCATCCAGTATGGAGGACAACATGGAACACGATATGGACAGAATCCTGTATCATGCTTGTCTGGGGATTATTCATCGGCTATACGGTAGCAACGGAGTTCAATAATGAACAGGAGCGTGAACCCGATGAGGCAGAGCGTCTCAAAATGAAGGGGGGATCGGGCTATACCAGCGGTGGAGGACAGGGATCTGGGAAGTCAGGAAATAGAGGGCCTGACCGTGTACCCAGCGACGGAGTTGTTCATTCAGCAGCAAGAAGTGATTCTGGGGAAGAGGCGCATGAATACCCAGAGCGACGCAAGCCTAAACCGATCATGTAGCTAAATGCGCGATGTCATGCGGGTTTTGCTGTATTGACGCTTCTCATTTTCTGCATCGTATGTTAAAATACGTGAGGATTCGTCTGTTGACGGTACGCTTGAGAGGTGGAATCATCATGGCTTGTTACTTGTTATTGAACGGACCGAACTTGAATATGCTCGGCATTCGCGAGCCTGGTGTCTACGGGAGCGAATCGTTGGCTGCGATTGAAGCACGGCTTACAGAGATGGCTGCATCTTGGGCCGTTTCACTGGAATGCTACCAGAGCAATCATGAAGGAGCGCTCATAGACCGTATCCATGAGGCATATGGGACATGCGACGGTATTGTCATTAATCCGGGAGCACTTACGCATTACAGCTATGCATTGCGAGATGCATTAAGTGCAGTTCGCATTCCGACAGTGGAAGTTCATATGTCCAACATACATAAGCGGGAAGAGTTCCGGCATGTGTCTGTAACCGCTCCTGTAGTGGTAGGACAAATTGCGGGATTCGGAGCATTAAGCTATGAGTTGGGATTGTCTGCACTGCATCAGTATGTATCCTCACAACGGGCAGAAGGTCAATCTCAAGGGTGACGGAACAATGCAAAGTCGGGAGATGATGAGAAGATGAGCCAATCACGTTTGACTCGTTTAAGAGAAGCAATGGGGATGAAAGGCTTGGAAGCCATGTTCATCACAAGTGCGGTGAACCGTCGTTACATGACAGGATTTACAGGTTCATCCGGCTATGTGCTGATTACGCAAGACCGCGCAGTGCTGCTGACGGATTTCCGCTATATGACACAGGCGCCGCAGCAAGCTGTTGATTATGACGTTGTTGAACACGGCGCGAAGATGACAGATACGCTGAAGCAGCTTCTGTCTGATATGCATATTAGTCGTCTAGGGTTCGAACAGGATCACGTCGCATTCGCAACTTATACAGGATATCAAGGACAGCTCGAAGGCATCGAACTTGTACCTGTATCTGGGCTGATCGAAGATCTTCGCATGATTAAGGATGAGGGAGAATTGGCGATTATGCGCGATGCTGCTCAGCTCGCGGATCGTACATTCAGCCACATTCTGAACTTCCTCAAGCCAGGCGTATCCGAGAAGGATATTGCGCTTGAGATGGAATTCTTCATGCGTAAGAATGGAGCAACATCGAGCTCCTTCGATACGATTGTTGCATCTGGCGAACGATCCGCATTGCCGCATGGTGTTGCAAGTGATCGCATCATCCAAGGCAACGAGTTCATTAAGCTTGACTTCGGTGCTTTGTACAATGGGTATTGCTCAGACATTACACGTACGGTAGTACTGGGTAAGCCGACTGACAAGCATCATGAAATTTATAACATTGTTCTTGAAGCACAGATGAATGCAATTCAACATATTCGTCCGGGGATGACTGGACGCGAGGCAGATGCCTTAACTCGTGACATCATTAAGGGTTACGGATATGGTGACCATTTCGGACACAGCACCGGTCATGGCTTGGGTATGGAAGTTCATGAAAATCCAAGATTGGCATTCGGAAGCGATACGGTGTTAACTCCCGGTATGACCGTTACGGTGGAGCCTGGTATCTATATTCCGGGATTCGGCGGTGTACGTATCGAAGACGATATTGTGATTACGGAAGACGGGATTGAAATAATAACACAATCAACGAAACAACTGCTCGTATTAGACATGTAGTGACGGGCGCAGTTCAGTAGATATCTAACCGATACACTGAGCATCGAACGTATTTCATTACGGTTAATCGGGGTTGCCATGCATGTAGGAGGGAATTTAGAGTGATTTCAGTAAACGATTTTAAAACAGGTTTGACGGTAGAAGTAGATGGAGATATCTTTACAGTCTTGGATTTCCAACACGTTAAGCCAGGTAAAGGTGCTGCGTTCGTACGCTCCAAATTGAAAAACTTGCGTAACGGCAACGTTACGGAGAAGACGTTCCGTGCAGGTGAAACAATCGGCCGTGCGCAAATCGATAACCGCGAAGTACAATACCTGTACAACAGTGGTGAAGAGTATACATTCATGGACAATGAGTCCTACGACCAATTCTCCTTGGACAAGAGCCAATTGGAATGGGAATTGAACTTCTTGAAAGATAACATGATCGTTAACATCGTAAGCTATAAAGGTGAAATCCTTGGTATCAACATGCCGAACAACGTTGAGCTTAAGGTAGTTGAGACAGAGCCAGGAGTTAAAGGCAACACGGCTCAAGGTGCAACGAAGAACGCAACAGTGGAAACTGGCTTGAACGTTCAAGTGCCACTCTTCATCAACGAAGGCGATGTACTGCTTATCGATACACGCGAAGGCAAGTACATTTCTCGTGCCTAATTATTGAATAAGATTTTTAATAAGCCCTGAGTGCCCTGTGCATTCGGGGCTTTTATAATTTAACGTACCGCATTGGTAAAATTGTGCTATAATATGCTATTAAAAGAAAGTGCAAGCATTTCTAGTTCATAGGGTGGGAGTGAGTCAGTGTGGCACTATACGTCATGAAGTTCGGAGGCAGCTCAGTAGGAGATATTGAGAGAATGAAGAGGGTTGCCAAACGAATCGTAGAAAAAAAACAAGAAGGCCACAAGTGTGTTGTTGTTGTATCAGCAATGGGAGACACGACGGACGAATTAATCGATCAATCGAAAAGCTTGAATGAGAATCCTCCTGCGCGTGAAATGGATATGCTGCTCACGACAGGCGAGCAAATCTCGGTAGCGCTGTTATCCATGGCTATCCATCAGCTTGGTCACCAGGCGATGTCTATGACCGGATGGCAGGCTGGTTTCCGAACAGACGGTACATACGGCAGGGCACGTATTGTCGACATACAGTCTGAACGGGTGAAGAATGCACTGCAGGAAGGTCAGATTGTAATTGTGGCTGGATTCCAGGGGATGTCGGAAGTCGGAGAAATAACAACATTAGGCCGTGGAGGCTCGGATACGACAGCCGTTGCGCTGGCTGCTGCTATTCAGGCGGATGTATGTGAGATTTATACGGATGTTGACGGCATATACTCTACAGATCCTCGAATCGTAAACTGTGCCCGGAAGCTGAAGGAAATATCCTATGACGAAATGCTGGAGCTGGCTCATCTAGGGGCAGCCGTACTGCACCCGCGTGCAGTAGAATACGCCAAGCACAATTCAGTGTGTCTTGTTGTTCGATCCAGCTTTAACTACAATGAGGGGACAATCGTGAAGGAGGAAGCTACAATGGAACAGGGTGTAGTCGTTAGTGGCATCGCATATGATAAGAATGTAGCGCGTATTAGCATTTTGGGCGTCGCTGATTTGCCGGGAGTATTGGCGAAGGTATTCGGAGCGCTTGCAAATGAACATATAGATGTAGATATTATTGTACAGAGCGGTGTATTAAACGGTGAGGCAGACTTCTCCTTCACGACAGCACTTGCTGATTGTGAGCGAGCAGTATCCGTTATTGAGAACATTCGCGGTGAGGTTCCATACCGTGAAGTTACATCGGAGCGAGATTTGGTGAAAATTTCGATCGTAGGGGCTGGTATGGTTAGCCATCCGGGTGTTGCTGCTAAAATGTTCGACATCATCTCCCGGACGGGAGTCAGCATTAAAATGGTGAGCACCTCTGAAATTAAAGTATCCTGTGTTGTGGCAGCTGATAACCTGCATGATATTATCCGAGCTCTTCATACAGGCTATGGCTTGGACACAATGGAGACAGCATTCGTAGGCGGTCCTCAAGACCGTAGATAATGGATGGACTGCATATTTTAGAACTTATCAATAATCCATCTGCTTATCTGCAATAATAGTGCGGTTATACCGGCAGCCATTAATGGCCCTACCGGAATGCCGCGCAGTAGAACGATCCCGATGATTGACCCAGCCACTAGGCCGACAATCATTTGCGGATCGTTTTTTAATAGCTCCAGTCCCTTGCCATTCATCGAGGTGGCAATAGCACCGCCCGCAAGTGCCATCATACCCGGCCAGGAAGATAGGGCTGACCATAGATCGTGGGTAGTGATTCGCTCTGCCGCAAAGGGAACAAGCACGGCAATGGTAAGAAATAATAACCCGAACTCCAATCCCCGACGTTCAATGGTGGGAAGATAGCGCTCTAAATGGACAAGCTTAACGATTAGCAAAATACATGCGGCAGTCGTAATAATTGGAGATCGGCTAACGAGACCTATGAGTATGAGCGTAACGAGTACAAATTCACCATTCATGTATCATGCTCCTCAAGAGAGAGTTGTTCATACCATCGTGCTGATATGCTGTAGTCATTTTCAATGTATGAACAAGCCCCTCTGCTTTAGAACATAGACCGTCTGGCGCCTTGCTCGTAATTGTGACGTTTATGATGATATAAACGGCTTCATCGTGTGGTTGTCTGTAAGAATGGGGACGAGTGAATACGTATTGACCGTTGCACAGAACTCTACATCTTTTGCGAAGCCAAGCTTGCATAGTTTCTTGCCGCCCGAACATTGTTGAAGCGCTTCTGGAATGCAATTCGCATAATACTGATAGGAGCTGTGAACGGTATATCCGACATCATTCATGGTTAGTTCGTTTGCATTACCCATACAGCGTTGCAGCTCCGCAATTATAAGTCCGGCGCATAGGCCGTCCTCGAAGGCGAATTCATCTTGTGCGCCTGAACAGAGCAATGCCACATCCTTGCGCAGTTTGCATGCAGCATGTGCGGTAGCTTGCGCATTAATGATTGCTCCGGCTAATATATAGTCTGCTTTCAATGCTTTCTGGATGGCACGCGTACCATTTGAAGTTGTTAGCACGATTCGCTTGCCTTCTATGCTGTTCGACATGTATTCATAAGGGGAGTTCCCTGCGTCGAATCCTGATATTTTTTTGCAGTAGCGTTCCCCAGCTAATACATCCTCATCTTTGGCAATTTGTTTGGCTTGGGATACCGTCTCAACGGGAATGACGCCGGAAGCACCATAATGAAGGGCAGTGATGATCGTGCTTGTTGCACGAAGTACGTCGATGACAATCACCGTGCGATGTGTCAAATCTATTGCTCGTGCCTCGTTTACGCTAAGAATGACATCGATATGCATGTTGGTTTCCCCCCCTTTTTTTTTATATTTCTGGTTACGTGTATCGAACAATTAGATCATGTATTGAGATTGAACCATGGCGCTCATTGTATCTGAACGCAGTCCTCTGCGGAGTGCTTCGAAGGCAATAATGTCATGTGGGGATACGTTGCCGATATTCGCCTGCAAACCAACCGTTCGCAAGATTTCAACCTGCTGCTCCTTGTGTGGAGCTTCCCACATCAGTCGGCTAGGCGTATGCACTGCGGAGACAATACGATTGACCAATGAGGTATCACAACTGCCGCTGCAATCATACACGCCAACCCCCACACCAGATTCTCTTCCCTCAAGTGTCATCCATTCGGCTCCGTGAGCAAGGTCTTCTGTAAAGGTCTCTACGATATCGGAGAGAACAAATGGTGTTGAATTATCCTTCTTGCCATACTCTGTACAAACAAGCAGTCCTTCCTCGCTAGCGCGGCGGATGAGCTCATTCCGCTCCTTGCGGGTTAATGTGATTGTGCCGTCCGACACCTCAACTCCCGTAAAACCAGTCACTCTCATCATATGAAAAAAAGCATCCACCATGCCTTGCGCGACAGCAATTTCTAAAAACGTACCTCCAGGAATGACAATAACATCATGACGTGCTGCGGCTTCCAGCTTGGTGCTAAGCAGAGAAAGAGGCGTAACGGCAGAGGTTCCAAACCCCAGCTTAATGACGTCGATGTGCTCGTGAGCGAGCTCCAGCATATCCGTAAATTCGCTCATTCCCATTCCTTTGTCCATGACCATCGTCATTCCCGTGGTACGCGGCTTCGCAGTACGTATTCCGCTTGGATCAATTAATCGACTCGGCCAACAGCCAACTTGGTTGTCAGTGAAGCTCATGGTTTACAATCTCCCTCATCTCATGAAGATAGTCAAACTATGAAGTCAATATATGCATACCTCACCTGACAGGTGCCTAGTTGCCTGTATGTGCGTGTTCAAAAAGGCCGGTTTTCAGCACCGAGAAAGTTGGATGAAGCCAGGGCCTGAGGAGCGGAGCGTACGTTTTGGGTACATGAGCACCGGAAGGCCCGGCTGAATTCAAGATTCGATGCCGAGTCCACTTCATGATTTACTTCGTGATCAAAAGCGGACTTTTTGAACAACCTCAATATGAGCAGCGTCTATCTGCCAGATTCTCGCAATCTACTGCTCTAAACAAGTCTTGTCCTGCATACAATGTGTCAATATGCGTATTGTACAGGCTGCGTTCACTTGGATCGCTTGATGTTTCCAATTCATGATTGTGTACAGGAGGGGAGAACGGTGACGATTGATAAGTTCGTAGCGAGTATGGCGGGACTGCGCTTTCTGTCTGGATCTCTGGAGATTGCTGTAGCCCTCATTATGTTGAAAGTAAATGATACCGAGAAGGCGCTTGCCGTTAATTCATTGCTCGCTCTTGTAGGGCCGCTCGTGCTTATTACAACGACCACAATTGGGCTGATAGGCATAGCAGACAAGTTGAACTGGACGAAGATTGCCTGGATTGTTGCTGGTGTTACGTGCTTGCTTATCGGCATTTTGAAGAAGTAGTGGACGGGGGTATAGGGATCAATCGGTACTAGTCCCACCGAGGTGCATATTTGCCGGACAAGGGTCATACATATGGGATACACAAGGTAGCACCTTATTTCCCTTAAAATAATGAGGATGACCCAAGGAGGATGGGAGAGATGAATGTATACAGCTGGTCAGCGGTGCTGCCTCCCGCGCTTCGTTCTATCTTGCTGCACTTGCCTGAACGCATCTTAGGTGAATTGGAAGAAGTGAGAATCCGACAAGAGCGCCCGCTAGAAGTCAGTGCAGCGGGGGAATTTTATTTTGTGACTAGGGAAGGCACATTGACTGATAAGCCTGATACAGCCTATCGTCCCAACCGCGAAGATAGCCTTCAATTGCTTGACTATGTAACGAATCATTCTCTGTATACGATGGAGGAAGAGCTTCGGCGTGGATTCATTACGGTAGCTGGTGGACATCGAATTGGACTAGCGGGTCGGACTGTGCTGACGCAAGGAAGGGTTAGTCATCTTCGGGATATAACGGGCTTCAACTTGCGTATTGCCCGAGAAGTAATGGGCATAGCCGACGACATTATTCCACAACTGCTTGATTTCAAGCATCGGACAATCCATAGCACACTTGTCGTATCCCCTCCACAGCATGGGAAGACAACCCTGCTGCGAGATATGGCTCGGGCTATCTCCTCTGGCTGCTGGAATCATCCACAGGCGCTCTGGAAGGCGCTTAAGGTAGGCATTGTAGATGAGCGTTCTGAAATTGCCGGTTGTACGAAGGGAGTGCCTAGTTACCATCTTGGCTATCGAACAGATGTTATAGATGGGTGCCCGAAGGCGGAAGGATTAATGATGTTTATTCGTTCTATGTCTCCCGATGTGCTTGTTGTGGATGAATTCGGCAGAGAAGAAGATTACGAAGCGATGCGAGAGGCCATACATGCTGGCGTAAGGATGATCGCATCTGTTCATGGATCGGATGCAGAGGATGTGATTCGACGTCCTGGAATGGCATCCTTGCTTGATGGAGGGGGATTTACTCGGGTTGTTACGCTGCGGAGGACAGCTAGACAGTGGCAGCGGAAGGTGTACGACGGCAAGCTGCGAGCGCTTCAGCCCAGCATCGTAGCGAATGTGCAGGGAGGAGGTGGGTACCACGTATAAATTGCTAGGAGCAGCAATTCTCGTTGCGGCTGCAGCGGGGATAGGGTGGGTACAAGCAGCTGCATATGCGGCGAGACCGAAGCAGCTTCGGCTGCTGCACCATGCACTGGCTCGATTGGAAACCGCAATAATATACGGGCACACCCCGCTATCGGCAGCATTTCACGATATTGCACAGCAAATGCCCCCTATACTGCGTGATATATTCCTCAGCGCATCACAAGCAATGGAACATTCCGCAGCACAATCATTTACGGCAAGGGAAGCTTGGGAGCAAGCGTGGGAACGATATGGCAGCAATACCTCGCTAACGAAGGATGACCTCCGAATTATTAAGGAACTTGGGTTTACGCTTGGAATTAGTGATCGAGAGGATCAGAGCAAGCATATCAAGCTTGCGATTAAGCAGCTGGAGCAAGAGGAGTGGAGCGCTCGGGAAGATCATAGCCGCTATGGAAAAATGACTCGCAGTCTTGGTGTGCTAGCTGGTTTGCTCGTTGTAATTTTGATGTATTGAGGTGCCAGATGATGAATGTAGATGTCAGCGCCATTTTTCAAATTGCCGGAATCGGTATTATCATCGCGATGATTCACACCGTGCTGAAGCAAATGGGAAAGGAAGATATGGCTCATTGGGTGACGGTCATCGGCTTTGTTGTGGTCTTGTTCATGGTCGTTCGCTTGCTGGATCACTTATTCCAAGAGATTAAAACCATCTTCTTGTTTCAATAAAATAACGGTAGGTATACAGGTCAGGTGATTTCATGGAAATCATTCAAGTTGTAGGACTCGGACTTTTAGCGACCATTCTAGTATTGGTTGTCAAAGAGCAGAAGCCGATGTTTGCGTTTATCATTTCAACCTTTGCTGGAATCGCCATTTTTCTATTCTTGATTGGGAAGATCGAAGTCGTCATTCAAGTGCTGGAGGACTTGGCCGATCGCTCGGGAATTCAGCCCATTTATTTGAAGACGATATTGAAAATGATTGGAATCGCCTACATCGCGGAGTTCGGCGCTCAAATTGTTCGGGATGCAGGACAGGATGGGATTGCATCTAAGATTGAACTTGCCGGGAAGGTGCTGATTATGGTACTGGCTATCCCGATCATAAGCGTCATTATAGAGACTGTAATGAAGCTTCTTCCTGCTTGACGTGAGGTAAGGTGGAGTGCGAATGAACCGAATTCAATTGCAAGAACGGCATTGGAACATGGTCTATAGGAAGTGGGTGTGGCTCCTGTTGCTGCTGTGCGTGTTGTTCGCTAGTGTGGGTACGGCATTCGCTGCTCCTGCGATAGAAGACAAGCAGGTGACACAGCCGCAGCAGCTGCAAGAAGAAGCGCCCGCAAGACCCGCCGCAACAGAAGCATGGATCGAGCAGCAGACGAAGCGATTACAGACGAGCGAAGTGGAGCGGTACTGGAATGATCTGCTCGTCAAGTATGGGGGCTACTTTCCTAGAGATGCCATGCCAGATTTTGTTGATTTGCTGCTTCCTGGCGGTGAGAAGCTGACAGTCAGCAATGTGTTCAAGGCTATCGGGAAATTTATGCTGCAAGAAGTGTTTATGAACGGCAAGTTAATTGTCACGATTGTCATACTCGTCGTATTCAGCATGGTGCTGGAAACGCTGCAGACCGCCTTCGAGCGCAACACAGTCAGCAAAATTGCCTACACGATTTCTTACATGGTCATCATTATTCTGGCTATTAACAGCTTCCAGATCGCAATCGGCTTCGCCAAGGAAGCAATATCAAGCATGATTAACTTTATGATGGCGATGGTGCCCTTGCTTCTAACCCTGCTGGCTTCAATGGGGAATGTTGTGACCGTTACAGTCATGCATCCGCTCATCATCTTTATGGTTCATTTGGTCGGAACACTGATCTATGTCGGTGTATTTCCGCTTCTATTCTTCTCAGCAATTCTGCATATTGTCAGTTCCATATCTGACAAATACAAGGTGACTCAACTGGCGAACTTGATGCGGAGCATCAGTGTGGGATTGCTAGGTGTTCTGTTAACGATCTTTCTGGGCGTGATCTCCGTGCAAGGCGCTACGAGCTCAGTCACTGATGGGGTATCTATTCGAACAGCCAAGTATATAACCGGCAATTTCGTTCCTGTAATTGGACGCGCATTCTCAGATGCAACGGATACCGTCATTTCGGCATCGCTGCTCGTAAAAAATGCGGTTGGGTTGTCAGGTGTCATTATTTTGCTGTTTTTATGTGCCTTCCCGGCAATCAAAATATTGACGCTTGCATTAATCTATAACGCCTCGGCAGCCATTATGCAGCCGTTAGGAGATTCCCCTGTGCTTGGGTGCCTGAAGACGATCGGCAAGAGCATGATCTATGTGTTTGCGGCTCTAGCTGCGGTCGGTCTCATGTTCTTTCTAGCAATTACGATTCTCATTACGGCAGGCAATGTGACGGTTATGATGCGCTAGGCCGCGCGGATGAAATGGAGTGAACGAAATGAGCTGGTTAAGTCAATGGATGAAAGAGATCATCATGATAATTCTACTGGCAACGTTCATTGATCTGCTTCTGCCCAATCGCTCGATGCAGCGATACGTCAAGCTAATGCTTAGCTTAATTATTTTACTAACCTTATTATCACCTGTCCTTAAGCTGTTCGACGCAAGACTGGCAGATCAATTAGCAAGCGAATGGAGCTCTACGTTGTCATCCACGTTAACCGCAGAGCGAAAACAGTCAACGAGCGTAAACGAAATCCGAAGGCAAGGAGAGTTGCTAGCCCGTGAGCAGGAAGGCAGTGCGCTGCGGCTTGCAGAAGCGGAAATTGGCAGTCAGATGAAGGAACAGCTTGCACTTGCCTTACGTCACAGTGTTCAAAATGCCAACGGTACGAAGAGGAACATCTCGGAGGAACAGGTACAAGTGGAGCAGTTGCAAGTCAAGCTTACCCGTAATGCGAAGGGGGAACCAATCATTGAACGGATAGAGCTTGCTCTTTCTGCCGGACAGGCTGCTGTGAGCGAAACCGATTCCATAGATTTCGTTAAAACTGATGGCACAGTGGAGGCTGTGAAGCCGGTTCATCAAGTACAGATTCAATCAGGCTTGATTGGACAAGAGGGCCCGGAGACGGGACAGTCTCAGCAATTCAAGGAAATCCCAGCATCAGGATACTCTGAACAGCTGGGGGAAGAGGCCGAACAGTATCGCAGCAAGGTTACGAATCAAGCGATACGATCACTGATGACCTCTTGGATTGTGAATGCGGAGCAAATCAAGGTGGAGTGGAAACGAGCTGAACCAAAGCTGTAGGACAGCCATCCTTTGGTCATGCGTTCAAGCAGGTGAAAATCATGAAAAAACAAGCATATTTTCTATACGGTAGCATATAGGTGAAATAGGACAAGTAAGACAAGTCCATTCGATAACGAAGGAGTCGATCATGTTGGCGAAATGGTTGCAGCAGATTGAAACGTGGATCGGAAAAGGCAGCAACGGTTCCAAGCGCGTCCGTTCGTTCCGCTGGCTGCTCCTGCTCGGTCTTGTCGGCGCAGCGCTCATATTGTTCGGCTCGTTCCAGCCTCAGGGAAGCGGCGGAGGGTGGTTCGGGGGCAAAGGCAGCGCAGACAAAGAGCCGCCGGCTGTCGGGGCCTTTGACTCGATGGAAACCAAGAATTCATCTGATAAGGCTTCATCGAATGTATTCGAGTCCATTGAGCAGTCATTTGAAGCACGCGTCAAAGGCATTCTGGAGGGAATTGTCGGCGTCGGACAAGTTGATGTGCTTGTCACGATTGACTCCACAGAGGAACTGATTGTTCAGCGCAACTTCAAGGACAATCAGCAGCAGACCGAAGAGACAGATTCGAACGGCGGCAAGCGGCACACTACCCAATATACGCGCGATGGTCAAATCGTGACGCTGGAATCCTCGGGAAATCAAGCTCCAATCGTGACGAAGCGCATTAAGCCGAAGGTGCGGGGAGTCATAGTCGTTGCGAAAGGGGCAGAGAATGCGACGGTGAAGAAGATGGTCGTCGATGCTGTCGAGAAAGGCTTGAATGTACCGGCTTATCGGATATCGGTCGTTCCACGCAAGATTGCTCAATAGGTAAGCTTGAACGAGAAACTGAATGAACATTAGGAGGTAATGAAGAATGAATACGAAAAGACAGACGATATGGTTAGTGTCTATGCTGAGCTTGATGGTCGTATTGTCCGCATATTATTTATTCACGGAGGACACAACAGCTCCAGCGAAGCAAACGGTAGACAATGTACGTTCAGAACAGACATTGAAAGGTGATGCAACAGAAGTTGGGCAATTGCCAGAAATCAAAGTCACTGAGGTATCTACAGGGCATGGTGCTGATCCAAGCGTCAATGGCAAAGACGCTGCATCCGAAGCTAAGGAGAACAGCAGCAAGAGTGACGGGACCAATCCTTCTGCGACAAGCACTGGCAAGGACGATGAAGCCAAGAATGCTGGAAATGAGACTAGCGCTGCTGCGAAGGAAGACCAAGAGAAGGCGATGCTGGACAAAGTTGAAGCAGAAGGTGTTATGAAGCGGAGCTCTATTGAAGAACTGCAAATGCAGCGTGCAGAGAAGTATCAGCAAGAGATGGAGAAACTCATGAGTGACCTGAACTCAACCAGCAGTGAGAAGACTGCTGCAGTCCATGACGAAATGGGCAAGCTGGAAGAGCATGAGACGAAATTATCAAACCTGGAAACGGAGCTGCAGAAGCAGTATCAGAGTGCAGTCATCACACAGGATAATGATAAATATCAAGTGCTTGTGCAGAGCAATAAGCTTGAAGCCAAAGATGCTGTTGAAATAGTAGATAAAGTCATGAAGGACTTGAATGTGACACAAGATAAGATTGTTGTAGAATATGTCAGTGAATAGCGAATGTACTCGAATCTAGCCCAGTTGCAAACTGGGCTCTTTCCATTTGGAACGATTATGTTATAATACTAACGTCTGTAGATTGTCCTTTTTTGAAGGTTGTTCAAAAAGACAGCTTATTTTTGAGAAAGCAACGGAAGGTCTCTCAGCATGGAATCTAGCATTCAATCACAAGGATTGTCGCATCGAATATGTCATTTCTTCTGCGGCAACACGGCACTCTGCTATGCATGCAGCTTAACAGCTACTTGTGCGCACTGCTGAACAGATTCGGTATTATATTCTGCATAGACAGCATGCGCTGAGCGTCCTTGCGGATCTCTGTTGCGGAATACCGCTCCCTTTTTGGACATGTATTTGCAGTATGAAACTACCTTGCTATAAGAGACTTATCAATTGTCACGAGGAGTGAAACATGTTGTTCAAGATTGGCGAAATCAAAGAACTGATCAAGCTGTTGGACCAAACTTCCGTGCAGGAATTGGAAATCGAGAACGAAGGTTATCGTCTTTCCATTCGCAAGCCCGGCAAGACTGAAGTCATTAGTGTTCAGCCAGCACCTGCACAGCCTACATATACCCCGGTTCCAACTGTACCTGCACAGCCAGCAGCTGCAGTTGAGACAGCTCCTGCACAGCCAGCAGTAGATGTTGTTGCCGACACGAAGGAGCAGGCGGGATTGCATAAGATTGTGTCTCCGATGGTAGGTACATTCTATCGTGCTTCTTCACCAGACACGCCTCCATTTGTGAATACGGGAGATAAAATTAACGAGAAATCGGTCGTATGTATTTTGGAAGCGATGAAACTGATGAATGAACTCTTAGCTGAAGTCAAAGGCGAAATTGTTGAGATTCTTGTAGAAAATGGCCAGTTGGTTGAGTTCGGCCAGCCTTTATTCTTGGTGAAGCTGGATTAGTGGATGCTATCATCCCGAACAGATGTAAAGCCAAGGAGGTTTAAAACATTGAAATTTCAGAAGATTCTAATTGCTAACCGTGGTGAAATCGCTGTTCGTATCATTCGTGCTTGCCGAGAACTTGGAATTGCAACGGTTGCAGTCTACTCGGAAGCCGATCGTGATTCACTTCATGTACGTCTTGCAGATGAAGCGTACTGTATTGGCCCTACATCTTCCAAGGACAGTTACTTGAACTTTACGAATATAATGAGTGTTGCTACATTGACAGAATGTGATGCAGTACATCCTGGCTATGGTTTTTTGGCGGAGAATGCTGACTTTGCTGATATTTGCGAGTCATGCGGCATTACATTCATTGGTCCTTCTTCCGATGCGATTGAGCGTATGGGAGACAAGGCTGTAGCGAAGCAGACGATGAAGGATGCAGGAGTTCCTGTCATTCCTGGTTCCGACGGTCTCGTTGAGAATATCGAAGAAGCTCTTATGATCGCACGCGATATCGGTTATCCTGTCATCATTAAGGCAACTGCCGGCGGCGGTGGCAAAGGGATCCGAATTGCGGATGATGAAGAGATGCTGGTCAAGCAAATTACGACAGCACAACAGGAAGCGGAGAGAGCCTTCGGTAATGCCGGCGTTTATTTGGAGAAGTATTTGACGGGCATGAAGCATGTTGAAATCCAAATTATCGCAGACAAGCATGGTAATGCAGCTTATCTAGGCGAACGTGACTGCTCCGTGCAGCGCAGACGTCAGAAGCTGGTTGAGGAAGCTCCATGTCCAGTGCTGACGCCAGATATTCGTATGAAGATGGGCGAGGCAGCTGTACGCGCAGCACTCGCTGTTGACTACTCGGGTGCAGGTACTTTGGAGTTTCTGTTCGGTCCAGACGGCAATTTCTACTTCATGGAGATGAATACTCGTATTCAGGTTGAACATCCTGTTACCGAGATGATAACTGGAATTGATCTTATCCAAGAGATGATCCATGTAGCGGAAGGCAATCCATTATCGTTCCGACAAGAGGATGTTCAGCTTAATGGATGGGCGATTGAGTGCCGTGTTAACGCAGAAGACCCTGATCGCAACTTTATGCCTTCCGCAGGGCAAATTCAATTCTATTTGCCTCCGGGAGGAGCGGGTGTACGTGTGGATAGCGCAGCATATCCAGGTTGTGTGATTTCTCCACACTATGATTCCATGATTGCGAAGCTGATCGTGTGGGCTCCTACTCGCGAACAAGCGATTGAACGTATGAAGCGTGCACTTGCGGAGTTCGCGATAGAAGGTATTCATACAACAATTCCGTTCCATCAACGGTTGCTGCGGCATCCGAAGTTCGAGCAAGGGGATTTCGATATTAAATTCCTGGAAGAGCATGAAGTCTAGAACGTCATCATGAGTAATTTGTCATAAAAATAGACAAATGCTATAGTTATGATTATGACGGACAAGAACTGCCTCTTTTCAAAAAATAATGAGGAGTGTGTAACGGATGAATCAGACGATTATTCCGGAATTTGAGCGTACTGATCTTGGCAATATTCAGATTGCTCCTGACGTGATTGCAGTGATCGCTGGTCTAGCTACTATTGAAGTAGAAGGTGTAGCGGGTATGAGCGGTGGCTTTGCAGGCGGTATTGCTGAATTACTTGGCCGTAAGAACTTGTCCAAAGGCGTTAAGGTTGAAGTTGGACAACGTGAAGCTGCAGTAGATGTGAACATCATCGTAGAATATGGTCGTCGCATTCCTGTGATTGCTGATGAGATTCAGCAGAACGTAAAGCGCTCCATTGAGATGATGACAGGTCTTCATGTTGTTGAAGTGAACGTGCATGTGCATGACGTGCATTTTAAATCGCAAGAGAAACCGGAAGAAACGGAAGTATCTACGCGAGTGAAATAATGATGGCAGTAAACCCCCTCCTGGTGGCAGGGGGTTTACTGCCATTCCATGAGGAGGGTCGTCAAGCGTGAGCAGAATTGTAGACAGACTGTTGTTGTTTGTGTATAGTTTGGTCATTGGTTCGTTATCGGTAGCAGCCATTTTAGCTGCATTAGGCTTCATTCCCGAACGGCTTGATCCAACTCAGCCTCTATGGCTGCAAACAACAGTAATAGCGGTTGCGGCCGTTATTTTATTGCTTAGCATCCGCTTCGTTTACGTTTCAATGCGTCGTGAGCGGAAGTCAATGTCATCGATTGATCAACGCACCGATATTGGTGATATTAAGATATCGATAGAAACGATCGAGAACGTGGCGTTGAAGGCAGCGTCGCGCGTCCGTGGTGTTAAGGACTTAAAGGCACGAATCCGCACCAATGAATCAGGGCTCGATATCACGATTCGCACCGTTGTGGACGGGGAGACGGCGATACCAAGCATGACGGAGGATGTTCAACGCCAGGTTCGCGATTATGTGCAGGAAATTACCGGAATACCGGTTTCTTACGTTTCGGTATACGTCGCAAATATTGTGCAGACGCAAACCTTTAAAGCGCGCGTTGAATAGGTGGTGAGCTGTCCGATGTGGAAGGAAATATGGGAGAGTCACGGCGGACGTCTACTCGGCGTCACGGCGGGCATTTTTTTTGGCATCTTGTATCTAATTGTTGGTTTTTGGGATATGCTATTTTTTGCACTTCTTGTATTCATCGGATTTGCAATCGGCAGACAGCGGGATCTGAAATTAGGCCCCTTGTTCCCGTTTCAGCGAATTGGAATGTGGATGTCTGAACGTTGGAGAAGGTTGAAGTAGTCCTATGGACGCTCCGAACGACTGCTTGACCGCCGGTTCTGGCCGACGGAAGGGAATCGGGGAGCTTCATAGGATTTTTTTCACAAATAAATCGTAAGTAGATGCATCGAAGTGCTTAAAATCGTAGTAACGGTGGCAATTGCCTTGATGAACAGTAGAGTGCATGCGCTAGTGAATTGAAGGAATACGAATTCGACATGTCGGATGCTTTACATGCAGGAGGATAAATCATGAAAAGACGCATCGCCAGAGAAATGGCTATTCAAAGTTTGTATCAGCTTGAAATGACAGAGGTAACGCCACACCAGGCTGTTGCTATGATTGTGCAAGAATCTGCACAAGACAATGAAATAGGTGTTAAGCATGAGCATGCGGAAGCCATGCATGCTCATGTATTGGAATGGGTACGAGCTACATGGGAGCATCACGTTGAGATCGACGAGCTTCTGGCACGTTATTTGAAAGGGTGGCACGTTGAGCGTTTGTCCAGAGTGGATAGACAGATCCTTCGTCTGGCTACGTACGAAATGAAATATCGCGATGATGTCCCTCCTAAAGTAGCGATCAATGAGGCCATCAATTTGGCAAAGCACTTTGGTACGGACGAGTCCGGAAAATTCGTCAATGGAGTTCTAGGGCAGATGATGCGTGATATGGACGGAGCTTCTACTGCGGAAGCTGCAAAGGAAGAAACAACAGAAGAATAGAAGTAAGTTCAGCTTGGATGACAATGTCGAGTATTCGGATGGAGGCGCAGAGAATGATAACAGCAACTTTATTGGATGGTAAGGCATTATCTCGTACAATTCGTGAGGAGATTACGGCGGAGACCGCTGGGCTGAGGGACAAGGGGATACAGCCAGGGCTGGCTGTCGTTCTCGTTGGTGAAGACGCTGCTTCGCAAGTATATGTGAACAGCAAGCATAAGACATGCTTGGAGCTGGGTTTCAATTCGGAAGTACATCGTCTTCCGGCAAATACGTCTCAGGAAGAGCTGCTGGCTCTTGTTCATCGCTTGAATGAAGAACCTTCCATTCACGGAATTCTTGTGCAGCTTCCGCTGCCGAAGCATATTGATGAGAAGGCTGTCATCGATGCAATTGCCGTTGAGAAGGATGTGGATGGATTCCATCCTGTCAGTGTCGGTAATATGGTCATCGGGGATGACTCTTTATTGCCTTGTACGCCAGCAGGCATTATGGAAATGCTGAAACGCAACCAGATTGACGTTGCTGGCAAGCACGCTGTTGTTATTGGGCGAAGCAACATTGTAGGCAAACCGATATCTCTCCTTCTTCAACGTGAGAATGCAACAGTTACGATGTGCCATTCTCGGACTATCAATATGAAGGAGATTACCAAACAGGCAGACATTTTGGTTGTTGCGATTGGTCGCGCTAACTTCGTGGATCGTTCTTATATTAAGCCAGGTGCAGTCATTATCGATGTGGGCATGAACCGCCTTGAGAACGGTAAGCTGGCTGGAGATGTTGACTTTGAGGACGTGAAGGAAATTTGCGGCCCGATTACACCTGTACCAGGCGGTGTAGGACCAATGACAATTACAATGCTCATGTTCAATACACTCAAGGCCGCCAAACGAATACATCACATTGCGCACAACGAATAGTTGTGCGCTGTCTGTCATTGGGAACGAAAGGGGGCAGACAATGTGTCCGACGATGCACGAATATTATCAATTAAAGAAGTGAACCGCTACATCCGCATGAAGATGGAAGGCGATCCAAGGCTTCAGGATGTATGGCTTCGTGGAGAGATATCGAACTTCACACATCATTCAAGCGGGCATATGTATTTCACATTGAAGGATTCTGATAGCCGTATACGTACGATTATGTTTGCTTCGCACAATCAAAAGCTGGCTTTTCGTCCGAAGGAAGGAACGAAGGTCATTGCTCGCGGCAATATTACGGTGTATGAACGGGATGGTCAATACCAGTTCTATGCGATGCATATGCAGCCTGATGGAATTGGAAGTCTGTTCATGGCCTTCGAACAGTTGAAGGAGAGATTGAACGCGGAGGGATTGTTCGGGCAGGAACGCAAGCGAAGTATCCCGCGTTATCCTGCTGCAATCGGCGTCATTACTTCGCCGACAGGTGCTGCTGTACGGGATATCCTCATTACGCTGCGCCGCCGTCAGCCCGGTGTTGCGGTATTGCTCTACCCCGTATTAGTACAAGGAACACAAGCGGCAGGATCGATTGCTCAGGCGATCGAGGCGATGAACCGCAGCGGCGAGGTGGACGTGCTGATTGTGGGCCGCGGCGGAGGATCGCTAGAAGAACTATGGGCATTCAATGAAGAAGTGGTTGCGCGAGCAATCGCTGCATCGACGATCCCGATCATCTCAGCGGTTGGACATGAGACGGACTTTACGATTTCGGACTTCGTAGCCGATCTTCGAGCTCCTACACCTACGGCAGCGGCCGAATTAGCGGTAGCAAATCGTGAAGAGCTCAGGCAGCATCTTACACATGTAAATCGCAGGCTGCAATCGGCAATGAATCGCCTCTTGAATCAAAACCAGGAACGGTTGCTTCGGGCACAGCAATCTGCCGTGTTCCGCAAGCCTGAACAGTTGATGATGAAGCATGCGGATAAGGTTGCGCGCCTACAGGAGCAGTTAACGTACCGGTTGCAGTTGATCCAAGGCCAATCTTCACAGCGATGGAAGGAACTGCGTGGTCGATTGCGTGAACAGACGCCAGTACATCAAGCGCGTGCTGCACGCAAGCGGTTGGATGGCAATCAGCATCAACTCGTTCAGTCGATGGCTGCTATCACGAAGCAGAAGCGGATGGAGGCAGCTGGGATGATTAGACAGCTGGACGCGCTTAGCCCACTTAAGATTATGTCAAGAGGGTATAGTCTTGTGTATGATGAACAGGAGGCGAAGCTGATCCGCTCGATCGAAGAAGTGCAGCCTGGAGACGTAGTGCGGGTGAAATTATCGGATGGCCAATTGGATTGTCATGTATGGTCGATGAAAGGAGAGCGTGAATAACTCTCATGGAAAATAAAGAGACTATTGAACAATTAAGCTTCGAGGCGGCGATGGATAAGTTGGAAGAGATCGTTGCCAAACTAGAAAGCGGAGACGCTCCTCTTGAACAATCAATTGAGTTGTTCCAAGAAGGAATGATGCTCTCGAAGCTTTGTTCAGAGAAGCTGGAACAAGTTGAACGCAAGATAGAGATGGTAACCGAGCAGAACGGCGAATGGAAGCGTCAGCCGTATGCAACAGAGGAGACGGGTGATTCGATTGATTAATTATCAATCGGCCGGAGTATTTGCCGATTATGTGAAGCAGCAGGCAACTCGGATTGAATCGATACTGCCGAAGATGCTGGATAGCAAGCGCAATACTCCTGAGCCGCTAACACAATCGATGCATTATTCGTTAATGGCAGGCGGCAAGCGGCTGCGGCCAGTATGTGTGTTAATGGCTTGTGATAGCTTAGGGGGCAACACACGAGCAGCGGAGCCGGTTGCATGTGCCATTGAGATGATTCATACGTACTCATTGGTACATGATGATCTGCCTGCAATGGACAATGATGATCTACGCCGTGGCAAGCCGACCAATCATAAAATCTATGGTGAGGCCATGGCAATTCTCGCTGGAGACGGTCTGTTGACGCAGGCTTTCCACTGTATTGTGCAGAGCACACGCCAGCATGGTGTTGCAGCTGAGGTATCCTTGTCTATTGTAGAGGAATTGGCAGAGTATGCAGGGATGAACGGGATGGTCGGCGGGCAGGCTGCTGACATGCTCGGTGAGCAAGGGATTACGACGTTGGATCAGCTGGAATACATCCATCTGCATAAGACAAGTGATCTTATTGTATGCTCCCTCCGCGCAGGCGGGCGGATTGGTGGCGCATCGGAACAGCAGCTGCAAGCGCTGACGACCTATGGTTATAAGCTTGGGCTCGCCTTTCAAATTCAAGATGATATTTTGGATGTCATCGGAGATGAAGCCATGCTGGGTAAGCCGAAGGGAAGCGATGAGAAAAGCGGGAAGGTTACCTATCCGTACTTCATCGGCCTTGAAGAATCGAGACAGGAAGTGGAACGCTTGACTGAGGAAGCGAAAGCTGCAATTGCGAATGCAGGGTTCCAAAAACCTGAGCTATTGGTTGGCATGGCAGATTATTTGATGAAGCGAGACCATTAATTGGCGAGTATTTAGGCACTATTTATGATATAATAGGCCTTGCGTAGAGTGGTGCAGTATTCTAGTCGGCCTACCAACGCTGAAGGCGGGCCTAAAAATTCGCTAAAGGGCACATCGATGAAGTTCCTGGTGTTGGCTTTCGACGCCCAGTCGGGGGCTGATGCTGGGAGTTAAGGTTGTGGGGCGATCCACAATGGCATGTGGGCGTTGACCCCGCTTCCGCGGAGGCCCAAGTGCGTGGTTTGACGCCCTCGAGCGTCGCATTACGGCTTGGGGTATGAACCTACATTACGAGTCGCACATTGCAATTCTTCATTCTATTATGAAGCGTGATGTACGTACCCGGCTTGTTTGTAGCGTAGCCTGCCTTGAGTGAGCCTGCGGGGATTGCGGATGTGTAGATTCGGTGGACTTCGGCCAAAGTACGCATGAATCGTATGCCGTATGAAATCTGGCTTGCAAAAGAGGCTAGGGGTTGGTTCAGGGCTGCCCGAGGAAAACTCCTAGACTGTTCACTGGCGTGAAGCTTCTTAAGGATTATAGTGTGGACTAAGTGGTAATTCAGTCTGGCGATTGGCGACAACGTCAAGGCGCTCTTAATTGGAAACGGCCTGCTCGGCGACGAGGAGGCGAGCATCTGGGAAAACCTACTGGACCTAAGCCACAGCGTTTACTTGAGAAGTTGCCACTCTTAACTTTACGTAACTGATCAGCCAGTTCTAACACATAAAGGATGGAACATCACATACAATGAAATTCTCTTTCAAACATTCCGTTCGGTGGAGCGTATTTATTTTCATCGTCACATTTGCTCTAGCTGCTATTTTTTCCGTCGTATCGACTTCGATGCTGGAGGGAGTAGGCTGGGGCATCGGGATGGTGATCGTGCTCCTACTCGTGCTCATCGGAGTGTTTTTTGATATGATGGGGTTATCTGCAGCGGCAGCGAAGGAGACACCTTTTCACGCCATGGCTTCTGAGAAGGTTGCTGGCGCGAAGCAGGCGATCGCAATCGTTCGTAACGCAGACCGATTCTCCAACTTCTGTAATGACGTGATCGGCGATATGACTGGAGTAATCAGTGGGTCGGCCACAGCAATAGTCGTTACGAACTTGTTATATTCGATGGATGCTGACTCCGCAGTAATGAAGACGGTAACGAGCGTTGTCTTCACAGGACTCGTATCAGCATTGACGGTTGGCGGGAAGGCACTCGGAAAATCCTTTGCTATTTATTACGCCACTCCGATCGTCCTGCTAATTGGGAAGTGTTTCTACGTGTTGGAGACGAAGTTCAATATTTCATTCTTCACCGTGAAACGCAGCAAATCGAAACAACGAAAGCGAGGGAAATCCCGTGCTGCTCGAACAGATTAATCAACCTAGCGACTTGAAGCAGTTGCCTAAGGAGCAACTGGAGCCGCTAGCGGCCGAAATTCGTCAATTCTTAATTGAAAAGCTGGCAGTGACCGGAGGTCATCTAGCATCTAACTTGGGGATTGTTGAGCTAACGCTTGCCCTGCATTATTACTATGACAGCCCGAAGGACAAAATGTTATACGACGTTGGCCATCAAGCCTACGTTCACAAAATATTAACAGGACGCAAGGATCAGTTCGATACATTGCGCCAATATAAAGGTTTATGCGGCTTTGTGAAGCGTGCAGAGAGCGAACACGATGTATGGGAAGCCGGACACAGCAGTACGTCTTTGTCCGCCGCAATGGGGATGGCATTGTCCCGTGACCTGCAAGGTCAGGATAATCGGGTAGTCGCAATCATTGGAGACGGTGCGCTCACAGGCGGTATGGCGCTGGAAGCATTGAACCATATCGGGCATGAAAAGCGCAAGTTGATGGTTGTGCTGAATGACAACGAAATGTCCATTGCGCCAAATGTAGGAGCATTACATAATTATTTGTGTAAAATTCGCTCTGACCGCAACTATAAAAAAGCCAAAGAAGAAGTTGAACAGCTGCTCAAAAAAATTCCGGCTATTGGCGGTAAGCTGGCTAAAACGGCAGAACGCGTGAAGGACGGACTGAAATACCTAGTCGTCTCCGGCATGCTGTTCGAAGAATTCGGCTTGAAATATTTTGGCCCTGTAGACGGTCATGATATTGATAAGCTTCTGGACATTTTCCAGCAGGCAGACCGTATCGATGGACCGGTTCTAGTCCATGTTGTAACCCGCAAAGGGAAAGGATATTCACCAGCTGAAGCCGATTCCCATAAATGGCATGGAGCAACACCTTATAAGATTGAATCCGGCCAGCCCCTTAAATCAGTGGGCACGCCGAATTACACCGATATCTTCAGTGATGTGCTCATTGAGCTCGCTGAGGAAGACGAGCGAATCGTGGCAGTAACACCTGCAATGCCAGGCGGATCAGGACTCTTGAAGTTCGAGAAGCTGTATCCGAACCGGATGATTGATGTAGGTATCGCAGAGCAGCATGCAGCAACGATGTGCGCTGCTATGGCTATGGAAGGAATGAAGCCTGTATTTGCGGTGTATTCAACCTTCCTGCAGCGAGCGTACGATCAGGTTGTACATGATATTTGCCGTCAACAAGCTAATGTCATCTTTGCAATTGACCGAGCGGGCTTCGTAGGCCCAGATGGGGAGACGCATCAAGGGGTATATGATATACCATTCTTGCGTCATATCCCGAATATGGTCATTATGATGCCGAAGGACGAGAATGAGCTTCGTCATATGATGAAGACGGCTGTTGATTATGACGCAGGCCCGATTGCCGTTCGCTATCCGCGTAATGCGGTTGTAGGGGTGCCAATGGACACCGAATTGAGCCCGATTCCAATAGGAACGTGGGAAACCGTTCGGAATGGAGATTCAGCGGCTGTTCTGGCTATCGGTCCGATGGTGCAGGTTGCAGAGGAAGCAGCAGAGTTGTTGCGAAAAGAAGGCATTCGTATTCGAGTGATTAATGCGAGATTTGTTAAGCCGCTTGATGACGAGATGCTGCATCAGCTAGGGAAGGATCGCATTCCGGTAATCGTGTTGGAAGAAAGCTCGGCAATCGGAGGTTTAGGTAGTGCTGTACTGGAATGGTATGCTAACCATGGCGTTTACGATATGAGAGTGAAGCCAATTGGGGTTCCTGATTGCTTCGTCGAACATGGTAGCATTAAGGAACAGCGGAATGAAGTTGGCTTAACACCTGAACGGGTTGTGAAAGAAGTTCATTCGATGTTATTCGCAACAGGCGGCAATAATCGGTTGACTCGGGCTTAATTATGTTCGCATTGATGAATGAATGGAATGAGACGGGAGTACAGAATGTCTATACCGAAGGAACGAATTGATGTCCTGCTCGTCGAGCAGGGGTATTATACGAGTAGAGAGAAGGCCAAGGCTGCCATTATGGCAGGCCTTGTGCTTGCAAATGCGGAACGAATTGAAAAGGCTGGCATGAAAGTACCGCGTGATGCTGCAATTACCGTGAAGGGAGCGGTTCATCCTTATGTGAGCCGCGGCGGACTTAAGCTGGAGAAGGCGATCCAGCAATTCGGATTGAACATGCAGGACGCTGTAATGCTTGATATTGGAGCATCTACTGGGGGATTTACCGATTGCGCATTGCAAAATGGTGCACAGAAGGTGTATGCGGTAGATGTCGGCTACAACCAGCTTGACTGGTCTTTGCGCAATGATGATCGGGTAATCGTCATGGAGAGAACGAATTTCCGATATACGGAGCCAGGGGATTTAGTAGGACCGATACCGGATACAGCTTCTATTGATGTTTCTTTTATTTCCTTGAAACTGATCCTACCACCACTTTCGCGATTGCTGGCTAAGCCTGGACGGGTAGTTGCACTGATTAAGCCTCAATTCGAAGCAGGGCGTGAGAAGGTTGGCAAATCGGGAATTGTTCGTGAAGCAAGCACACATGAGCAGGTGTTGAGAGAGATTCTTGATTTTGCTGCCTCGATCGGTTTCCAATTGGAAGGGTTAACGTACTCTCCAATAACGGGCGGAGAGGGCAATATTGAATTTCTAGCGTACTGGAATGTGCCTGAACTTACGGAAGAAGAAGTGCCGCATGTATCACGCGATCTGATCGCTGACATCGTGAGGGAGGCACATACTACGTTCCGATCCTAGCTGGCAATGGAACATGCTGTAGAAGAAACTCATCCGGGACAAGCATCCGTCGGATGAGTTTCTTTTGCACCATAGCACGTATCTAATCAAATCTATATGCGCATAAGCTGCGAACCAGGGGTGAATTTCGATGGGTGATCGTTGGATCATGGGATTGATCGGAATTGGTTTGGCTGTATGGATTGGATATGCAATACGACATTATATGCGAACACCTGAAGCGATGGAGAATGTGTGCTTATCCGAGAGATATCCGCAGGATGATGAGATTGTCGCATTGCTTGAGTCAGCGGGTTACGAGATCATTGGCGGCAAGTATTTTGTGCCAATTCAGATTCAGATGAACGGAGAAGAGCTAGAGTCTACGAAATTGTGGATTGATATGGTCGTCAAACGGGGCGAACAATGGTATATTGTTCGTATCGTACGCGAACGGATGCAGCTCGATTGGAGCGCCAGTGCGATTCGCAGACATTGGGGAGCTTACTTCGCGGCATATCCTGAATGTGATGGGCTGCTTGTCGTTGATATGGCAGAGCGGCGAATTCGCATGCTTCATATGGAGTTTGGGGAAGCAGAAGCTTGACCCTTGCAAGATTAGGCGTAGGTATGAAAGAATGGCAAGCGAACAATGCAATATGAAAGTTATCGCAATAAGCAAATAATAAGTCATGGAATTATGGAGTAGACAGTATGGAGGGCATGCATGAAAGGACAACGACATATTAAAATCCGAGAAATCGTAATGAATAACGATATTGAGACGCAAGACGAGCTGGTGGATTCATTGCGCAATGCAGGGTTCCATGTTACTCAAGCAACTGTATCTCGGGATATGAAAGAATTGCATCTCATTAAGGTGCCAATGGACAATGGCCGATATAAGTATTCACTCCCAATCGATCAGCGCTTCAATCCTGCACAGAAGTTAAAGCGGTCACTTCTTGATAACTTCGTCAGTGTAGACAGCGCTGAGAACTTAGTAGTCATGAAGTGTCTACCAGGTACAGCAAATGCGATCGCTGTATTGATGGACTCGATTGAATGGCCTGAAATTATGGGCACGGTATGCGGTGATGATACAATCTTGATCATTTGCCGTACCAAAGAATTGAGTCAGAGTGTTGTTGATCAAGTGATGAGTTACATTTCATAAGTGTTCTTCCGGGAGGGGTTCTTCTTGCTAGTAGCTATATCTATCCGCAATTTGGCGGTTATTGAATCGGTACAGCTGCGGTTTCACCGTGGATTTCATGTCTTAACGGGGGAAACGGGCGCGGGCAAGTCGATCATTATTGATGCGTTAGGTCTTATCGGAGGAGCAAGGGGATCAGCAGATTTTGTTCGATATGGGTGTGAACGCGCGGAAGTCGAGGCTTCGTTCGATCTTGCCATTGATCATCCGGTATGGGAGGCGCTTTCCCGCTTAGGGATTCAGGGAAGCAGTGAAGAGCTCCTCATTATTCGCAGGGAATTGACCGCGCAGGGCAAGAGCATGTGCCGGATCAATGGTCAAATGGTTACGTTGACGATGCTGCGCGAAATCGGTGAGCTGCTCATAAATATTCATGGGCAGCATGAGCACCAATCCCTACTCAAGGTTGAGCGTCACTTGGACTGGCTCGATGCTTATGGCGGGGAAGAGGTTGCTGTACTTAAGCGGAAATATCGTGATGATTACGGATGCTTCATGGCGCTGCAGCATGAATTGAATCAATTGAAGGAAACGAGTCAGCAAGCCTACCAGATGCTTGATCTGTACCGGTTCCAGATTGAGGAGCTGCGCAATGCACAGTTAAAAATTGGCGAGGATGAATCATTAACGGAAGAAAAGCGCAAACTAGCCAATGCGGAGCAGCTTATGGATCATGTAAATGTATCTTATGAACGCTTGTATGGCCAAGGTGCAATGGATTCCGTTAGTGTCGCAATTTCCAAACTTGAAGATGTGCTCATGTACGACACAGTTAAGTTTCAGCCTATAATTGAGCAAATGCAAAATGCGTATTATCAACTGGAAGATGCGGCTTACCAGCTCCGCGATTACCGTGAGAATATCGAGTTCAATCCGGAACGCCTTGAACAAATTGAGGATCGACTGGATCAGCTGACTTCATTGAAGCGCAAGTATGGCTCAACTGTTGAGGAGATGCTTGAATATTTAGCCAAGATTGAAGATGAAGCTGACAAGCTGGAACATAAGGATGAACGCATATTGAAGCTCGAAGCAGAGACACAAGAACGTCTGGGTAAGCTCGCTAAGCGAGCGCAAGCCCTGAGTGATGCTCGCCGAGAGTTATCACTGGAATTGACGAAGCGAATTGAAGCGGAACTGCAGCATCTTCATATGGAACGTACTCGGCTCGATGTCCGTTTGGATCGATTGCAGGATGGACAAGGCGGGCATGAGGTCGACGGTGTATCTGTTCGCTTCACGAAGAATGGATGGGATGATGCAGAGTTCCTTATTTCACCGAACCCTGGAGAACCATTGCGTCCGCTCCATAAGATCGCATCTGGCGGTGAACTGTCACGTATCATGCTTGCCATGAAGACAATCTTTGCCGAAGTTGATCGAATCCCAGTGCTCGTATTTGACGAAGTGGATACTGGCGTAAGTGGCCGGGCCGCTCAAGCCATTGCTGAGAAGCTTGCTGAAGTGTCTCGGAGTGGACAAGTATTCGCTATTACTCATCTTCCACAGGTTGCTTGCATGGCTGACCACCAATACTACATCGAGAAGCAGGTTCGAGATGAACGGACTTCTACTCAGGTACATGAATTGGAGGATGAAGGTCGTATTATCGAGCTTGCTCGCATGCTAGGCGGGGTGGAAGTAACGGAAGCGACTATGCATCATGCACAAGAAATGCTTGAATTGGCTGAACGTCAAAAAGGTGCGTAATTCTAAGGGATTTAGGAATCATTTTCACTTATAAAACGTAGGGGCCGGGGATACCTTAAAGTTACGAAATGGGCACGTCTCTTTTCGTCAAGCTTCCGTCTAACAAAGGAGTGTGACCACCTTTGAACCCCAACGTCAAACGACTGCTTGGCCTAATGCTCGTCATTCTTGTATGCTTAAGCACTACAACAGCAACCTTTCGCACGTATGCGGCGCTGCCGAATCAACTGAGGTTATTTGAAGGACAGCAAACGAAGCTTGATCTCGTGATGCCTGTTCAGGCTTCAGCGACGGTAGATCGACCGGATATTTTGCGTGTGAACGGCGAGAATCGACCTACATTCCAATTATCACCGAATCGTCCAATTTCATTACAGTCAGCCCAATCTGGTCAAGCAGAGCTGAAATTGAAGCTGTTCGGAGGCATTCCACTCAAGACATTGAAAGTGAATGTAGTTCCGAATTTGCGTGTCATTCCCGGAGGTCAAACGATTGGCGTCAAAGTCAAATCAGCAGGCATCCTTGTTGTCGGCCATCATCTTGTGAAGGTTGAGGGAGAACGCAAAGTATCTCCAGGTGAAGAAGCAGGTGTTCGCCTTGGTGATCTCATTACGAGTATGAACGGAAATCGATTGAATGATGTAAGCAAGGTTGCGGATATCGTGAAGCAGGCTGGCGAGAACAAACGTCCACTTGATCTTGTAATTCGGCGCGGCGATACTGAAGTGAAAGCTCAGTTGACCCCCGCGTACGATCAGGAGGACAAAACGTGGCGGCTAGGCTTGTACATCCGAGATTCAGCAGCCGGAGTAGGAACTTTGACGTTCTATGCTCCAGACCAAGGAGTGTATGGGGCGCTTGGACATATCATTACGGATATGGACACGCAGACTCCGATCGTGGTGGGGCAAGGTGAAATTGTCCAGTCCCATGTAACTTCCATTTCGAAAAGTCAAAATGGAGAACCAGGTGAAAAACGTGCTCAATTTGTGAAGGAAAGCCGTGTTTTAGGCAATATCGAACGCAATACGCCATTTGGCATTTTTGGTAAGATGGTATCGAATCCAGAACATAGTGTATATAAAGAACCGATTCCTGTTGCATTCCGCGAAGAGGTTAAGGTGGGACCTGCCGAAATGTTGACCGTGGTGAATGGTCAACAAGTGGAACGATACAAGATTGAAGTCGTCCATGTTACGAAGCAATCAGCACCTGCAACCAAAGGGATGGTTATCCGCATAACAGATCCGCGGCTGCTGCAAAAAACCGGAGGCATTGTGCAAGGGATGAGCGGCAGTCCGATTATTCAAGATGGCAAATTGATTGGTGCAGTTACGCATGTGTTCGTCAATGATCCAAGCTCAGGCTATGGATGCTTTATCGAATGGATGCTGCAGGATGCTGGTGTTGTTCTGGCTTCACCTCAGTCAATGAATGAAAAAGGGAAGGTTCACGTTCAACGTGATCCTTCTTTTTCTTTTACATCACGACGATCGCATCAATCTTCAGGATATGTCGAATCGATACGAATGAATACGAAATCTGTTGGATCGTTGGACAAATCATTAATTATAATAGAAAAATTTTAAAAAATAAAGAAAAAAAGTTTTCGACAGAAGGAATTTCATCTTTGATGTCGAATAACATGATCTGGAAGCGATAAACACCAAACCGGTTACTATCGTGTGCGAAACTTTGACAAGGGAGGATCCCAAGTTGCAAAAGATCGAAATATTGTTAGCGGACGACAACAGAGAATTTACAAATTTGTTGGCTGATTTCTTATCCGAACAAGACGACATGGTCGTTACTGGTGTTGCCTATAATGGCGAAGAGGTGCTCCAATTCCTTGAGCAGACGAGAGCGGTGCCTGACGTGCTCATTCTCGATATTATTATGCCTCATTTGGATGGTTTGGGTGTACTTGAGCGCTTGCGCAATATGGACTTGTCCCCGCAACCGAAGATCATTATGCTCACAGCCTTCGGCCAAGAGAGCATTACGCAACGTGCGGTTCAACTTGGCGCATCCTATTACATATTGAAGCCTTTCGATATGGACATTTTGGCGAATCGTATTAGACAGCTGGCAGGTGTTGCATCCAATGCTTCGGTAACTGGAGGATCTGCTAGTAACTTAATGACATCATCTGTATCGAAGTCGAATGTCGTACCGCTTGGCAAATCCAAAAACTTAGACGCGAATATCACGTCTATCATACATGAAATCGGTGTTCCTGCGCATATTAAGGGGTACCAGTACTTGCGCGAAGCAATCACGATGGTGTACAACAATATCGAAATTTTGGGCTCCATCACGAAAACGCTGTATCCAGCGATCGCGGAGAAGTACAAAACGACACCAAGCCGCGTTGAGCGGGCGATCCGCCATGCGATTGAAGTTGCATGGACTCGCGGCAACATCGACAGCATCAGCCGTCTCTTTGGTTACACAATCAACATAAGCAAGTCGAAGCCTACGAACAGCGAATTCATCGCGATGGTCGCTGATAAGCTGAGAATTGAGCATAAGGTGTCGTAAATGGCTCAACGGTGAGGCTTTGCGGGATCACAACGCAAATATAAAAATATCGATAAACTATTCACTATTTATGCAATAAATCCGTTGATTTATTGGGTCTGTGAAATACGTGCAGACGGAGGAATGGAATCGTGAAAGTAACATTATCCTCATATGAACAGTCGCTTTGACTTTTTAGTACTTGAATAGAGAGCATAGGGTTGATAAATTGGCGGATGTGAAAAAGGGTCATATCCGTCAATACATCTCCTATGTTCAAGAAAGAGGTAAGTACACAGTAGTAACTCGATTGCGCTGCTTTCAAAATCGTCCTTTTAATGGCTCGTCTTCTTTTTCTGAGAGTGGTTTCGTCAATTCCTATCCGATAAGCCATATGACGATTGATAATCTCGTAATGTCCTGAATCATTATTCGACTAATCCTCGTGTTTACCTTCGATAGTTAGTGGGAAATTTCCGTCCGCCAACGCTCAGATCCGTCAGCAACTCCCGTTCATGTACACGCGCAACCTTTCGTTAGCTTGAGTGGTTATGAGCGACCACAACATCCGCATGTTACTCGTATATCCGCGACACTTAAAATCCGCGCGTTTTCCTTCCGTATCGCGAGTTATTTCGTATACTTTAATTCCACGATTTCTGAACTCTCGTCTAATCTCCGTCATTCGTTACGCGATCCATTGCGGCCGAAATCATATCCGTATATATTTCCGGATTTCTCACGGAATCCGCGATAATCTGTTTATCGCGCTCGTATGCGGACAATATCATCGGGAGCAGTACGTATGATTTAATCAATTCGAGTTCCTCTCCGGTTGCCATCGTAGGAGGCATCGTTAATCACCTCGTGTAATATTTCGGTTAGTTTACATTATGGGAACGTTTGTTCTTATTATACGCCGATTCAAACGATCGAGCAACGTTATTATCCTCGGAAATAAATTCGACTATTTATTATATATAAGTTGAACTAATGCTAGCGACTAGAATAACTAATACAAAGCCGATCAGCCACCGTAAAGACCAGTTTGAGTCTTCCTTTCATTTCGTTCAGAAACGGTTTCAGTAATTTTGCATGATGAATACGGGCATTATCCAGTATTAAAACGATTTTTCCTATAGGATAAGCATCGACGACTTTCCGGCGAAATTGAGAAAAATCCTTCGACGGCTTCTCGCAGCAGCATACAGTCTTGTTTGTACTCCTCGATTAACTTTTCCATCCAATCTCTCCTTCATCATATTTTGTGTAACAGGTCATATACGATAATATGATTCTTCGTTAGAGAACAATAAACTTCATGGTTTTAACCAATAAAATGAAACCCAAAGAGATATATTCATTAAGTCCTCACATGTTTGTTCCACTATCTAAATTCTATATAATTTGTTGCCTCGGGCGTGTATCTCAACGGCTGGAGCATCAGTTCTATCTAAATGAATCTTCTAATGAAGAATATTGAAATATTGTACATGGCGATACGATGAGGACTGGGAAATTCTTCATAGAGGCATCAAATCAGGGGTGAACAAAGTATACCAGCTCATCAATTAAGAAGCTAAGCATCTTCGATGAAGTAATACTCAGTCAGATACAAAAGTCGAGAGTAGATGAGCATTGATCACAACGAGGTCAGTGCTTTTTTCATGGAATGAGAATAATCCAGGATGTTATTCGGAGTTAACGTGTATTACAATAGGTTTATAGAAAAATGTTCCAAACCAAAGGAGAATTTCTTGTACATGAGAACGATATTGGTCGCAGACGACGATGAAAATATAGTGGAACTGATAGGATTATATCTCCGAGCAGAAGGATTTCACGTTATTGAAGCACGGGATGGGATGGAGGCGCTACGGTACATGGATGCGGAGCGAGTCGATCTCGTCATTTTAGATATTATGATGCCGAATATGGATGGGTGGGAACTGTGCGAGGAGCTGCGCCGTTCACATCCTGATTTGCCTATCCTTATGGCTACAGCCAAAGGGGAACCCGGGCAGAAGGTAAGAGGATTCCAATTGGGAACGGATGATTATATAACGAAGCCATTCGATCCAGTGGAGCTGGTGATGCGCGTCAAAGCACTGCTCCGGCGTTACCGAATTGCATTCTCGCAGGTTGTGCAGCTTGGCCCGCTGCGCTTGGATCGAAGCAGTTATAAAGTAATGATGGAGGATGACGACTCTGTCATTACACTGCCACTGAAGGAATTTGAACTCTTGTTTAAGCTTGCGAGTTGCCCTGGGCAGATCTTAACGAGGGAACAGCTCATACAGGATATATGGGGGATGGACTATAAAGGGGACGACCGAACCGTTGACGTACATATTAAGCGGCTCCGTGAACGATTTTCCAACTACTCGGAGATCTTTAATATTGTGACTGCTCGCAGCCTCGGATATCGAATTGAGGTATGTCATGATTAAGACCCTGTACGTTCAAGTGGTGCTTACGTTCATATTAGCAATTATTATCGGCATTATTGCCGCCTTTTCTGTGTCGGGGTTGTTGTTTCAGAAGGAAATGGAAGAAGTGTCGTACCGTCAATTGATGAATCTTGGTGATGACTTGGCTCGTCTGCGTACTTCGATGTCAGCATCTCAATTTAAGGATTATGTGATGTCGTTGAAGGCACTTACGATGTATGAGGTTCGGATATTGAATAGTGATGGAGACACTGTTATTCACCACAATGAGAAAGAACGGGCAGGTTACCCCATTAAGGCAGAACAGCTGAAGAAGGTGCTGGAAGGGGAGCGGATTCGTGCAATTGCGGACAATGATGAACAAGAGCCGATTATCGGGATCCCTATACAGATCGGTAACGAGCGTCAGGCTTTATTTTTGCAAATGTCGATTGGCGGGTTGGATGTAATCGGCCGATTTATTACAATGGTTCTCGTCGTCGTGCTTGTTGTTGGCAGCTTATGTTTCCTGATCGCTGCCCGATTTGTTGTATTGCCGGTTAAGCGAATGACTGCAGCTACGAGGAAGATGGCAAAAGGGGATTTCTCGGCAGAGCTGCGCATGAGGAGAAGAGATGAGATTGGCGAGCTGGCGAATAGTTTCAATCAAATGGCTAAAGAGCTGAACCAGCTTGAGCAGATGAGGCAGGATTTCGTCTCCAATGTATCGCATGAGATCCAGTCCCCTCTAACCTCAATCATAGGATTCACTAAAGCTCTAAAATCGAATGTCATTCCGGAACAGCAGCGGGAGAGATATCTGCACATTATTTTAACGGAAAGTGAGCGATTATCTCGGGTAAGCGATAACCTGCTCCAGCTGGCCTCTCTGGAGTCGGATCATCATCCGATGAACATGAGAGCTTACGCGCTCGATGAGCAGCTTCGGAGAATTGTAGTGGCCTGCGAGCCGCAATGGAAAGACAAGACGCTGCATATGGATTTGCAGTTGACTCCTATAACGATTGTCGCGGACGAAGATCTGCTTAGCCATGTTTGGATGAATATAATCGGCAACAGCATGAAGTTTACGCCGAACAATGGGACAATTACCATTTCGTTAACGAACCAGCCGACAGGGTGGACGCAAGTGACGATTACCGATACCGGGATAGGTATCCCTGATCAAGAGCTAAATCGAGTATTTGAGCGGTTTTATAAAGTTGATCGGTCAAGGCGTAGAGATGGAAATGGAAGTGGTTTGGGACTGGCAATTGTCAATAAAGTCATAGCGCTTCATCAAGGGACAGTCACAATTGCGAGCCGTACTGGGGGAGGAACGACGGTGACGATTAGACTGCGATCGCCTAATGCGATGTAAGGAATTGCAATCATGAAATTAATATATAAGAGAACGAATGGAACCATAGCCAAAGGAGAACCGCGGTTATGGTTTTTTTATCCACAAATTTGCAGAACATTATTGTAAAAATGTTCCTGAGTTCATACTCCGTTCATATTTCCTTGTTAGCGTATATCTCAAGCTATCGCAAGGGGACGCGGAGACGTTAAGGAGGAGGAAGAGACACACATTATGAATTCGTTGATTCGATTTTCAATGAAGAATGTGGCTGCGGTGTTCATTATCGTAGCAATGCTGTTCGGGGGAGGTATCTATGCGTCGACGGGCTTGAAAATTGACAACATGCCAGACGTTTCCATCCCGTATGTAATGGTGACTGCACAATATGCAGCACCCCCTCAGGACGTAGTGGAACAGGTTACGAAACCGATTGAGAAGAAGCTCTCCGGCATGGAAAGAATCAAGTCGATATCTTCCACATCCAGTGACCAAACAGCGTCCATTCTTATCAGGTTTGAAGAAGGGGTGGATACTGATCGGAAGAAGGCGGATATAGAAAGCTTGATCCAAGAAATAGCGTTCCCATCGGGTGTAGAACGACCGCGTGTATCCACATTTGGGGTAGCCTCCATCCCTTCCTACTATTTAGCGGTATATGGGAAAGAGGGGGTAACGCAATCTCAATTAGAGGAGCATTTCACCAAGACGATTAAGCCGGGATTTCAAGCATTACGAGGCTTGGATCATATGGACGTGATCGGTGATCGAAGTACACATCTGAGCATAGGACTCCTTCCAGATAGGCTTCGTTCCTATGGGTTAACGCCTGCTCAGGTATCAGAAGCCGTCCGCAACGCTTTGACATCAGGTCCGGCAGGAACAGTGGAATTGGAGGGGAATACGCTGCTTGCCCGCATGAATAACGGATTAACTAGTGTCAAGCAACTAGAGGAAATTGCTGTGCAATCCCCTCAGGGGGATACGATCCGATTGACGGAGCTCGGGAAGATCACTGAGATCTCGGAATCCAAGTTCATCGCGAGGCTGGATGATCAGCCGGCTATCGGTATTTTGCTATATAAGGCGAACGGAGCTAACGCGGTTGAATTCTCTACAGGTGCCGATCGTTTGATGAGCAAGTGGGAATCAGAACTTACAGGTGTAACCTTCAAGAAGGTCTACAATTATGCTGACGAAGTGAAGCAATCCATTGGCGGGCTTGTCCGGGAGGGATTAGTTGGTGCACTGCTTGCCTCTCTCATGATTCTAGTTTTTCTGAGAAATATGCGAATGACCTTAATCGTGCTCATATCCATTCCCCTCTCCGTGCTTATTGCCCTATTGCTGATGAAATGGATGGATATCTCCCTTAATATTATGACGCTCGGCGGCATGTTTATTGCGATAGGCCGTGTGGTCGACGACAGTATTGTCGTCATTGAGAATATATATGCCAAGCTGTATCGGGCTGAGGAACGGAATGAATCCGTTATCGCGCTGGCGACGAAGGAAGTAGCCAATGCAATTACGTCATCTACGTTAACAACAGTGGGCGTATTTGCACCGATCGGCATGATCAGTGGAGCAGCAGGGCAGCTGTTCCGTCCTTTCGCAATTACATTGGCCTGTGCTTTGATGGCATCACTGCTCGTGGCCCTGACTGTTATCCCGATGCTGGCGAAGCTGCTCGTACTGAAGCAGGCTAATGTGAAGGGACATGATGCTGGAGAGCACAAGCCATCCAGAATTACGACCGGCTATCGCAAGCTCTTAGTGTGGTCCCTCAATCATCGGATCAAGACATTGTTCATCTCAATTCTGTTGTTTATCGTCACAATGGTTGCGCTTGTCCCACAGCTTGCCTTTACCTTAATGCCAGAAGGGACACCGCCGCGTCAGTTCTTTTTCACCATTAAGCTTCCTTATGAGAATTCCTTAAAGGCGACAGATAATGTCATGAAGGAGATGGAAGCGGAGCTTCGCGCTGCTAAAGACGCACAGAATAAGCCGCTGTTCACGTTCATTGAGACGCTGGTCGGGTACGCAGGCGATCCGAATGCGATGCCATACATGGCCCAAATCTATACGGAAGTAAATGAAGAGGCTAATGTGGAGCAAGTAAGACGTGAATATAAAGCCAAGCTGGAAGCATATATTCCCGCTGGATCGGAGCTGGATACGCGGACATTGGTAGGGGACTCCAGTGCAGCGCCTGATTTTGTATATGTGTTGTCTGGTGAAGATGCAGTTCAGCTAAGAGAGGCTGCGGCAATCATCAAGCAGGAAATGATCAAATTCCCTGAGTTGTCGGAGATCAAAGATTCGTTAAGCGAAGCTTCCTCTGAAGTGGTGATCGATGTCGATCCGCGGAAAGCGAGACAATTCGGACTAACACCCGCTATCGTCCAGGGCACACTGCAGACGTGGCTGTTCCAAGATAAGATTGGCGAGTATCGGTACCAAGAAGGTCTGTTGTCCACGGTAGTAGAGACGGAGAAGGGGTTGAGTGGTGATCTGAGCGCGGTTGGGCAGATTCAACTGAGAACACCGACTCAGGAAACCATTTCAGTTGCGGATATCGCTACGATTAAACGAGTGAAGTCCCCAGCTTCCATTAAGCGAGACAATCAGAAACAGGTCATCAATGTTACGGCGAAATTAAATGGACAGAACAAAGGCGGTATTAGTGCACAAGTAGCAGCCTCCTTAGATCTGATCCAGCTGCCAGACGGGGTTGGACGATCCGTGTCGGGCATAAGTGCAGATATTGGAGACAGCTTTGGACAGTTATTCATAGCAATGGCTGCGGCAGTGTTTGTCGTGTACTTGATTATGGTACTTACGTTCGGCAATGCGACTGCTCCATTTGCGATTATGTTTTCCCTGCCGTTTGCAGCTATAGGCGGTGTGCTTGGTTTGATTGTTACGAATGAATCGATTAATATTACCTCCTTAATCGGTTTCATGATGTTGATCGGCATTGTAGTGACGAATGCCATTGTGTATATCGATAAGGCGCAGCAGCTGCGAGAAGCCGGACAGGATGTGAGGAGTGCGTTGATAGAAGCGGGTATATCCCGTTTGCGGCCTATCATCATGACGGCAGGAGCAACCATTATGGCGCTGCTTCCACTTGCATTTGGATTCGGCCACGGTACGCTTATATCCCGCGGATTGGCGGTTGTTGTAATTGGCGGCTTGACGGTATCCACATTATTAACGCTTGTGGTTGTTCCAATTATGTATGATATGATAGCTCGGCGTAAAAGAAAAAAGAACCAGTTTCTTGATCAACAAGGGAATGGAGCAGCGCCGCTAACAAAAGGGAAGGAGACCTCATCATGAATCAATCCCATTTACGAAGCATGAAAATACTGCTTATGTTGATGCTTGCGGGAGCGGCTGTGGGAGTGGCTGGGTGCTCTGCGTCGGATCAAGTGAATGGTCCCGAAGCGACAAGCGAACAACATTCGCAATCTACAGTTGCAGAGGTTAAGACGACCGTTGTGACCAAACAGATCATGGGGGCCGCACCTGAGATCGTCGCTGATATTGCGCCGTCAGTGACGATAGACATCGTAGCTAAGGGTAGCGGAGAAATTGTGGCAGTGGAGAAGAAGCGCGGAGATCGTGTGAAGCGCGGAGAAGTGATCGCTCGGATGGATGTGTCGCGTATTCTTTCTCAAAAGCAGCGAGCAGAGCAGGCGTTGCAGAATGCCAATAAACTGCTGGAAACTTCACATGAGACGAAACGTGTGAACAATTCGGAAACGCGAATGTCCATAACGAAGATGGAAGAGCAAATCGAAGAGCAAACAAAGGCGTTGAATAAGCTGAAAAACGGCTATGATGAAGGCACTGTAGAAAAAGCTTCTGTAGAACAGTCTGAGCTGCAACTTAAAAATACAAAGTTTGATTTGCAAGTGTTGAAAATGAAGCTGGATACAGCGGAAAGACTTGCAGAGGATGTAGGTACCGAGGATCAAATCTCGGCAGCAGAGTTTCAATTGAAAGAGGCGCAATTTGCGATTGCAGAAGCTGAAATCAAGGCTCCTACCGATGGCGTCTTGACAGAATGGACTGTGCTTGCTGGAATGAATGTGGCTCCAGGCACGAAGATCGGACGCGTTGCCAATGTCCACACCGTTCGCGTACAGGGGAAAGTGACCGAAGACATGCTTTCTCTGCTTCATGGTAAGAAGAAGTTGCCTTTCTATGTGTCTGGCAAGCCAGAAAAAAAGTATGAGGGCTCTATTACCTATTTATCCGCAGTTATGGATATGGACACACGTACGTATGCTGTGGAGCTGTTAGTGGATAATGCCAAGCTTGAATTAAAGGCGGGGATGAAGGTTCAGGTCATTCTTGCTGGGGAGAATGAACGCAAGGTTCCTGTCGTACCAGCAACTGCTGTCGTACGTGAACAAGGCTCTGCATTTGTGTTCATCTATCAAAATGGTACGGCGATTAAGCGCTCTGTCACACTTGGCACATTGGAGGATGCGATATATCCGGTAATTGAAGGATTGCAGGATGGAGAATCCATTATTATCTCAGGCCAGCACCAACTGAAGGACAAACAACAGGTGCGGCTTGCGAAGTAGAGGAGTTGACAAGATTTGAAACAGAAAACAATTCAGGTCGTGGCTTTTGCCGCTCTGTGCGGAATAATTATTGGGACTCTTCCGACAGAGGCGCTTGCTGCTGCCACAGATGGGAGCAAGTCAGCTAATACTGCTAATCAAACTACGCATCCTGCCAGCGCAGCGAAAGCGAAGCCAGTTCAGAAGCAGATACCGAAGGCTCAGGACTACTGGAAGAATAGGTTTGGATTACAGATTGACCTAACCAATGTGATTAATAGCGTAACGGACAAAGGGAAACAAGTTGCTGCCACCATGAAAATCAAAAATAATTCTGGCAAAAAGCTCCGTCTCCCTGATTATGAATTATATGTACTGATGGATAACAAAAAGGAATATGCGATGATATCTAGCGAGAACAGTGCTCGTGTTCTGTCTCAGGGCGAAGTGGTGGAGTGGAGGTTAATGAGTCATGTCGTCGAAGATGACATGGCGGCTCCTGTACGATTTATTTGGAAGGAAGTTAATCGGGAGGTATATCCGAAAAAGGAAACAGTCGTTGCGGTGATGGATGTCGTGCAGCCTGCATGGGAAAATGACTATACTCCAATTACCGATCCCGCCTTGATTAAGGAATGGGGGCAATCCTTCCAACTGCAAGCATTGTCGGATTCATCAATGCTTACGTATACGCCTGTAAGCATCATGAAGAGTTCAGGCAAGCCAGCGCAAGTGGCCGAGCGGTTCAAACAAAAGCTGGAGACGGTTCATGTGGTCACTTTCCGTGTCGTAAACAGGAACAGTATACGCGAGAATGTCCCAGACATCAAATTGACGGCATGGTCGAACAACGATCTGTATCAGTCTACAAAACTGGGCAAGGCTCCTGAATCGCTCATGCCGGGTGAGGGCGCAACGCTGCGATACGCTGTAGAGACAGGTGCGAATACGGTGCTGACAGGATTGAAGCTATTAACCTCGGAATCGTTCCTGCCTCCTGGGGCTGCCGATCCGACCAAGGCTGCAACCTATCAAGTAGGGCGATTATATATTAACATTCCGAATCGAGGAACGAGTCAGGTTGTACCGACCGACTATAAGCTGCGGGATAAGCTGAATTTCAGCGATAGTACGGATTTATTTCCAGAGGGCTTGAATGTCTCAATGGAAGAAGAGACGCTGTTAGAGAACAAGGAAGCAGGATTCAGAGCACTTCTTCTCCGTTTCAAATTCGAGAATAAGAGCAGCTCCTCAATCACGATCCCATCCTATCAATTTGAACTGGAAGATAAGGATGGATCTCGATTTGGAGGGGAACGACTTGGTGCCAAGACGGATAAGAAATCACTGCTTCCAAGCGCTGCTGTAGTTGAATCTCACATGTTCGTGATCCCTGATGGCTCAAAGGAACCGGAGTTACTGCTGCATGTTGTCGACAACCGAGAAGAACAAACCTATCCTTTCATTGTGGATACGTTCCGTTTCAAGACGAGTTACGATAATACTGGAGACTTGCTGTTTGATATGTATCCATTCCAATTGAAAATTAATGATTGGGGAGGAAGTTGGTTGCGGGGTGGAGCTGACATGGTTCAATCGTCCTCGTACGCCTTAAGACTGAAACTGAATATTATTCGGGCGAAGCAGGTAATGAGTGAGCCGAACTTATCGAAAATCAAACTGGAGCTAACCGATCATAGCGGACGGATGCTTGGATCCAAGCTGTTCTCACTTGTTGAGGAGCCACTCTTGAGGGAAGGAGAACAGAACATCATTTTTGAGAACATTGATATGCTTGGCTTGAGTTATCCTGTCACGGTCAGCTTCTATGAAATGTTTGATACGCCATATGGACCGGTAAAGCGGTTCCTGGGTAGAGTGATAAGAAGTTAATTTTGACCAGAGATTAACTACTATGATAGAAGAGGGTTAGAGAATTATTTTCTCTAACCCTCTTCTCTTATTGTTACAGATCGAGTAAAGGCAACATCCATTCCTTTAACCCCCGAACTTGTCCACGTTTACGAATGCGAAATACAGCCCTATTCACCAAATCGTTTTAAACTTTCTAGGAAATCACCAACAGACAGCTCGCTTATTTGATTAAGCAGGTTATCCATTTGGGTTTTCTTGCGAAGAGAGCCGACCAGCAATACCTCAACGGCTTGATCGCGGTCGACAAGAACAGATTGAACCTGCAGAGAATTGGTTAATAATGCAGCAATAACTGCAATTTGGTCAATGCTTAGTTTAGGGCAGTTGGCTTTTTTCTTATTATTATTTTTAGAGTTTCCGTTTCCATTTCCACTTGATTTTTTATTATTATTTTTTGAAAAGGACACAGCCACTCACCCTCTTATCAGATTACTCTCCAATTGTCTCTGCTGGTGCTGCCCCCGTTCCTTGAATGATCCCAAACGCATAGGCAACGAACAGAACTATGACCACAATGAGAAGTATCAGTCGTTTATTGTCATCTTCATCGGTCATGCTCATTCTCCTTGGTGACACGGTATTTTATCATGATTATTGTAATCAGGATGAGGGGGAAAGGTTCCAACAGTTCGGCCTAATCTGGCAGTAAATCATCCAGAATACTGGCTTACAAAAATGTAATGTGGCAAATACAGTGTATTTCGTTGACTTTTGATCGTCTAATCGATAAAGTTACGAATGCGACTATAGTGATAAAGAGGGTTACAGATGAACGCGTATCTATTTCCAATTAAATTTGCTTTTCTTACGTTCCCGATAGCGGCATTACTCTTGACGCTTCCTTTTTTAATCGTGCAATATCGCAAATACGGGTATGTCAATAAGGTTCGCGCTTTGGTGCTTTATTCCATGCTGCTCTATTTCATTTCTGCTTATTATTTGGTGATATTGCCGCTGCCGCAAAATGTGCACAATTGTGTGGATCGGGCAGGTGCAGTATTTGAGCAGCTGCGCCCATTCCAATTCGTTCGCGATATTATGAAGGAGTCTAATGTTGAATGGTCGCATCCAACGACCTATGTACAGCTGCTGAAGGAAAGGGCCTTTTTCCAGGCCGCATTCAATGTGGTATTGACGCTGCCGCTTGGCGTATATATGCGCTACTATTTCCAACGATCGTTCTTGCAGACGACGGTTATTGCATTTCTTGTCTCATTATTTTTTGAGATTACGCAACGAACAGGCTTGTATGGGTTCTATGATTGTCCATATCGGTTGTTTGATGTAGATGACTTGATTTTGAATACTGCAGGGGGCTGTATCGGATTTTTACTGGCACCAGTATTTACATACTTCCTGCCGCGTTCACACCAGCTGGATGATCATGTAGATCTGAGCAAGAAGCCTGTTGGATTCATTCGCAGAGGAATCGCGGTGTGGCTGGATATGACATTGCTATCGATTATCATGGGTTGCATATACATTGTATACCGTACGATTGCATATGGAGACAACTATAGCAATTTCGAGCTGAGTGAATTCAATTTCTTGTATTTGGCAGCAGGTGTTTTCGTTTATTTTATACTCATACCAACGTTTACGGATGGGAAAACCTTCGGCAAATGGGTAACACGTATCCACTTGGTTCAGGACGATACAGAGGGTTCCCTTTGCAGAATTACATTTGTCGGTTTGCTAAAGCGATACGGTATATTGTATTTCGGTGTGGGTGGCATCAATTACGTACTTGGATATGTATTGAAGTTCAACGAGGCTATGGATTCGCTGGTTATGATAATGGTAGTGATTGCGTGGCTTGGTTTCAACGGCTTACTCTTCCTGCACCTCATGCTGCATCTGTTCAAGAAAGATAAGCGTCTATTTTACGAAAAAATAAGCCGAACTCGTAATGTGATTACCATCCCAGAACGAATGAGGCGAGAGATGGAAGATGAACATTATGCTCCTTCTGCGCAGGATGAATCAGTTGGTAATGAGCCTGAATTCACATCTAAACCAAACTACGATGACATCCTGAACAAAGAGCTGGTTGTTGATGACATGACAACCTCAGTACCATCCAGCCATGAAGTGCATTTAGATGATACACCTGAAAATCAGGTTATGCAGGCTCCGCAGTTAACAGGGTCAGCACGTTCGAATAATGCTCGCGACTTGGTTGATCAAGAGCTGGCTCGTCTGAAGGAGAAGCTGGCGAAGAAAGAAGAATAATTACAAATAATAAGGGCCTCTAATCATCACAACATTTGTGATCATAGAGGCCCTTCTTCTTGGAATTTCGTTCATCTAAATCGAGATGCGGGCGTAAATTGGTAATAAATGCAGTATAGAACAATATCATTCGTTGTTTGACCAGAGGTTACTCCTAATGCGCCAGCAACAATTCTTATCGTGGCTTACTCTTTGCCTTCTACTGGGCCATCCGCACTTGGACGGAAGGATGGTGGCTTGGGGCTTTTTTTTGCACGGAAACGTGCCGCTACGTAGTTGCGCTTGCGGTCGCGATAAAATATCCATCCCCCTATGAAGCCCACGCCAATAATGAACAGAAGCAGACCAGCAGTGAAGGGCAGCCATTGGAATGCGGGGGCAGACAGCTTATCATTGCCATGGTCGACCACATAATCGAACACAGCATTTTTCATAAGCAGAAATCCGCTTGTCGCGGTTACGCCTGGAATAACCAGAAGCAGAACCGCAATAAATCGAGTGATAACATGTGTTTGCTTCATTATGATCTTCACCTGCTCACGTCATGTAAGTTAGCTTCATATTACCTTGATTGCGCATACTTGTCTAATGTTTCCTCTCTTTAAGAACCAATAGAATGACAGTTGTCATGTTTGCTGCGCAAAGAAAAGGGAGTACAATAGAACCATCGGAAATGAACACGAAAGGGGAGTTGCTTGCATGACGAAACAAGTAGATGTTGCGATTCTGGGTGGAGGAACTGGAGGTTATATCGCTGCAATTGCAGCAGCCCAGGCTGGCAAGTCAGTCGCTGTCATTGAGCGTGAGAAGCTAGGGGGAACATGCTTGCATCGAGGATGCATCCCAAGCAAGGCTCTGCTTCGGAGTGCTGAAATATACCGTCAGACAGGAGAAGCCGCATCCTTCGGCATCGAGATTGAGGGACGGAAGCTGCGCTTTGATCGGGTTCAGGCTCGCAAGCAGAAGATTGTAGACCAGCTTCATAAAGGTGTGCAATTTCTGATGAAGAAGCACAAAATTGAAGTCATTCATGGAGTGGGACGGATTATGGGTCCTTCCATCTTTTCACCAAGAAGCGGCTCAGTCGCCGTAGAATGTGATGAGGGAGAAGCGATTACAATCGTACCGAACCATGTCATCATTGCAACAGGATCACGCCCGCGCATTTTGCCGGGACTTCCAGTAGATCACCCTTCTGTTGTTACGACGGATGAGGCGCTAGAATGGACAGAGCTGCCGAAGAGAGTGGCGATTCTAGGGGGCGGAGTCATTGGGGTAGAATGGGCTTCCATGCTGACAGACTTCGGTGTTGAAGTGAATGTCATTGAGTCTGCTGCTCATCTTGTTCCGCAGGAAGATAAGGACGTCTCAACCGAACTTCAGCGTCAATTGGCGAAGCGTGGTGCGCGAATACATACACAAGCAATTGTTGAACCAGAGAAGGTTCAGATAGATCCGGACACAGGAGAAGTGAAGCTCGAGATTGTCTCGAACGGACAAGCGATAGACATAAATGCAGACAAGCTGCTCGTATGTATTGGAAGACAGGCCAATATCGAGAACATTGGGCTGGAAAATGCGGGCATTGAATTCGGCAATGGTCGAATTATCGTTAACGAATTTATGCAAACAAATGAGTCTCATATATACGCGATTGGCGATGTTGTTGGGGGATTACAGCTTGCTCATGCAGCATCTGCAGAAGGAATACTTGCAGTTCGCCACATATGTGGCGAGGCAGATTCGGGGATCGATTCCCGTCGTATACCTCGCTGCATCTATACAGCGCCAGAAACGGCATCCATCGGTTGGACGGAGAAGGAAGCAGTTGAAGCGGGATATTCGATTAAGACGAGCAAAGTTCCGTTTCAAGCAATAGGCAAGGCAATTGTGCAGGGTGATACGACAGGATTCGTGAAAATAATTGCAAATGCGGATACCAATGATTTACTTGGAGTTCACATTGTCGGGCCTCATGCTACAGAACTGATAGGCGAGGCAGCAGTTGCACAATGGCTTGATGCAACACCATGGGAAGTAGGCGAAGTTATTCATCCGCATCCTTCACTAAGCGAGATTATGGGCGAGGCAATGCTTGCTGTTGATGGTCATGCGTTGAATCTATAAGGGGATGAGAATAGTCTGACGTTTTCTTTTGGGAATGTTCAGAGTATAATAGTTTTTAGACTCTAGTCTTAGTACCTGGTATTAGATTACTGACCACTGTTCATTGACTTGTGTGCAGGATAGCTATGGAGCTGCTCTGTACAAGGGTCAAAGAACGGACTTTGCGATAATAAAGGAGGATGACTCCATGACACCAGATATGACGACTCGTCAGCAGACGAGACATGAAGAGCTTGGCCTAACCCATAAGCAGGCACAGGAAATGTACCGCATGATGCTTCTTGCACGCATGTACGATGAACGTGCGCTGCTGCTGCAGCGTGCCGGTAAAATCAACTTTCACGTATCAGGCATAGGCCAAGAAGCAGCGCAAATTGGCGCGGCTTTTGCGCTCGATCATCAGAAAGATTACTTCCTGCCTTATTACCGAGATTATGGATTTGTCATGTCGGTTGGTATGACCGTACGTGAACTAATGCTCGCCTTGTTCGGCAAAGCGGGCGATCCGAACAGCGGTGGGCGCCAAATGCCAGGTCATTTCGGCTGCAAGCGGCTGCGTATCGTAACCGGCTCTAGTCCGGTAACGACACAGGTTCCACATGCGGTAGGCATAGCTCTGGCAGCGAAGATGCGCAATGAAGATTCTGTATCATTTGTGACGCTTGGAGAAGGTTCCAGCAACCAGGGAGATTTCCATGAAGGCTGCAACTTCGCAGGAGTTCATAAGCTGCCAACCATCATTATGGTAGAGAACAATCAATATGCCATCTCTGTTCCGATTGCGAAGCAAATTGCAGGTCGCGTATGTGATCGGGCTTTGGGTTATGGCTTCCCAGGGGTTCAGGTTGATGGCTGTGATGTGTTAGAAGTGTACCGGGTTATGAAGGAAGCACGTGAACGTGCTGTCCGAGGTGAGGGGCCTACGTTGGTAGAAGCAGTCATGTATCGCTTGTCTCCCCATTCAACTGCGGATAATGACATGGTATATCGTACGAAGGAAGAAGTGGAGGAGCACCGGAATAAGGACGGTCTTCCTCGATTCAAGGCCTACCTGATTGAATGCGGCATCTGGTCTGAAGATGAAGATGCTGCTCTGCGCGCTGAACTGAAAGCTGTGCTCGATGACGCAACCGCATATGGCGAACAGGCGCCGTTCCCGCAAGGGGAAGAAGCACTGAAGCATGTCTACGCGGAGGAGGGTCAGGGAACATGGCAGTAATAGAGTATATTGACGCAATTCGACTTGCAATGAAGGAAGAGATGGAACGAGACAGCAATGTATTCGTGCTCGGTGAGGATGTCGGGGTCAAAGGTGGCGTCTTCACAACAACCAAGGGGCTGTATGAACAATTTGGCGAAGCTAGATCGTTAGATACACCGCTTGCAGAGTCGGCCATTGCCGGCGTTGCAATTGGAGCCGCTATGGTAGGAATGAAGCCAATTGCTGAGATGCAGTATTCGGACTTCATGTTCCCAGCAACGAACCAAATCATTAGTGAGGCCGCTAAGATTAGATATCGTTCAAACAATGACTGGACCTGTCCACTTGTGATACGTGCCCCAATTGGCGGCGGTGTTGCAGGGGGGTTGTACCATTCACAATGCCCGGAATCTGTATTTTTCGGGACACCAGGTCTAAAGATAGTTGCTCCTGCAACGGCATACGATGCCAAGGGTCTGCTGAAGGCGGCAGTTCGTGATCCTGATCCGGTTATCTTCTTCGAGAATAAGAAGTGCTACCGAATGATCTCGGGAGAGGTTCCAGTTGAGGACTACGTAGTACCGATTGGTGAAGCGAATGTAGTTCGTGAAGGAACGGATATAACAGTTATTGCTTACAGTTTGCCAGTCCATTATGCATTACAAGCTGCGGAAGAATTGGCGAAGGAAGGCATCAGCGCACATGTACTGGACTTGCGTACGATTCAACCGCTTGATCGAACAGCGATACTTGAAGCTGTCTCGAAGACCGGCAAAGTGCTGATTATTCATGAGGACAACAAGACTGGCGGCGTCGGGGCAGAGGTAGCGGCAATCATTGCAGAAGAGCTGCTCTATGATCTCGATGCGCCGATTCAACGTCTGTGCGGACCGGATGTGCCTGCAATGCCTTATAGTCCTCCGATGGAGAAATTCTTCATGCTGAATAAGGACAAAGTGAAGGAAGCGATGCGCCAATTGGCGATCTTCTAATCGAATGGCAGACGGTATGAAGGAGGAGAGAGACATGGCACAGCTTATGACGGAACTTCTCCTTCGACCGTACAGAACGGGAGTGTGAAAAAGATGTCTTCAAATCAGGGAACAGAAGTATTGATGCCGCAGTTGGCAGAATCCCTTGTACAGGCGACTATCGGCAAATGGCTGAAACGTCCAGGGGAGACCTTTGATGCGTATGAACCGATTTGTGAAGTGATTACAGATAAGGTCGTAGCTGAATTGCCAGCAACAGAAGCAGGCATTATGCAAGAAATTGTGGCGCATGAAGGCGAAACCGTTGCGGTAGGCGCGGTGATCTGCCGTGTTCAGTCACAAGCTGCTGCATCTGTGCCATCGTCAGCTGCAGGTGCCTCTGAGCAGAATCAGGGCCATTCAGCGGATGCTTCAGTAAATCAAACGGGGCAGGATATGCGCAATCGGTATTCACCCGCCGTGCAGCGACTTGCGCAGGAGCACGGAATTGATTTGCAGCGAGTGGCTGGTTCTGGATTGGGCGGCCGCATTACACGCAAAGATGTAATGGCTGCAATTGAAGCTGGTGGAGAAACCGTAGTAACACCATCAAGTGCTGCTACAGCTGGCAATGCACCAGCCTCATCGACTGGTATAGAAATAGCTGGTGGAGCAAGTGCAGCCCCGCAACCAAGTGCGGTGCAGCATGCAAGCGGGCATGTGCGTAACACCGGACTTCATCTTACAGAAACGCCGCGCATACCTTCGATTGAAGTAGAAGGAAGAACACAAGCTGGCAATGGAGAGACCTTCATTGACGTCACACCGATTCGGCATACAATCGCAACGCGTATGCGCCAGAGCGTCTCTGAAATTCCGCATGCTTGGACGACAATTGAAGTCGACGTTACGAATCTTGTACAGCTTCGCAACAAGATTAAGGATGAATTCAAGCGCAAGGAAGGCATTAACCTGACTTATTTGGCATTCGTCCTGAAGGCGATCGTCAATGCGATCAAGGATTATCCGATTATGAACTCGGTGTGGGCTGTCGATAAGATTATCGTGAAGCGCGACATTAACTTGTCTTTGGCTGTAGGTACAGAAGATTCTGTATTAACGCCTGTCATTAAGAAGGCTGATCAGAAGAACATTGCAGGGTTGGCACGAGAGATCGATGAGCTGGCACGGAAGACAAGAGAGGGAACTTTGTCTCCGAATGATATGCAAGGTGGGACATTTACCGTGAATAATACGGGGTCGTTCGGCTCCATCCTGTCTTATCCGATCATTAATTATCCGCAGGCTGCCATTCTTACCTTTGAATCGATTGTGAAGAAGCCTGTTGTGATTAATGACATGATTGCCGTCCGCTCGATGGCGAATATGTGTCTGTCGTTGGATCACCGGATATTAGATGGCGTAATTTGCGGTAGATTTTTACAACGCGTGAAAGAAAATCTCGAAAGCTTCTCATTGGACACGAAAGTGTATTAAAATAGAATCAGCACGAATCGACGGAAGAAAGCGTGATGACAATGAATAATGAATGGAACAAAGCGGATAAGGCTCTTCGTGTAACCCATATGGGGCGTGTCGATTATGGCGCAGCATGGGATATGCAGAAGGAACTCGTTCATGCCATTGATGGTGGTACGAGAGAAGATACGCTGCTGCTATTGGAGCACCCTCCTACGTATACAATCGGTTCACAGCGCCACCCGGAGCATTTGCTGCTAAGCAAGGAAGAACTGGAGCGACAAGGAATTGCACTGTACGAGATTGATCGTGGCGGGGATATTACATATCACGGTCCAGGACAGCTGGTCGGTTATCCGTTAGTGCTATTGGATGGGCCACAGCTTGATCTTCACGGGTATTTGCGATCATTGGAGGAAGCGATTATTCAATTTCTTGCGACATTCGGTGTAATCGGAAGCCGCAAGCCAGAGTATACCGGTGTGTGGGTTGGCAATGTTAAGATAGCTGCGATAGGTGTGAAATTCAATAAATGCAGACGCCGTCGTGGCTTCGTAACCAGCCATGGCTTTGCACTCAATGTGAAGAGCGGCATCCAGCATGAAGGGTTCTCAGGCATTATTCCGTGTGGAATTAGCGAGTATGGGGTAACATCACTGGAGGATTGCACAGGTCAAACCTTCACAGTGGAGCAAGTAGGCCAATTGCTGCTGCCTCATCTTATTCATGTTTTCGGATTCGAAGCGGCCAAGCTTGACACTTCGTTGTTGGTGTAGGGGCTGCAATTAAGTTCAAGCCATGCGATTGCTCGCATGGCTTGTCCCGTAGCTGCTCTGCTTATGTGGTTGCAAGATGAGATGCAGCTAGGTACCCCTAGCATGGATCAGCTTGAAGCACTAGCCATATATAAATGGCTCGACAATCACAAGCACGGTGGATGCGAGCATCGCGGCGAGCATGACATATATAATGATTTTAAACCATCGTTTGGATTGCATAAGAACAGAGAACTCCTTTCATCAATAAGATCATGAGTTATTCTCTATTGTACCTTAAATAAACGTTTGGAGGAAAGAGATATGGTTCAACAGGAAAGACTTGTAAAGCACTTTATGGAATTGGTTCAAATTGATAGTGAGACGAAAAACGAACGTGCGATCTGTGATGCGTTGAAACAGCAGTTCGAGGCACTTGGCCTCCAAGTAACGGAAGATGATACAACGTCTGCAACTGGACATGGAGCAGGAAACCTGATTGTGAACTGGCCAGCAACAGAAGGTCAAGAGAACGCAAAGCGTTTGTTCTTCACCTCCCATATGGATACTGTTACACCGGGCAATGGCATTAAGCCGCAGCTTGGCGAAGATGGATATATCCGCAGTGACGGTACGACGATTCTTGGATCAGACGACAAGGCAGGCCTTGCTGCTATGTTCGAAGCGATCCGACTCATTCAAGAATCGAATACACCACACGGTTCGATCCAGTTTATCATTACAGTAGGTGAGGAATCCGGCCTTGTAGGTGCTCGTGTAATGGACAGCAGCCACTTGCAGGCTGACTTCGGTTATGCGCTGGACTCAAATGGTGAGATTGGAGCAATTGCAGTTGCGGCTCCTACGCAAGCGAAAATTACAATGGAAGTGTTTGGTAAGTCCGCGCATGCAGGCGTGAATCCGGAAGATGGCATCAGTGCAATTCAAGTTGCCAGCAAAGCGATCTCCCGTATGCCGCTTGGACGCGTTGACCACGAAACGACTGCGAACATCGGCAAATTCGAAGGCGGTGGAGCGACGAACATTGTATGCGACTATGTGAAGCTGCATGCGGAAGCGCGCAGTATCGTACAGCATAAGGTTGAAGCTCAAGTGAAGGCAATGAAGGAAGCGCTCGAGAGTGCTGCAGAGGAATGTGGAGCAAGAGCCGAGTTCCACAGTGACATCGTGTACCCTGCATTCCAATTCACAGAGAAAGATGAAGTTGTGCAGCTCGCGAAGCGTGCTATTGAGAGTATTGGCGCAACGACGCGCTTGTTCCATTCAGGCGGCGGCAGTGATGCAAATATCTTCAACGGCATGGGTGTACCTACCGTTAACTTGGCAGTAGGATACTTGGACATCCATACGACGAAGGAGCGTATTCACATATCCGACCTGGTGAAGACGAGTGAATTGGTAGTCGCGATTATTCAACAAGCTGCACAAGCATAATGCACGCAATAAACATGTAGCTTGCTTCTGAATGATTATTGCAGGAAATGAATGAAATGATTATCATACTCAGCAGTTGTGCTGCATAGGATAAGCCCTTGTTCGATACCACTCATGAACAAGGGCTTAATTGTTTTGAAACGGTTCGATTGTGCATAAGATGCAGGGGGATTAAGCATGGTAAGGACAGAACAGCGGAAGCCGCCAAGAGGTAAGCTATTTGCTCGATAATTTGCGGGTGGCGGGTTGGTTGTCCAATATCTGAGACAGTGGAGTGTTTCCACCATGGCGCATCATGAGACGACGCAGTTCGGCGATTACTTCTTGCTTCTTGCCTACTAACAGCATTTCCTGTGCTTGATATATGCGTTGCATCCATTCATCACTCCCGGATCGAATCGGACAAGCCGTAATGATATAATGGGTATGTTCAGCGGAACGGAAATATGTACATAAAGGAGCACGAATATATGAATGAGCAACGAGGTTCTGAACGGGCAAGCAATCCCTTAGAAGAAGTTACAATAGAGACGAAGCCTATTTTTGATGGGAAGATCATTAAGCTTCAGGTAGATACGGTTACGCTCCCTAACGGTTCGACTGCAACAAGGGAGATTGTCCGTCATCCAGGGGCTGTTGCGGTATTAGCGATCAAAGAGAATAAAATGCTTGTTGTTGAACAGTATCGCAAGCCTCTTGGGCGCAATCAGGTTGAGATTCCAGCGGGCAAACTTGATCCGGGTGAAGAGCCAATCGTAGCTGCAATGCGTGAGCTTGCGGAGGAGACAGGCTATCGTACAGATCATCTCATTCCATTAGGCTCATTCTATACATCGCCTGGTTTTGCGGATGAAATCATTCATTTGTACGTAGCAGATCAATTGATAGCTGGCGAAGCACATACGGACGAAGATGAATTTTTGGAAGTAGATGCGATGACGCTAGAGGAAGCATTTTCTGCGATGCGCGCAGGGCGAATTAGCGATGCGAAGACTATCAATGCGATGTATGCATGGCAAATTTACAAACTAACAGGAAAGTGGCCGGTATAACCGAATGGAGAATGCAGCAAGAAGTGGACAGCATGATGAGTTGCATACCATGTATGGTGACTTCCATATTCATATAGGCAGTACCTCGGAAGGACAGCCTGTGAAAATCAGCGCGAGCCGCAACTTGACCTTCGAGGCAATAGCACATGAAGCTTCCGAACACAAAGGGGTTCATCTGATTGGCATCATTGATGCGCATGCGCCGGGTGTACTGCGGGATATCGCAACGCTTCTTGATAAAGGCGAGATGGAGGAACTTCAGGATGGCGGTATCCGGTATAAGAACACCACGATATTTCTAGGAACCGAGCTCGAAATTCGTGAAGAAGGATATGGCATTGCACATGTGCTGTGTTATTTGCCGAATATCCATGCAATGGAACGATTCTCGAATTGGCTAACCCCTCATGTCACCAACATGAGTTTATCGTCCCAGCGTGTGTACTTGCCAGGGCGAGCACTGCAGGAAGAAACTGCGGCATATGGCGGATTGTTCGTGCCTGCGCATGTGTTCACACCTTTTAAAAGTATATATGGGAACTGTGCTGACAGAATGGCAGATGTGCTCGATCTGGAGATTATAGATGCTGTGGAGTTGGGCTTAAGTGCTGATACGGAAATGGCGGGATGTATCTCTGAGTTGGATCGTTTTACATTGCTGACGAATTCAGATGCACATTCACTAAGTAAAATTGCAAGGGAGTACAATGCACTTGCCATGGCTTCACCAACATTCAAGGAGTGGGCAATGGCCTTGCGTAGGGAAGCTGGACGCGGGGTTACAGCCAATTATGGTCTTAATCCGCGGCTTGGTAAATATCATCGCACTTCTTGTGCGAAATGTGGCCACGTTGTAGACAGTACTGCTTCCGTAGAAATCACAGATACCCACGCGAATCAGGTACAGCCAAGATGTCCAGAATGTGGTTCAACGAAGTTCATCCGTGGTGTATCCGAGCGGATACGTTCTATCGCAGATCGCGAACAATCGGAGATTCCAGCTCATCGCCCGCCATATTGCATGCAGATTCCGCTTGAATTCATCCCTGGTGTAGGGAAGCGAACGCTTGCCAAGCTGCTGGAGCATTTCGGAACGGAGATGAACGTACTGCACCATGCAACGGAGGAGGAACTCAAGCAAGTGGTTGGACAAGCTACAGCAGAACTTATTGTGCTCGCTAGGAGCGGACAGCTGTCTCTACAAAGTGGCGGCGGAGGCACATACGGCAAAGTAATTACAGGAGAATAGTTCGAATCATAAAGGGACGAGCATGAGCATAAGCTGGATGGACGAGGTATTCGTCGCTTCAACTTATTCGAAAGGGGCATCATCCATGAAGCCTATTGCTCACTCTTTTCGCTCTCAGCTCCATTTATATATTTTCGTGTCCGTTCTCTTCCTCGTCGGCGTTGTATTTGGTTCCTTGCTCGTGAATGCACTGACATTGGAACAACAGCAGGATATCGGGAACCATGTGAGTCAGTTTGTGTCCACAATGGGACAAGAGTCTGCTGCTTCTAATCAGGTGGGGAATAGTGGAGAGACGTTTTTGAACTCGACGATGTTCTACGTCAAATGGATTGCATTAATTGCATTGCTTGGCATATCTATAATCGGATTTCCGCTTGTGCTTGCACTTGTATTTGCGAAGGGTGTGTTTATCGGATTCTCGGTGGGGACACTCATCAGTCAGTATGCATGGAAAGGCGTATTATTCGCATTAGTATCAGTCGCCCCGCATAATATTATTGCGATTCCTTTTCTGATGATTGCAAGCGTTGCGTCTATGGTATTTGCCATGCATATTCTGAAAAATCGATTGTTCGTTCCGAGGATGCAATCCTTGCGTGATCCTCTGCAGCGCTTCATGACACTGCAATCTGTATCCTTAGTAGGAATGGCAGGAGTTGCAGCTGTTGCAACTTGGGTGTCACCTCTTCTAATGAGATGGGTTGTTCCAATATTGACAACGTGATCAGGAATAGACAACACCAAGAATATTGACTTTGTGCAATTCATTTGACACTGCTTGCGTTCTCCCCCTATAATATATAGAAGTGATACAAATGAAACGTGGATGGCAGGCAAGGGGGGAGACCATTGGAAGCGCGGATTGAGAAGATTAAGCAGCAACTTCAATCCCAAGGGTACAAGCTGACACCACAGCGCGAGGCAACCGTGCGCGTCCTGCTCGAGAATGAAGAAGATCATCTTAGTGCTGAGGACGTATTCATGCTCGTGAAAGAGAAAGCGCCTGAAATCGGTCTTGCCACCGTATATCGTACATTGGAACTGTTAAGTGAGCTGCATGTCGTGGAGAAGATGAACTTCGGCGACGGCGTTGCACGATATGATTTGCGCGGTGATACGAATAAGCACCATCATCACCATTTGATATGTGTCCAATGCGGCTCTATGCAAGAAATCCGTGAGGATTGGCTTGGGCCATTGGAAGAGCGCTTGGAGCGAGAATTTCATTTTACTGTCGTAGATCATCGTTTGGATTTCCAAGGCATTTGTAAGAATTGCCGGGAGAAGCAAGCAGAAGAGCAGGCGGAATAACCGCAAGCATTCAACAGGGAATTGAAATGGCGCTACGCTATGACTGCAGGTCGATAGCAGCGAATGAAGATGGATATGATGAGGAAGCCTCGGCAGGACTGCCGAGGCTTTATTGCTTGAGCAATTACATAATTGAAGGATTCGTAGATGCCCTTCTTCTTGGCTGCACTTGCCGTTTGCGATGAGCGGCAGAGGTTCTTTTGGCGCCGATGGAGGAATGCCGCGGGACAACAGCTTGAGAATGACGGGCGGCACGTTGACGATTGCGGCGACGAATTACCAGCACCTTTGACCTGTGTTTGTGTCGGGAAGCGGCTGCAGCCTGAATAGGGATGGCTGGAGTCGAATGCGCTGATTCGAGACCCTCGCTGGCTTCTGCTTCTTGCTGAGCGGCAATAGAGAGTGAAGAGAAGGCGCGGTCTGCTTGAATAAGGCCAGATCCTTGTGAATGGCGAGAATAGTCGTTCAGAGGCCTCGCAGTATCCATGAGCAGCTTGCGAATAAGGGAAGGTTTTACCTTGCGGTTGTGAGCAAGCAGCAATGCAGCTGTACCTGATACATGTGGGGCAGCCATAGATGTTCCTGAATTTGTGATGAATCCTTGTTTATTGCTTGTGGATACAATATCGCTGCCGGGCGCAGCAACATCAATTCCGCGTCCGCGGCTGCTAAATGATGCAATGCGATTGTTTTTGTCAGTGGCGGCTACTGCGATGACTTCCGGGTAGCTGGCAGGCTGATCGATTTTACCGCTGTTTCTTCCTCCATTTCCAGCTGAGGACACGATCACGATGCCCTTGCGATAAGCACGTTTGACCATAGAGCGCAGAGATGCACTGGCGCCATTCAGTCCTAAGCTCATATTGATGACATCCATGTTATTGCGAATGCACCATTCCAACCCTTCCACAATATCTGACACATATCCGTCACCAGACTGATCCAGTACCTTTACAGCATACAGAATGACCTCTGGGGCAACGCCATACTGCATACCACTTTTTCCAAGTGCAGCAACAATCCCGGCTACATGTGTTCCATGGCCATTATCGTCTCTATAGGAACCTCCCTTGCGAATCGTGTTCACACCACCCGCAATATTGAGATCAGGATGAGCCGATATCCCTGTGTCGACTACGGCTACCTTTATGCTCTTCCCCTGGGATGATTTCCATACTTCTGGAGCCTGTATGCGCTTGACGCCCCACGGAATTTGCTTGCTGGAAGTAGGTTCTGCTGTAACAGAATTCAGGATCTGACTAGCAGGATAGTACGATAAGGGATAAATATGTGCCCTTACTCTCGCATCCGTTTCAATTCTACGGACGCTGGGGTGCTTCCTCAATCGCTGCAAGGCATGATGGTTGCCGTCCATATGACAACACAGCATGTTAGCTGAACCTACTTGTTTTACTGGGGTAATGCCAAATTTTTTGAGTTCGAGTATGCATGCATTGTAGCTTTTTTCGTCTTTTAAAATGATCATTTTACGTACAGCTTTACGATGAGGACGGCTGCTTACAGCCGCCTTCAACATGCGTGATAAGGTGCGCATGCTTGCTAGCCCTCCAGTTCGAAACGAATTTGTGCAACTTCTTAGACACTAGTGGAATGGAATGCCTTGTTGTATCGTATGAGACAAATATAGAACGGTGAAATGTTTTAGCAGCGAATTTCAAAAGGGAATACGGAGAGAACCGCATATCCTAAGGCTTGGCATCATATGTTACAGGAGAGTCGAACTTGCCCAGCGGAAGGGGATGAGCAGTGTGATAGTGCCTTTGCGAGCTCTATTAAGACGAATCAAGTTTATGGCGTTATTCCTCATGATGACCTATGCGGTTGCTTATATTATGGGGGCCGTCAGTGACTGGATTTATCCAGTGGACAAGTACCGCGAGCCACATGGCAAGGCAGTTAAGGTCTTCCGCTGGGAGGATGGCTTGGATAAAGAGCATATGACGTTCACAGAACGATTGCGGTTGTACTATTGGTTGGGCGAGTAGCGAACTGTTCGGACAAGGGAAGGGATTTACACTCGTGTTGTTGAATTATTGTAGAGCAGTTGCTTAGATTTGCAGATGTGAAAGTCGCAAGGTAAGGAGTATAGTACGATGGCAGGCTTAATTGAACAACAGGTGGAAGCATACCGAGATTATCTAATACATGAACGGCGAGTGTCCTCGAATACGCGAGAAGCCTATATGCGTGATATACAGATGTTCATCGTATCAGTCGCTGACAATGTGAGCATGGTGGACGACATTCGTGCGTATCATGTGAATCATTATATGTATCAATTGAAACGGGATGGACGTGCGGCCTCGAGTATTGCGCGCATTGCGGCCTCACTGCGATCCTTTTTCCATTTCTGTATCCGTGAAGGGAATTTGAAGCTGGATCCATCCTATGAAGTAGAGCGCCCGAAGGCATCTTCCAAAGCGCCAGAGATCTTGTCATTGCAAGATACAGAGCGGTTGCTGGCATTACCCGACGAGAGCAATCCGTTAGGGATTCGTGATCGGGCAATGCTGGAGACTTTATATGCGACAGGGGTTCGAGTGTCGGAGCTTATGTCGCTTAATATGGAGGATGTTCAGCCTAAGTTGGGGTTTCTGCGCTGCATGAGCGGCAAGGAGCGGGTTGTGCCTCTCGGACAGGTTGCGGCTGAAGCGTTGGAACGATACTTGAACGATGCACGCCCTCAATTATTATCCTCCTCTTCACAGGCTGATGGATTGGAGACTACTGAGCATAATGCGCTCTTTGTCAATGTGCGCGGACAAAGGATGTCACGGCAAGGTTTCTGGAAAATGATCAAAAAATATGCAGAAGAGTTGGAGTTATCCTTTCCCATTACGCCCCATACGCTGCGGCACTCGTTCGCTGTTCATATGTTATCGAATGGTGCGGATGTGCGGGCAGTGCAAGAAATGCTCGGGCATGCAGAGCTTGCGACCACACAGCGGTATGTGGAGCATATGAGAAAGTCAAGTATGAAGGACGTATATACCTCTGCCCATCCAAGAGCGAAGAAGAAATAGCGGGAGTATGGTTCAAATCTCCTTAACATAATCTAAGACGAAGAAAGAGAAGGAGTGGTAACCGTGGATAGAGAGAGCAAGCAATTTGGACGCATTGCAGTTATTGTTCTGGACAGTGTTGGCATTGGAGAACTGCCGGATGCATCGCAATTTGGTGATGCGGGTACACATACCTTGGGACATATCATAGAGCATAAACCGAGTATCAAACTCTCGAATTTACAGCGCCTTGGCTTAGGCAATATCGCCGATCTCGGCAGCTTGAAGGCTGCCGAGTGCCCAGAAGGCGTATATGGCAAGATGGCGGAGATTTCAGTCGGCAAAGACACGATGACTGGTCACTGGGAACTGATGGGACTACGTATTACTTCACCTTTCAATACGTATCCAAATGGATTCCCACAAGAGCTGATTGAAGCATTCGAGCAAGAAACAGGCCGCAAAGTGTTAGCCAACAAGCCGGCGTCAGGCACCGAAATCCTAGATGAATATGGCGAGGAGCAGATGGCGACTGGATCGTGGATCGTATATACATCTGCGGATAGCGTGTTCCAAATTGCCGCCCATGAGGATATTATCCCACTTGATGCGTTATATCGCGCTTGTGAGATCGCCCGGAAGCTGACATTGTGTGAACCGCACACTGTCGGCCGTGTTATCGCACGGCCTTATGTTGGCAAGCCAGGTGCATTCACGAGAACGCCGAATCGCCATGATTATGCAATCAAGCCCCCGGCAAATACCGTGCTCAACCTGCTGCAGCAGGCAGGCAAGGACGTTATTTCGGTAGGGAAAATTAATGATATCTTCTCGGGAGAAGGGATAAGTGCTTCTTATCCGACCAAGAGCAATGCACATGGCATCGACACGACGATCGAGTTGCTAGATCAATCATTTGAAGGGCTGCTGTTCGTCAACTTAGTGGATTTCGATTCATTATACGGACATCGTCGTGATCCGGCAGGCTATGCGAAGGCATTGGAGGAGTTCGACGCCGCCCTACCTAAGATGATGGATAGAATTGGGCCGGATGATTTATTAGTCATTACGGCAGATCATGGAAATGATCCGACACATACGGGTACCGATCATACGAGGGAGTATGTTCCACTTCTGCTGTACAGCCCTTCCCTGCATGCGGGGCAATCACTTGGGGTTCGTACCACATATGCGGATTTGGGTGCTACGATCGCAGATAATTTCCGAGCAAGGCAACCTCAAGTAGGCACAAGCTTTTTGCAAGAACTGTAAAGAGTTTGGACAACAATGGAACAACACATTTTGAAAAGTTTGATGAAGATGATGTTACAACCGATCGATTCTGATCGGACAATGATGAATGGGGGAAATAAGATGAGCAACACAATTACACACGATCATATTCAAGAGGCAGCGACTTATATCCAATCTAAGATTAGTGATACGCCTGAAGTAGGTTTGATTTTGGGATCTGGACTAGGTGTGCTGGCAGATTTGGTGGAACAGCCTGTAACGATTGCATACGGGGACATTCCGCATTTCCCTGTATCGACTGTAGAAGGCCATGCGGGCGAGCTTCTGATCGGCAAGATCGCAGGCCGTACGGTAGCGATGATGAAGGGCCGGTTCCATATGTACGAAGGATATGGGCCAGAGCTAACCGCATTCCCGGTTCGCGTTATGAAGGCGATTGGCGTATCCAAGCTGCTCGTAACGAATGCGGCAGGCGGGATCAACACTTCCTATAAGCCTGGGGATCTGATGATCATTTCCGATCATTTGAACATGACTGGGCGCAATCCGCTGATTGGTGCGAACGACAGCCGTCTCGGGGTACGCTTCCCGGATATGTCTCAGGCGTACAGCCCGCAGCTTCGCCAGAAGGCTAAGGACGTTGCAGCTTCGCAGGGTGTTGAACTGCAGGAAGGTGTATATGTCGGCTTTCTTGGCCCGAACTACGAGACGCCTGCAGAAATCCGCATGCTTCGTGTGCTAGGTGGCGACGCTGTAGGAATGTCGACGGTATCCGAAGTAATTGTCGCGCAACATGCAGGCATGGAAGTGCTCGGCATTTCCTGCATCAGCAACATGGCGGCGGGCATTCTGGATCAGCCATTGTCGCACGATGAGGTCATGGAGACGGCAGAGCTCGTTCGAGACCAATTCCTCAAGCTTGTTATTGGAATTATCCCTGTGATGTAAGAAACACATTCACATGTGAAAAAAGGCCGCTGCATGGCTGTCCGTTGATCGGGCAGCAGCAGCGGCCTTATCTTATGGTTCCAGCAATATAAAATGAGCGAGTCCATTCGAAGAAGGCAATTGTATAACGTTCAATTCGATGAGCTGGTTAGTCACATAAGTATATAAAAAATGATAGTACCAAATAAAATACTCCTCGAAGGAGGTTTCTTCAGCGAAAGGAGAGGCGTGATACGCTTGAACTAGCATCGAACGATAATCCTCGAACAGTCTGATTAAATCTGCCGTAATAAGATTGGCAATGCGATGCAGTGCTTGATATTCCTCGTTGTTCAGTACAGGGATCATCAGCTTGCCGTTCTTCCACAAATGTAACTGCCCCAAACCCTTTCGTATCTCACTTTCAATCGAACCGTTGCCAGATGAGCTTTGAATAATGTGATCGATGATCGTTGGAATTGCAGCCTTATTTTCCGATAATGCAGGGCCAAATAAAGTACATACCTGTTCCTTGCTGAACAGGGGAAGAAGAGGCTGATTGTATCTGTTATTCCCATACGCGCAATAGTACGCCGAACCGATAGGAACACAGTGGTTTCCGTAAATTCCGAACGGTTCTAGCTGCTGATCAGCATGTTTTTCCAACAAACCATAGTAATAGTTCTTTCCATTGCGAGACGGTCTGTCGGACTTGAGGAATAACTGTTCCACATAGTCGATTTGCACGAAATCTAATAATACATCGCTCATTATAAATAGGGAGAGATCGGCAAATTCAAAATTGTGCAATGCCGGGACCTTGAAAGTCTCTTGCTGGATTCGATTCGCGTTGTGATTGATTAGAGATACGATGTCATTTCCGATTGCGATGCTAAGCTGGTAGAACTGTTGCCCCGCCTCATGTGAGATGACCGGAAATGTCGGAACATATCGCCCCTCTACTTTTTTGGCGAGACCTTCACCATAGAGCAGATCGATGCTCTTCTTCCACTGTGCTTGCGAAATAGAGAGCTCCTTCATTAGCTGTTCCTCTGAATAGCCCAGATGCAACCCGATACAGATGCGATCAAGGTTATCCTTAGTAAAATCAAAATCCGGGAAATTCACACCCCTCGAGATCATTTTGTGTTCAAATTGCGACTGAAGCATGATGTCATCCTCTCGCGTTGTGTACTGCATTTCATTTTCGTAGGCTATAAATTTATTTCCCAATTTATTTCGACATCGTGACATGATAAACCTTCCAAGTTCTGCTCTATCTTTCAGTAAGAGTGGAATATTTTGCTTCTGAAAGGTAACACTGGATAGAAAGTGCATCCTGCGCATGTAATGCGCTCAGAATGTACGCTATTTAGATAGGAGGGGACAATCAGTGAACAAATGGCTGTGTGCTAGCCTTAGCTTTTTATTTGCTGCCGCTTGTATATTGCCTTCTTCGGCGAACGCATCTTATGCACGGACAGACTTGCCGCCTTGGACAAATTCAGAAACGCCAAGCCAAGCAACATCCTCTGCTGCGCCGGATGCCCAACTGGCGGATAACGCGCGCTCAGCGGTGCTTATGGATGCGGACACGGGAACGGTGATTTTCGAGAAAAATAGCCACGATCGGCTTCCGCCAGCGAGTATTACGAAAATTATGACGATGCTGCTTGTCATGGAAGCCATTGACAAAGGAAAGCTGAAGATGACGGACAAGGTGGCAACAAGCGAGTATGCCGCGTCTATGGGCGGATCGCAAATCTTTCTGGAACCGGGCGAAGAGATGACGGTTGAGGAAATGATGAAGGGAATCGCAATGGCCTCAGGCAATGATGCATCGGTTGCGATGGCTGAGAAGATCGGCGGCTCCGAGAAGGCGTTCGTACAAATGATGAACGATAAGGCTGCAGAGCTTGGCATGAAGGATACACATTTTGTAAATTGCAATGGCCTCCCTGCTGAGAATCATTATACGTCAGCGCATGATATTGCCTTGATGTCGCAAGCGTTGTTGAAATATCCGAATGTAACGAAATTTACAGGTGCATATGAGGATTATTTGCGACAGAACACCAGCAAGAAATTTTGGCTTGTCAATACGAATAAGCTTGTACGGTTCTACCAAGGTGCAGATGGGTTGAAAACAGGCTTTACTTCAGAAGCTCGTTATTGCCTGTCTGCGACAGCGAAACGGGATAATATGCGTGTGGTAGCTGTTGTGCTTGGCGAACCGAATACGAAGACACGCAATGCAGAAGTCACGCAAATGTTCGATTATGCCTTCGCTCAGTATACGAATGTTCCGCTGCTGAAAAGCGGAGATAAGATTGGCGATATTCGTGTGGAGAAAGGGATGGTCGAGAATATTGAGCTGAAGGCTCGGCGTCCATATCATGTTTTACTCAAAAAAGGCGAGGGCACTGACAATCTTCGCTTCGAACTGGAAGGTCCGAAATCTGTGAAGGCTCCAGTAGCGGCTGGTCAGTCGCTTGGGAAACTTGTCGTTTATCAGGGAGATAAGAAGGTTCGTGAATATCCTGTCGAATCCACCGAGGAAATTGCGAAAGCTGGCTGGTGGACACTCTTTAAACGTACGTGCGGCAAGTTGTTTTTTGTCAATTAACGGCGTGCAGCTTCTAGTTTTGTCGTCAGGCAGGAATTGGTTATCCCATTGACGAACTGTATCGGCATCATGGGGAGGAGAGTGAAGCGCCATGAATCTGCAGGTGGAATTGGAACACCAGCGCAACGTATTGATTACCCGTCTGAGAGGGGAACTGGATCATCATACGTCTGAGTACGTACGAATTCAGCTCGACGAAGCGATTCAACGCAAGCAAGTGAACCATGTCGTGCTAAGCCTTCGTGATTTGACGTTTATGGACAGTTCGGGTTTGGGGGTCATTCTAGGAAGATACAAGCAGATCAAGGGACGAGGCGGAAAAATGGCGGTATGCGATATGAATCCCGCGGTACGACGTCTGTTCGAATTGTCTGGCTTGTTTAAAATTGTGCATGTTTACGATAATGAGCGCAAAGCGCTTAATGGGTTGGAGGTCGTATCATGAGTGTACAATCAGACACGAACGTAATGACGCTGCAATTTTCCAGTCGTTCCGAGAATGAAGCATTTGCCCGTGTGGCTGTTGCAGCCTTTGTATCGCAGCTGGATCCGACAATGGACGAGCTGACAGATATGAAGACCGTAATCTCTGAGGCAGTGACGAATTGTATCATCCACGGATATGATAATGATCCTACTGGGATGGTTACGATTTCAGCGGTTATTTCCGGTGAGGAGATTATGCTGACCGTATCAGACAATGGACGAGGCATTGAGGATCTTGAGCTTGCAAGACAGCCGCTGTATACGTCGAAGCCGGACATGGAACGCTCTGGCATGGGCTTCACGATCATGGAGAACTTCATGGATGAATGCGAAGTAACTACCGAACTGGGCGTGGGTACGAGCATCCGCATGAAGAAGCGGATTGAATCGAAAAAAGCGCTCTATAATTAGGGGTTGAAGCCATGGAAGCTGATTTGAAGCAGTCGTCGCCCAATTATTTGGATGACGCGGAAGTGAAGCGTCTGATTGCACTCAGTCAGACAGGTGACTCGCTAGCGAGAGAAACACTTGTCAATTGCAACATACGCCTTGTCTGGTCCGTCGTTCAGCGCTTTATGAATCGAGGATATGATCCAGATGATTTGTTCCAGATTGGTTGCATCGGATTGCTGAAATCTGTTGATAAATTCGATTTATCATATGACGTGAAGTTCTCGACTTACGCAGTGCCGATGATCATCGGTGAAATTCAGCGTTTTCTGCGTGATGATGGAACGCTGAAGGTGAGTCGATCACTGAAGGAGATGGCGAACAAAGTTCGCAAGACGAAGGATGAGTTGTCCAAGCGGCTCAATCGGCTTCCAACGATTAAGGAAGTTGCAGCGGAGCTTGGGGTATCACCGGAGGATGTTGTGTTCGCACAAGAAGCGAATAAACCACCGACCTCCATTCATGAGACGGTATTCGAAAATGATGGTGATCCAATTACGTTAATGGATCAAATTGCCGATGATACGCAGGACAAATGGTTTGATAAGCTTGCGCTGAATGAAGCGATAGAAGGCTTGAGTGAACGAGAGCAGCTTATTGTCTATTTGCGGTACTATCGGGATCAGACGCAATCTGAGGTTGCCAGTCGCCTCGGAATATCGCAGGTGCAAGTGTCACGGCTGGAGAAGAAAATATTGCAATCCATCAAAGCCCAGATCGCTCAGTGAGCCAGAGAGGGTATGAGGAGCGAACCGCAGGGAGATGTCCTTGCGGTTTTTTTGCTGTCTATTCAACCATACTAACAATATGGAGGAAGGAGGGGGATGAACATGGCGACTTTGGATGAGTTGCCTGATTCCGGCAGTACCTGCTATATCCGGCTGCGCAAGCAATCTTCGGTCAAGCCAGATCATCCGATTCGACTTAAGGATGTAGCTGAGGTCATTGCAGACGATGCATGGTACACGAAATTAAGAGAGCTTGTGCTGAAGGAACCAAAGACAAGCGACGGTAACATGATATTGATTGACATGATGCACATTACGAGGGCAATTAAGGAACTGTGTCCGATAATGACCATAGAATGCTTCGGCCAGCCGCATACATTAGTTGAGGTTGTGACGCAGGTGAAGAAGCCAAATATCGCCCTAATTGTTCTTGTCTGGCTGCTGCTGTTCTTCGGTTCTGGCTTAGCGATCATGAACTTTCACGCCGATGTAAGCATGCTCCCTGTACATAAACGAATTGTAGAAATGCTTACGGGTCGGAAGGATGCGAATCCATTTTGGTTCCAAGCCTGCTATTCCATTGGCATCGGTCTTGGGATGGTCGTATTTTTTAATCACTTTTTCCGCAAGAAGTTCAATGAAGAGCCGACACCGCTTGAAGTTGAGATGTTCCTATATCAGGAAAACTTGAACCAGTACATGATAACCGAGGAATACAAGCGATTGCGCAAGGAGGATTTGAAGCGTGACTGAGACTTGGCTGTATGGTCTTGCACAGCTGCTGGCATCGTTCGCGGGAATCGCTGGCGGGATTACGGTTGGGGGCGCGATGGTGGCATTATTTGTCGTGCTTGACATGCTTCCACGGCTAGCACAGCTTACTCGCTCCTTCCACTGTTCGTATTGGTTTGAGTACGCCATTATTGCGGGCACGCTGTTCTTTACCGTAACAGATTTATGGAGTATCCGATTCTTCTATGCGGGATGGTTCTCTCCATTCATCGGACTGCTGGATGGGGTATTCGTGGGACTTTTGGCTGCAGCGCTGACGGAGGTATTGAATGTTTTTCCGATATTGGCGAAACGGCTTGGTATGACACATGCGCTCCCTCATCTACTGACCGCAATGGTAATTGGCAAGGTTCTTGGATCTTGGTTCGACTGTTTTAAATACCCGCATTGAAATTTCTGTGTGAATGGTGAGAATCTCGCGATGAAGGATATGCCAAAACATTGCGATTCAATAAGAAGGAGGACATTGCCCAATGACAGAGCAGCAAACAGAACAAGAATCGTCGCAAAAGGACGTACTTCCCCCTCCTCATTCGAAATCACCGAAAGAGAAGTCTGAGGATGGAGGAAATCAGCAGCATGCATCTGAGCAAGGCAGCTTGCATGACAGAAAAAAGCAGCGTGAGAAGTCCGATACGATAGAAGAGTCCATCATCTATTGGCAGGACAAGGACGAAATCTCCAAGAAGCTGGACGAGACGAAACGAACGCTGCAGCAGGTAGTCGGACTTGGGGAGTCGTTCGATATCTTGCTGCGCGAGATGGTCTTCGGTGAGCGGCGGGTGGGCCTGTTCTATGTGAATGGGTTTGCTAAGGACGAAGTGATGACGTTAATTTTGTCCCGCATGTCTTACTTGGATAAGGAAGAAATGTCGCCGAACGCGCTCAAATCCTTATTCGAACGCTATATCCCTCATGTTCAAGTGGAGCGGGAGAATAAGTTAAGCAGCGTCATTAATAAGGTGCTCGCTGGCAGCAGCGCTTTCTTTATTGATCATGAATCAAGTGCAATTATAGTGGACTGCAAAACCTTCCCTGTGCGGGGTCTTGAAGAACCGTCGCTCGAGCGGGTGGTTCGGGGTGCGCGTGACGGATTCGGCGAGACACTGCTCACGAACGTTACCCTTGTCCGACGCCGCTTGCGTGATCCAGGGCTTATGTATGAAATGGTGCAGGTGGGACGGCGTACCCGTACCGATGTGTGTATTGCCTATATAGATGATATTGCTGACAAGCGTCAAGTGGAGTCGGTTCGTAATAAAATAAAAGCGGTGAATGTGGATGGTCTGCCACTGGCCGACAAGCAACTGGAGGAGGCGATTATCAATAAGGCGTGGAACCCTTATCCGCTAGTACGATACTCGGAACGTCCAGATGTTGTCGCTTCCCATTTGATGGATGGCAGCATTGTCATATTTGTCGACACTTCTCCATCTGTCATCATTTTGCCGACGACGTTTTTCGACTTATGTCAGCATGCAGAAGAGAATCGACAAACTGCATTTATGGGAACCTATTTGCGGAGTGTGCGCTTCATCGGTATTTTTGCATCGCTCTTCATTCTCCCGTTGTGGCTGCTGCTCGTTATCGAGCCGGGATTAAAGCCTGCCACCCTACAAATTATTGGACCGCAGGAGACAGGGAAGATACCGCTCATTTTCCAGTTCCTCATCGCAGAGCTCGGCGTGGATCTCATGCGAATGGCGGCTGTTCATACTCCGTCGCCGCTTGCGATAGCATTGGGCTTGCTAGCTGCGATACTCGTAGGTGACATAGCGGTCAAAACAGGAGTGTTCGTCAATGAGGTTATTTTGTACATGGCTGTAGCTGCCGTAGGGATGTTTGCGACACCGAGCTATGAGCTGGCGCTGGCCAATCGAATCGTGAGGCTTGTGCTGCTTATTTCGGTTGCGCTATTCAGAGTTCCCGGACTCGTAATTGGTACAACCGTTTGGCTGCTCTGGCTGACCCTGCATCGCTCGTACAATGCATCATACTTATGGCCGTTCATTCCGTTCAATGCCAAAGCGATGTACAATATCATCGTGCGACAGCCATTCTTGCTGATAAAGACGCGCCCTAGCTTGAATCAGACGCGAGATAATACAAAGATGCCGCCAAGAACGAAGCGATAGCTTCAACGTTTGGAAGGCAAGGTGTTTGTCCCTTGACAACCTCTATAATGCAAATGATGGACGGAAAAATCCATTCTTTCAAGATCGAATAAGCTGATATACTCGATGTAATATTTTCACCAACAATTGGAACAACATGAGGGGATAGACATAGAAGATCGAGTGGGAGTGGGGAGAAATGACGATGTACTTACACGGAACGAGCAAGATTAATGGGGATGGACATTTAGAAATTGGCGGTTGCGATGTAACCGAATTGAAGCAGCAATTTGGTACTCCGCTTTATATTTTTGACGAAGCATTAGTCAGAGAACGCTGTGGACAATACATGGAAGCATTTCGCGAGTCAGGGTTAACCTTTCAGGTTGCATATGCAAGCAAAGCATTCTGTACAGCAGCAATGTGCCGGCTAGTCGACCAAGAGGGGCTGTCGCTGGATGTTGTATCGGAAGGGGAATTGTATACAGCCTTGCAGGCTGGATTCCCGGCCCAGCGAATCCACTTCCATGGGAATAATAAGACGCCCGAGGAGATCGAAATGGCGCTTGATGCCCGCATTGGCTGCTTTGTTGTTGATAATTTCACGGAGCTGAAGCTGTTGAATGCAATTTGCCAAGAACGCAATCAGTCCGTACCTGTGCTGCTCCGCGTTACACCAGGGGTTGAGGCACATACGCATGAATACATTTCGACAGGTCAGACGGATTCGAAGTTTGGCTTTGACATCGGCAATGGCACGGCGCTTGAGGCTGTGCGTCATGCGGCGGATGCAACTCATTTGGAGCTGCTGGGCATCCACTCGCATATCGGATCTCAAATCTTCGAAACTGAAGGATTCCAAATGGCGGTTGAACGCGTTGCACAATTTGCTCGTGGGGTGAAGGAACAGCTAGGGATCGCATTCCGGGTTGTGAACTTGGGCGGCGGCTTTGGCATCCGCTATGTAGAAGGGGATACGCCTCTGCATGTTCGCGATTATGTAAAGGCCATTACAGATGCTGTAAAGCAGCATTTTGCTGACATCGGAGAATGCTTGCCTGAAATTTGGGTAGAGCCAGGCCGCAGTATTGTTGGAGAAGCGGGAACAACACTGTATACAGTTGGCTCTGTGAAGGATATTCCAGGCGTGCGCAAATATGTAGCTGTTGATGGAGGGATGACCGACAACCCTCGACCAGCGCTGTATGAGTCTCGTTATGAGGCACTGCTTGCTAACCGTGCGACTAATGAGTCCACGGAGACAGTGTCGATAGCAGGAAAATGCTGCGAAAGCGGCGATATGCTGATCTGGGATGCTGTGCTTCCTGCCGTCCAGCAGGGCGATCTGTTGGCTGTGTCTTGCACAGGTGCGTACAATTATTCGATGGCAAGCAACTATAACCGTATTCCAAGACCAGCTGTCGTATTCGTGCACAACGGGGAAGCGGATATTGTTGTACGTCGTGAGTCGCATGAAGATATCGTGCGCAATGACTGCATTCCAGCTCGTCTGCGCAAGGAGCCAGCGCTGAAATAGTACGGGATGTGACGATTGCAAGATCCGCGGCAGCAGTTGAATTTCATATTCGAAGTTACACCAGATATGGAAACTATTACAACACCCAATCTTCTGTCTTGCCGTGGCATAACGATGAGGCAGAAATCGGGTGTTTTCTTTTTGTTATGAAATAACGTATAATCGGATGAGCAAGCGTGAGCATTGTACATATGGAAGGAGACGATACATGATGAGCAAATATGCATTGATTGAATTGGAAAAAGGCGGCACGGTGAAAATCCAGCTCCATGAGCAAGAGGCACCAGGTACCGTTGCAAACTTTGAGAAGCTGTCCAACGAAGGTTTCTATAACGGCTTGACATTCCACCGTGTTATTCCGGGCTTTGTAGCTCAAGGCGGTTGCCCGCACGGAACAGGTACAGGCGGCCCAGGCTACACAATCAAATGTGAGACAAAAGGCAACCCGCACAAGCATGAGCGTGGTGTACTTGCGATGGCGCATGCCGGCAAGGATACAGGCGGTTCCCAATTCTACATCACTTACGATGCATTCCCTCACTTGGATGGCGTGCATACGGTATTTGGCAAAATTGTAGAGGGCATGGAGCATGTAGATGCTGTTAAGCAAGGCGACAAGATGAAGCAAGTTACAATCGTGGAAGAATAGAAATAATTGAGGGAAGGCGTGTATGCAGCTTGGCTGCTGCACGTCTTTTTTATTTGAACGCAGCTGAATGTTCCATGCGGTGAAGCGACACAAGTTGCATTTTACCAGGTCAGGTGGTACACTTCTAAGTGCAACATCTTAGAAACTAATTTTATAGCAATACGAATGACAGACCTTCAGGGCAGGGTGAAATTCCCGACCGGCGGTGATGAACCTATTCTTGCGTGTGCAAGATGTTCTTAGTCCGTGACCCGGGTGGATTCGTCCACACGGTGGATCTGGTGCAACTCCAGAGCCGACAGTATAGTCTGGATGGGAGAAGGGGCGTCAGGAGAGAAGAACTCGATAATTAGTTCTTTCAAGTTCTTATTTTCACAATTTCATGAGCATTCCAGGCGAAATGGACGGCGAATACCTGCGTAAGCGCGAGGTTTTCTATTCATCTATCGTCGTATTTGACATATGCGAAATCGTTGCAGTTTGCTGAGAACATCCTTGTTGTCGGTTTTATTTGTCATATACAAATGGAAATTATGCTTATGTGCGACTATTGTGAAATTAAGTACATACCTGTAAGCTCAATCAATCATGCCCTTCGGAGGATCCGAAGGGCTTTTTTGCGTTAGCCTTGATCTGTTTGTGGAAAGGAGGATACCTAATGTCTGCTGTTATCAATGATGAACTGTACATGCAGCTCGCTGTGAACATGGCAGAGCAGGTGCTTGGACAGACCGATGTGAACCCTGCAGTTGGCTGTGTCATTGTGAACGAGGGACGAATCGTCGGTCTTGGAGCTCATTTGCGGCGTGGTGAAGGCCATGCGGAAGTCTATGCTTTACAGATGGCTGGTGAAGCGGCGAGAGGAGCGACTGCGTATGTGACCCTTGAGCCATGCAGCCACTATGGGAGAACACCGCCTTGCAGTCTGCGATTGATTGAAGCGGGAATTGCCCGTGTCGTGATCGCTTGCGTCGATCCGAATCCAGCGGTTGCAGGGAGAGGAATTGCTCTACTGAAGGATCATGGAATTGGGATAACGTTGGATGTGCTTCGGGAGAGAGGTCTCGCACTGATTGAAATGTTCGCTAAGCATATTACGACCGGCATTCCGTTCGTTACCCTCAAGACAGCAAGTACGCTGGACGGCAAGATCGCCACTTCGACTGGGGACAGCAAGTGGATCTCGAATGAGCGAAGTCGTGAACTCGTTCATTCGATGAGGCACCGTCATCAAGCGATTATGGTAGGCATAGGCACTGTGCTTGCGGATGATCCATCGCTGACAACACGTCTGTCGGTCCCTGGGGTAAACCCAGTGCGCTTGATTGTAGACTCGAAGCTTCGGATCCCTATGGACGCCAACGTCGTAACCGATCAAGCTGCACGAACCTGCATCTTCACAACTGCACGGGCAAGCGGGGAGAAGCGGCGTGAATTGGTGTCCAGAGGCGTAGAGGTTATCGAGTGCGGTGAAGGCGAGAAGGTAGACCTTCAGCAGATGATGGAATGGTGTGGCCAACATGAGATCGGATCCATACTCCTTGAAGGTGGAGGTCGATTGAATGGGGCGATGCTAGAGAAGAAGCTGGTCGACAAAGTTGCAATATTTATGGCTCCGATTGTCGTCGGCGGTCAGCATGCGCCTGGTAGTTTTGTGTTTGAAGGTGTAGAGAGGATGCAGGATGCATACCGGCTTCAGCATGTGGAGGTTGAGAAGCTCGGAGATAATATCTGCATCACAGGATATCCTTTCGGCAAGCGTGAGGTGGAGCATTTGACTCATTCCAGCATAAAGGAGGAGCATAGCAATGTTCACCGGACTGATTGAAGAAGTGGGCTCACTGCAGTCTGTGATGAAGCGGGGTGAGGCGATGGTGCTTCACATCCGAGCATCTAAGGTTCTAGATGGCATGAAGCTGGGGGACAGCATCGCTGTCAATGGTGTATGCCTGACATCAACGTCATATGATGGCACCTCCTTCATGGCGGATGTGATGCCGCAGACGTTTCGCCACACGAATTTGAAGGATTTAAGGCCGGGCGATCCGGTCAATCTAGAGCGTGCAATGGCAGCAGGCGGGCGATTCGGCGGTCATATTGTGCAAGGACATGTAGATGGTCTTGCAACGATTGTGGGACGAACAAGAGATGCGAATGCTGTCGTCATCGAATGTCGGGCGAGTCGGCCTGAGATGGCGAAATATATGATTCCACAAGGTTCTGTCACCATTGACGGCATCAGCTTAACCCTAACACGAGCAGAGCATGGAGAGTTTGCCGTATCGATTATTCCACATACGTTGGCACAAACCGCTCTTCAGCGCAAGCAGCCGGGTGATACCGTCAACATTGAATGTGATGTGCTTGGCAAGTATGTGGATCATTTGCTCCGGTATGGTAGATCGGGGCCGGAGAACGAGACAAAGGATTCGAATCGTTCTGGTTCTGGAGGTCTTAATGCAGCGTTTTTGGCAGAGCATGGTTTTATGTAATGGTGAAAGGGGAGGAACAACATGAAGGAAGCATTTCACTTTGATTCGATAGAGGACGCAATTGCAGATTTGAAGCAGGGCAAGGTCATCATTGTGGTTGATGACGAAGATCGGGAAAATGAAGGCGACTTTATCGCGTTAGCCGACAAGGCAACACCGGAAGTTATTAACTTCATGATTACAGAAGGCCGAGGATTGGTATGCGTACCTATTACGCAGGAGCGTGCCGAGGAGCTTGAGCTTCACCCAATGGTTGCACACAACACGGACAATCACGGTACGGCATTTACCGTATCTATTGATCACGTAGATACGACTACTGGCATTTCAGCGCACGAACGCTCACTAACGATCCAGAAGATGCTGGATGCGAACGCCAAGGCAGAAGATTTCCGCCGTCCGGGTCATATCTTCCCGTTAATAGCGAAGAATGGTGGTGTGTTGCGCCGTGCAGGGCATACGGAAGCAGCGGTTGATCTCGCCCGGTTGAGCGGATCTGCACCTGCTAGTGTCATCTGCGAAGTGATTAAGGAAGATGGCACGATGGCGAGACTGCCCGACTTGATGGAACTGAAGGGGCAATGGGACTTGAAGCTCATCAGCATCAAGGATCTCATTCATTATCGTAATGAGAAGGAGAAGCTGGTTCAACGTGAGGTCGAGGTGAACATGCCTACTGACTTCGGGATATTCCGAGCTATTGCCTATACGAATGGTGTGGACAATAAGGAACATGTTGCCTTAGTGAAGGGCGACATTGATGGAACTCAGCCAGTACTTGTTCGTGTTCATTCGGAATGCTTAACCGGGGATGTATTTCATTCACATCGCTGCGACTGTGGCCCTCAATTCGCCGCTGCGCTTTCACAAATAGACAAGGAAGGCAATGGCGTCCTGCTCTATATGCGCCAGGAAGGCCGCGGGATTGGACTTATTAACAAGCTCAAAGCTTACAAGCTTCAGGAGCAAGGGCTAGACACTGTGGATGCCAACTTGAAGCTTGGATTTCCAGCGGATCTGCGGGATTACGGCATTGGAGCTCAAATCTTGAAAGATCTTGGCATTCGTCAAATTCGCCTTCTTACAAATAATCCTCGCAAAATTAAAGGGTTGGAAGGCTATGGTTTGGAGGTCGTTGAGCGCGTCCCGATTCAAATGCAGGAGAATGAAGACAACACAAAATATCTGCATACGAAGGCTGCAAAGCTCGGGCATATGCTCGTATTCGACGATATTGAACAGGATGAACAAGCACGCAGATAAGCCCTGAAGGAAATGAAGTACCGCAAGCGTGCGATAAATCGATATGATTCAGTTATTTATCACAGAGGAGGACTTTACTTATGCCACATGTATTTGAAGGACACTTAGTTTCCGAAGGATTAAAATATGGAATTGTTGCTGGTCGATTCAATGAATTTATTGTCAGCAAGCTTGTTTCGGGAGCACTTGATGCGCTGAAGCGCCACGGGGTTAAAGATGAGGAGGTAGATATTGCCTGGGTCCCGGGTGCATTTGAAATTCCACTTATTGCGCAGAAAATGGCGGAGAGCGGGAAGTATGATGCGGTGATCACACTAGGCGCAGTTATTCGCGGAACCACTCCGCATTTCGATTATGTGTGCAGTGAAGCGGCTAAAGGCGTTGCGCAAGTGAACATGAAGACAGGGGTTCCGACCATATTCGGAGTGCTGACAACAGACTCCATCGAGCAGGCAATTGAACGTGCAGGAACGAAGGCAGGTAACAAGGGTTGGGAAGCTGCGTCTACTGCAATTGAAATGGCGAACTTGACGAATCAGTTAAAATAGTGCTTATTTAATGTAGTGCCCTTTTTGCAAGGGCGCTACATTTGTTTTTATTGCTCAGGAGGTTATCACGGGGTGACCGTAACGTATAAGCTGGAACAGTTTGAAGGACCGCTCGATTTGCTCCTGCATTTAATCGACCAAGCGGAAATTAATATTCAAGATATATCGATTAGTGAGATTACAGATCAATATATGGAATATTTGCACAACATGCAGGAATTAGAGCTGGAGATTACGAGCGAGTTTCTCGTTATGGCGGCAACGTTGCTGTCCATGAAATCACAGCAATTGCTTCCCAAGCCTCCGGTCATGGAATGGGACGACTATGAAGATTATGTGGATGATGAGCCTGATCCGCGGGCAGAGCTTATACGCAAGTTGATCGAATACCGAAAGTACAAGGGAATTGCGGAGCATCTCCGGGAACGCGAGACAGAACGAAGCATGATTTTTTCCAAGGAACCAGAGGACTTAACGCCATTTATGCCAACAGCTCCTGATAATCCAGTGGATGGATTACATGTCACAGACTTGATCGCAGCTTTCCGCAAGGCACTTAGTAAAGCGTCGCGCAGAACGCAGGTCGCAACAATCCACCGGGATGAAATATCGGTGAAGGATCGGATTAAGAGCATTATCGACACGCTGCGTCCATTTGGCAAGGGAGGTAAGATGATGTTCTCTAACTTGCTTAGCGAGCATCTCACGCGTTCGGAAATTGTCGTTTCCTTTCTCGCGCTGCTGGAGCTGATGAAGATGAAGCAAGTTCGCTGCTACCAGGATAGCCTCTTTGAGGACATCGTGATTCAATGGAGTGGGGAGGTGGACACGGAAGATGGACTTTCAGATGCTGAAGTCGATTATTGAGGGGTTGTTGTTCATGGCTGGAGATGAAGGCTTGAACATTAAGCAAATCTCAGAAATTACAGAACAGCGCCCAGAGGTTATAGAGGAAGCGATGAACGATCTGCGCGCGGACTTCGAGCGCTCGAAACGTGGTCTGCAAATTGTTGCAATCGCAGGGATGTACGAGCTAGCTACATTGCCAGAACATGCCCCGTATTTTGAGAAGATGGCATATTCGCCATCGCGCTCTTCACTGTCGCAAGCAGCCCTAGAGACCTTGTCTATCGTTGCCTATCGACAGCCGATTACCCGTGTTGAGATCGAAGAAATCCGCGGCGTAAAATCGGATCGTGCGATTCAGACGCTAACGAACAAGGGTTTGATCGAAGAGGTTGGACGAGCAGAAGCGATCGGAAGGCCGATTTTGTATGGCACAACGAAATCATTCTTAGATTATTTCGGATTATCAACAATTAAAGAACTGCCGGATTCCTCTGCTTTTGAACAAATGGATGGGTTAGAAGAGGAAACACAGCTCTTGTTCGAGAAGTTAGATGGACGCCAATTGACGATTGAAGACGTGAAGGAAGTTGAAGAACAATTGGAAGCAGGAGTTCAACATGAGCACGAGGAAGAGATACGATAAGAACTTCTGCGTATGAAGCTGTTGAATATGCAAATATGAGGAGGAACTGCTTTGAACATTCATTTCCACGGTCATTCCTGCATTCAGCTTGTTACCGAACAGCATAGTATTATCATTGATCCTTTCTTGACTGGCAACCCTGCAGCAGTCACACGCTCAGAAGAGATTCATGCGGACTATGTGCTGCTCACACATGGACATGGCGATCATATTGGTGATGCGGTATCCATCTCCAAGCGCTGCAAAGCGCCTATTATTGGCATGGTAGAGCTTACGAACTACATGGAATCGCAAGGTGCGCAAGCTATAGGCATGAACCTAGGTGGACCAGCTCCATTCGAATTTGGATCGGTTGCGCTAGTGCCTGCCCTGCACAGTTCCTCCGTTACAGTCAATGGTCAGGATATTTATATGGGTAACCCTGCAGGGATTGTCCTGCAAACAGAAGGGCTAACGATTTATCATGCCGGAGACACTGCATTGTACAGCGATATGAAGCTCATTGGCGATCGCTACAAGCCAGATATCGCCTTCTTGCCAATTGGCAGCTTCTTCACGATGGACCCGGAAGATGCATTGCTAGCTGCGCAGTGGGTACAGGCTAAAGTTGTCATCCCCGTGCACTACAATACATTTCCTCCTATTCAACAGGATGGGGCAGCATTTGTGGCGAAGCTTCAGGAGCTTGGGATTCAAGGACTGGAACTTTTGCCTGGTCAATCTATTGATCGTTCCAAGCTGATGCTGTAAAGAGGCGCTTGTCCCTAACATTCAAAGAAACTTGCTTGAACGAGGAGCATCAATATGTTCTAATGCTTGCCCGTCAGCTTCGTATGCGATAATACGAGCTGCCGGGTTTTTTTATTTGGTAAGGTCACTCGGAATTATGCTCCTCGTGCATGCTAGTTTGGATAAAAGGCCATAATACGGATAGTTTAGGAAATGGAGGCGCATGACATGATAGGATGGGCGATTGCTGGGGGGATAGTAGTTGTCTTGCTTGCCCTCATTGTCTTTTCGTCCATTGAGTGCAAAATCATCATTCACAAATCAGGAAAACATGAGCGAGTTGTTCTTTTGATTCGGGCATGCTATGGACTGCTTCGTTGGAAATATGAATGGCGATCCATTCGATTTATTAACATGGAAACAGGGGTTCACCTGCATGTAAAAGCTAAGGATAATGTCGGAACAGGTCATGCAAGTCGAGATGAAACTCAGGTCGATAAAAAATTGATAGAGAGATATAAGCACAACGTGCGGCGACTTCTACGTCATACGCGTTGCATCATTCATTGGCTCAAAGAAACTCTCCAACGGGTACAGTGCAGCATGTTTACTTGGGATACGGAGATTGGACTGCTTAATCCAGCAACAGCTTGTCTATTGACAGGGGCATCATGGTCAGTGAAGAGCATGCTGGTAGGAGCATTGTCTCACCATATTCGATTTCGAAGACATCCTCAGATGGAAGTGAATCCGCAATTTCACACCCCTTTTTTTTCCACTAGGATCGTTTGTATAACCAAAATTCGCATCGTGCACGCTATAACTGCTGTAATCAAGTTGATTATTCGCATCGTTCGCGCAGAAGGAGGAATACGAACATGGCGGAACATCCTATCGAGGGCTTAATGCATGCAGCCTTTAACAATATTAAGGCTATGGTAGATGTAAATGCAATCGTGGGCGATCCTGTCCAAACACCTGACGGCAGTGTCATTTTGCCGATAAGCCGTGTTGCATTTGGCTTTGCGGCAGGAGGCAGCGACTTCCGGTTGGATGAGAGACACGACAGGCACGACAGACATGACAGACCAGCCTCAGAACGTGGTGAGGCGCGTACTGTTCCTGCAGCCTATGCCTATGGTTCGAAGCCATTTGGAGGAGGTAGCGGCGGTGGCGTCTACATAACACCGATTGCCTTTCTCGTCGTTGGCAGACGGGGCATTGATGTCGTGTCGCTCGACAATCAGACGCATTTGCTGGAGAAAATTATTGATGCCGCACCTAATGTGCTGGATCAAATCAGTTCGATGTTCAAGAAGCAGGAATCAACGACGGCCGAGGATATTATTATATCGGATCGGTAGGAATATGGCGTCAGGCTTGATTGTTGCTGCCGTTATTGCCGGTAAAATGGCGATGCAGTCAACGGGAGCTTGACGCTATTTTTCATTAGAGCAACTCCTGCTTGCTTAAGTAATCGTAAGTGATGGACATACTCGGTCTCGAACAAGCATACATATGGAACAACTTGACCGGTATACAGATTAAGGAGGAACGTATGAGCAAGCATCCATACGTAGGACAAGTTGGAAAGATGATTGCGTTGTGCGCACTGTTGGGTTCGGTTCTGGCATATGATTTGTATGGACGTGCCGCGTCAGCTGATCCATCCGTGGACACAAGTCGCACACAGCGTGAGGCTGTACAGGAATGGTCTATCCCGCTGCAGGTTGAGCCATCGAATGGAACTGCTTCGGCTCGAATCGCGCCTCCATCTACTGCAGCAAGAGCAGCAGCCTTAATAGATGTAGCATCTGGAAGAATGCTGTACAGCCATAACGGGAAGCAGGAGCTTCCAATGGCGAGTACGACGAAAGTGATGACCGCGATTGTGGCAATTGAGCATGGCCGGCTGGAGGATAAAGTAAAGGCGACTTCTCGTGCTGTAGGGAAGGAAGGCTCCTCCATTTACTTGAGACTTGGAGAAGAGATGAGTCTCAACCATTTGTTGTATGGCCTTATGCTTCGTTCAGGAAACGATGCTGCGGTGGCGATTGCTGAGCACGTTGGAGGCTCGGAAGAAGGCTTCGTCCACTTAATGAATGAGAAGGCGAAGCTGCTCGGGTTGGAGCATACCCAGTTCCGCAATCCTCATGGTTTGGATGAGAAGGGTCACTATACGACTGCAGAAGATCTAGCTCGTATATCAGCATATGCACTGCATAATGCAACCTTCCGTGAAATCGTGCGCACCCGTACGAAGAAGGCGCCTAATACAATCGACAATTGGGATTATGTGTGGGGCAATAAGAATAAAATGCTTCACTTGTATGAAGGAGCAGATGGTGTGAAGACAGGTTACACGAAAGGTGCATTGCGGTGTCTAGTCAGTTCTGCCACACGGAATGGCCAGCAGCTTGTTGCTGTAACACTGAATGACTCCAGAGATTGGGAAGACCATAGAAGGATGCTCGATTACGGCTTTCAAGCGTTTCCGCAAGCGAAGATTGTAGAGGAAGGCCAACATATTGAGGGTCAGCCATTCGAAGCTTCTAGATCGCTGACGTATCCGCTTGGATATGGGGAGCAATCGAAATTGTCTGCCAAGCTCTTCGTACCGGCTAGCGGTAGTCTCGATGCAAGGTTAGGTCATCAGGGACGCTTGACGATGTATGTGGACAAGGAACCGATAGCCAGTGTAGATGTTCGAAGAATTTCTCCAGACGAATCTGCGCCAACTCGAGGTGGTTCAGCCAAACACACTTCTGCAGTTCCAAGTGAAAGAAAGAGCGGCAACGTACTCAGTGAATGGATGATGGTACTAAAACGTGTAACAGGCAGACTATTTGGCGCAGCTTGATCGCCCATGGGAAGGGAGACGGTTGTCATTGTAAATGCGATATGGATGTTCATGCTGCTTGTGGGATTCATCGCTGCTGCCGCTCAGGGAAAGATTGACGTAGTGACGGAAGCCGTGTTCGAGGGAGCGAAGACAGGAGTATCTGTAAGCTTTGGACTCATCAGTGTGATGGTGTTCTGGCTAGGGATCATGCGGATTGCAGAGGATGCAGGGTTGCTGAAGCGGCTTGCCAAGGCTCTTGGTCCAGTCGTTAGGTATTTGTTTCCCGATGTACCTCGCAACCATCCTGCTCTCGGCTTCATTATGTCGAATATGAGCGCGAATTTGCTTGGGCTAGGCAATGCAGCTACACCGATGGGGATAAGAGCTATGCAGGAGCTCCAGAAATTAAATCCGAATAAAGATACGGCTACGCCTGCCATGTGCACGCTGCTTGCAATCAATACGTCAAGTATAACCCTAATCCCAACAACATTGATTGCGATAAGGATGAATTTCAACTCTGCTAATCCTGCCGAGATTGTAGGTACTACGCTGCTTGCGACCATTGTAGCAACATTTGCAGCGATCTTCGCGGATCGATGGTACCGAAGAAAGGATGCGAAGCGTCCGCCCCCGCAACAATTAAAGTCTGACAAAGGGCGGTATACGGCTTCTCAGGGAGCGGGATATCATACACCAGCTAGTTGAACAATGATTTGATGATTATGGCATCATGACCTTACTTCCAGCCTCGAAATGAAGTAGAAAGGATGGTCCGGTTATGTATGCATTTGTTTCCTCTATATCCGCATGGGCCATACCGGCCATTATCGTTTTTATTCCGCTGTTTGCCTATTTTCGGCGTGTGCCCGTATATGAGACCTTCGTTGAAGGGGCGAAGGATGGATTCCAAACTTCAATCAACATCATTCCAACCTTAGTAGGCATGATGGTTGCGATCAGTGTATTCCGTGCATCTGGTGCGATGGATTGGATGGTGGGGCTGCTGCGTCCGATACTCGATTGGATTGGCATTCCTGGTGAGGTGATGCCGCTTGCTTTCTTGCGGCCCATTACAGGAGCTGGCTCTCTTGCCTTTACTACCGATCTGATTAAGATGTACGGGCCTGATTCCATGATTGGAAGAATTGCTTCAACGATACAGGGGAGCACTGATACAACGATCTATGTGTTGACCGTATATTTCGGCGCTGTTGGGATTAAGAAAGGCCGGTATGCACTAAAAGTTGGCCTATTCTCTGATTTGGTCGGATTTATTGCAGCAATTGTCGTCTGTTTCCTTGTATTTGGTTTCATTACAGGGTAATATCATAATAGCTTGAATAATGTAAGTTAATGACAAGCTCGCGCCCTCTTGGCAGCGGGCTTTTCTCTTCAATGAGGATACTAATAGTTTGAGGTGACAGACATTCATGGAAGAACGTTTACAGAAGATTTTGGCGAACGCGGGCGTCGCATCGCGTCGAAAGTGTGAAGAGCTTATTAAGGCAGGTAAGGTAGAAGTTAACGGAGAAGTCGTAACAACTCTAGGCGTAAAGGCAGATCCGTCAAGCGATGTGATTACTGTTAGTGGGAGAACGATATCGGTTAAGTCCGACAAAATAGTATTAGCCTTCCATAAGCCAAAAGGCGTTATTACAAGTACATCAGATCCAGAAGGCCGCAAGACAGTCATGGATTTCATGAAGGGTGTAAAGGCACGAGTATATCCGGTAGGACGCCTCGATTATGAAACAGAGGGGCTGCTGCTGTTTACAAATGATGGTGAGTTAGCCAATATGCTCATGCATCCGCGCCATCATGTGGAGAAGACCTATCATGCAACCGTGAAAGGCGTACCTCATGGGGATAAGCTGGAGCAACTGAGGAAAGGGGTTAAACTTGAGGATGGTATGACTCAGCCAGCTGCGGTGGAATACCATGATGTTGACTTGGAGAGCAATACGGCAACCATCAGTATAACGATCCATGAGGGTCGCAATCGTCAAGTTCGCCGCATGTTCGAGGTGATTGGCCATCCTGTCACCAAGCTGAAGCGTGTGAAGTTCGGCAATATTACGCTGCAAGGAATTGCCCGTGGCAAACACCGTGTGCTGACGAAGTCGGAAGTCAACGAACTCCGTATGGAGATGAAATCCAACCGTACCATGCATACGTAAATCGGATAGAGCAGTAAATCGCTTTTATTGCACCCCGCCCAGTATATGGTGACACATAATTTTCATATTGAGGAAGATATGTCCGCTAATCTATGAATTATAATAGTCGTGGATGGTGTAATGCAATTGTTGCAATTATGTCGTCTGAATGTGAAATATGTCATAGAAAGCAAGTGTTCAATCTATATCAATTGAACCACATCAAGAAGGGGCGATGATATTGGGCAAGAGAAACAAGACAGTCCAGATTCTCATACTAGCTGTCATTGCGATACTTGGCGGGATTGCAATTAGCAATGCGTACAGTAAGCCTACATACCCTGAGGTTGGCAGCCGCATACCAGATGTGTCGCTTCATACGCTGAAGGGCGATACTGTGCAGCTGAGTGATTACAAGGGAAAGTCCCTGGTGCTTAATTTCTGGGGCTCCTGGTGCGAACCGTGTGAGCGGGAGATGCCCACCTTGCAGAAGGCAGCAGATGATTGGAAGGATCGCAACGTGGAAGTCGTCGGCATCAACTATGGAGAAGATGCGATCGTTGTGGACAATTATATGAAAGCGGTAAATGTTCATTTCACGATGCTGCTCGATTCAAATAAGAGTGTAACCAAAGCCTTCGGTGTCCGTCCATTGCCGACCACATTCTTCATCAAGCCTGATGGCAAAGTCCATGCTATTCATACTGGGGAAGTCACTACAAGCCAGCTAGAGTCCTATTTGGAACAAATGGCGAAAGAATAGGGCTTGAAGGGAAGGAGGACTAGGCTGTGCGGTTTGAGAATACGAAGTGCGAATGCGGCCATCAGAATGCAGTAGGAACTGTATTGTGCGAGGCCTGCGGCAAGCCGCTATTTGAAGGGGATGAGGTGGATTCCGTACTGGAAATGCGTTATGACGGGGTTGCGCGTAAGTCACAGAAGGCAAGTCCGTCATGGATTGATCGCATTTGGAATTTCTTCTCCTCAGTAAAAGTGGCGGTTATTCTTATCGTCATTACATTAATTGGTGCGTCACTCGGCACCATCTACCCACAGGAAAGCTCATTTCTCAGCATAGACCCGACACAATATTATAAGAGCACGTACGGTACATTGGGACAAATCTATTATATGCTTGGCTTGTCTCATACATACGAATCCTGGTGGTTCATTACATTGCTTGTCATGATCGGCGCCTCACTGGTCATTTGCAGCATTGATCGTGTACTTCCGTTATATCGTGCATTACATCGGCAGAAGATACGTAAGCATGTCCAGTTTATTTCGAGACAGCGGATTGTCTATGAAGGATCAATAAACCAAGATGCTGAAGCTTGGCTGGATAACATGTCGAACGTACTCAAGAAGAAAGGCTACCGAGTTACTAAGGATAATGAGGCGCTATTAGCTGAGAAGAACCGGTTCAGCCGCTGGGGGCCGTACATCAACCATATCGGACTTATTCTCTTCTTGCTTGCTATACTTGCACGCAGCATCCCAGGCTGGCATTACGATTATTATGACGGCTTTCCGCAAGGAGAAGCCCGTGAAATACCTGGAACTCCCTATTATTTGCAGAATGATAAATTTACAGTTGAATATTACGGCAAGGAAGATATGCCTGAGCAGTTCGTGAAGGAAGGGCGTGTCATACCGAAGCTGTTCGAGACGAAGGCGACACTGTTCAAGTGTGTGGACAAGTGTGGTGATGCGCGTGTGAAGCCTGTGCTTGAACAGGTAGCTCAGCACAATATTCAGTTGAATTCACCGCTTGAATATGAAGGGCTCATGGTCTATCAGAGCGACTTTGAATCGCGTCTCGTTGCGGTAAGCCCTGTACTTAGCAATGTGGACACAGGAGAGGTATACGGCAAGTTTGAACTTCGGGTGCAGAATACGGCTACGGAGTTTCAAGCAGGTTCATATTCACTGAAACTGACAGGGAAATACTTGGATTTTGCAATTGGCAAAAACGGAGAACTGACAACAAAATCGCAAAACCCGAACGCACCTGCATTCAGCTTCTTGATTAAGGGGCCGAATCTCCCAAGTGAAGGCTTGCCTTACTTGTATTTCGCGCTGCCTAAGGACAAAGATCAATTTCATCAGGATGACATTAATGCCAAGCTGAGAGAGAGTTTAGGGTCTGGCTCGATGCCCAATCTTCGCATCGGATTAGAATCCATGAAAGATATCATCTATACGAATTCAATCAGTTATATGACCGTGCGTAAGGAGACGGCGCTGCCGCTCATCTGGATTGGGGCTGGTATCAGTATGATCGGTCTAGTTATGGGCTTCTATTGGCAGCATCGCCGCATATGGCTTCGAATCGACGGCAATCGCTTACTGCTCGGTGCCCATACGAATAAGAACTGGTATGGAATTCGGAATGAGGTGGCGAGTGCACTCGGAGCTGTTCACGTAGAAGTAGATGCCAAATCGATCGATCGTGGGGGGAATAAGGCGTGACTTTGCAATGGAGTCAGGACGCATATATTATCGCGTTTTTCTTGTTTTGTCTTTCCTTTATTTTGTACGTCGTGACTGTTGCTGGCCGGAAGATGAAAACTCGCGATCCCGTTCGCTTCGAACGCAGATGGGGAGCAATTTCATTTGGTGTAACGATACTTGGATTTATTAGCCAGATCGTTTATTTCGGATTGCGCTGGGCATACGCTGGGCATATCCCTGTCAGCAATATGTATGAGTTCATGTCATTTTTGTCGATGATGATTATCGGTGCATTTATCGTTGTATACCTTATTTACCGAAGTACTGTATTAGGGATCCTTGCTGTACCGCTCGCCTTCTTGATGATGGCGTATGCATCGGTCTTTCCAAGCGAGGTACAGCCGCTTATTCCACAACTGAACTCGGTATGGCTGAAGCTTCATGTGACGATGTCGGCACTTAGCTATGCTTTCTTTGCGGTAGCCTTCGTTGCAGGACTGCTCTACTTATTGCGTACCGTCCGTTGGGATGCTGGAAGTTCGCGCAAGCCACAGCGCTGGCTTGAGTTCACAATGGGATGCATCGTTGTATTCATCGGCTTTATCGTGGTCGTATACAGTTTTCGTGCTGCAAGCTATGAGGTGGTTATAGGACAGAAAGTTGAAACGGTCAAGACCGGAGGGGAGATCGAGACAGGCTTGGAGATGGTCACCTATACAATGCCGCCGCTTGTGGCTCCGCATTTAAGTGATGAAGCTACCCTGCAATCACTACCCTCTTTCCTTGGCATGAAGCTGCCGTTAATGGAAGCACCGGGCTGGATGAAGGGAGTTCAAGCGGGCCGGAAGCTGAATACGGTAGTATGGTCGGTCATCGCGGGACTGATCTTGTACGGATTAATTCGCTTGCTGCTGCGCAAGCCAATCGCGAAGGCCCTTCAACCCTTATTCCATGGGATTGATCCAGACACTGTGGATGAGATTAGCTATCGCTCAATTGCGATAGGATTCCCGATCTTTACGTTAGGCGCACTTATCTTTGCAATGATCTGGGCTCAGGTTGCATGGTCAAGATTTTGGGGCTGGGATCCGAAGGAAGTATGGGCGCTTGTGACTTGGCTTGCATACAGCGCTTACCTGCACTTGCGTCTAGCACGCAGCTGGCAGGGAACTAAGTCTTCTTGGATGTCGGTAATTGGATTTATCATCGTCATGTTCACACTTGTTGGGGTGAACTTGGTGATATCAGGCCTGCATTCCTACTCAGGGGTATAAAAATAAAGGTTAACAAATGGAAAAAAGATGAAACGACTGGGATTACGAACAAGGAGTACCCCAGTCGTTCACATTTTTGCTATAATAGAGCCAAGTATCAAGGCGACGACGAGAGGAGCATCCTGCGAGTTGCCTGCTTATATTACAGCTAGAGCTACCAACCTCATCAATTGCAGCCGCACTTGGCTTCGCTTGAGGTTTTCTTTTATGGTGAAAGGGGAGTCATACATGTCCGAGCAAGTGAATCGAATCTTGATCGTCGATGATGAAGAGCGGATACGCCGACTGTTGAAAATGTACCTTGAAAAAGAAGGTTTTGAAATTGAAGAGGCGGAAGATGGAGAAGCAGCGCTGCGAATGGCTGTAAGTGAAGAGTATGACCTTATTCTTCTTGACTTGATGCTACCAGGCATCGACGGTGTAGAAGTATGCACGCGCTTAAGACAAGTGAAGGCGACGCCAGTCATAATGCTGACAGCCAAGGGGGAAGAGATTAACCGAGTGCAGGGCTTCGAAGTTGGTGCAGATGACTATGTCGTCAAGCCCTTCAGTCCGCGCGAGGTCATCTACCGGGTGAAGGCAGTCCTGAGACGATCTTCGGCTACAGCCTTTTTGACAAGCGATCCGAAGGCGAGCAACAACATTGTATTCCCGCATCTCATTATTGAACATGATGCACATCGTGTGACAGCAGGGGGTCAAGAGATTAGCTTGACGCCTAAGGAATATGAACTGCTGCATTATTTGGCGGTATCTCCGGACAAGGTGTTCTCAAGAGAAGAGCTGCTGAAGGATGTATGGAATTACGAGTTCTTTGGAGACCTTCGTACTGTAGATACGCATGTGAAACGCCTGCGTGAGAAGTTGAATAAGGTCTCGCCAGAAGCAGCTACTATGATTACTACGGTATGGGGTGTCGGCTACAAGCTCGAGGTGCCAAAATAACGTGAAATTTTGGCGAAGCATTGTCGGCAAGTTGTGGATGACCATTATTGGTCTAGTTGCTTTTGTACTTATCATTTTAGGTCTGTATTTGCTGCATTACATTGACAGCAATTTCGCGCATCCGAACGATATCAAGCAGTTGTTCGTATATACAGGAATTATTGGATTTTCACTTACAACTTTCTTTGCGTTCTTCTTATTTACGAAGATTACGCAACCGCTTCGTAAGCTGAAGCAAGCGGCCGATACGATTCGTCAAGGCGATTACTCCACACGAGTAACACTTCGCTCCTCTGATGAAATCGGGGAGTTGTCCCAGACGTTTAATCATATGGCGGAGGAACTGAACTCCACCATTTTGGATTTGCAGCATGAGAAGGAGCATCTAGCGAGTATTTTGCGCAGTATGACGGATGCTGTTATTACCTTTGATGCATCGGGACAGGTGCTGCTCGCGAACCCGCATGGTGAAACAGTCATGAGCCGCTGGAATGGAATGGATTGGGCGATCGATGAAGATATGACAGGTGCATCCGGAGTGCCGGAGCCGTTAAGACCCATTTTTCATACCGTTATTTCTGAAGCTCGGGAGGTTACGACCCGTGTTCATGTGAAGCAGCAGGTTTGGTCTGTTGTGATGGGGCCTCTGCATGCAGACAGCCGCGTACGCGGTGCCGTAGCCGTATTGCGGGATGTGACCGAAGAAGTGCAGCTGGAGAAGCTGCGCAAAGACTTCGTCGCGAATGTATCGCACGAGATTCGTACGCCACTGTCCATGCTTCAAGGATATAGTGAGGCATTATTGGATGATATAGCTGCTTCGCCAGAGGAACGCAGAGAGCTTGTTCAGGTTATTCATGACGAGTCCTTGCGTATGGGAAGGCTGGTGAAGGATCTGCTCGACCTAGCTCGCATGGAGGCGGGCCATCTGCCAATGCACAAAGCAGAGACGGATGTTCACGAACTTGCTTCCCGAGTCTATCGTAAATTCACAGTACTTGCGAAGGAACGTAATATACCGATTGAAATGAAACTTCATGCGATGGATCCAATTCTTCCTGAAGCGGATGAAGATCGGTTAGAGCAAGTGTTGACGAATTTGCTGGACAATGCACTACGCCACTCCTCTGAAGGACAACCGATTCATATTCGGACGGAACGTACGGACAATGAGTGGTTGTGGATTCACATTGAGGATCATGGTCAGGGTATTCCGTCAGAGGATGTCCCGTATGTGTTCGAACGATTCTATAAGGCTGATAAGGCACGCAAACGCGGCCCTTCAGGCGGCACAGGACTAGGTCTAGCGATTGTCAAAAATATTATCGAAGCACATCAGGGTCATATCCGAGTCGACAGCATATTAGGGAAGGGAACTACATTCTCCATTGCTCTACCCGTACAGCCAACACAAACCAGTATATGACACAAAACACCCTATTGCGCAGTTCATCGGCAATAGGGTGTTTTTTTTTTGTAGAATGACGATTGGAATATGTGTCAGACGAGGGCACAATTTTCCGATTAATCTTGATGCTCGTGGAACAGTTTCCACTACTCCACGAGCTGATGAAGGATAAGTTCGGTTTACAGCACAATTTCTTTGGCTTTTTTAATGTCTGTAGTTTCTTTCAGTTTTGCGATTACCTCTTCTGGAATGGCTTTGTCGACGGAAAGCACCATGATGGCAGACCCTCCGACAATTTTCCGACCAACTTGCATGGTTGCGATGTTAACACCATTTGATCCAAGTAGTGTACCGACAATTCCAATTACGCCAGGCTTATCATCATGCGAAATTAATAGCAGATGCCCTTCTGGCGAGAGGTCTACAGGGTACTTGTCAATTTGTACGATACGTTCCCCATATCCGTTCAACAATGTACCAGCTACGAGTCGTTCTTCTGTGTTCGTCTTCAAAGTTACGGACAACAGATTTGTAAACCCTTTGGCAACGTGGGATTGCTGAACGATAATATGAATATCGCGCGTTTTGGCAAGGTGAACAGAGTTGACGATGTTCACATCTGAGCCAAAATGCTGGGTGAGAACGCCTTTCACGATATGTCTCGTAATAGTTTGCGTATCGACCTCAGCCAGATCACCAGAGTAGTTAACAAGGATTTCAAGAATTGGGCTCTTTGTCATTTGTGAAGCGAATTGCCCCAGCTTCTCCGCAAGTGTGAAGTAAGGTTGGATTTTATTCAATACAGCCGGCGCAACCGGCGGCATGTTAACTGCATTCTTGAACGGTTCATTGCGTAGAATATGCAGCACCTGCTCCGAAACATCGACAGCCACGTTCTCTTGCGCCTCAACAGTGGATGCGCCAAGGTGAGGTGTGACGATAATTTTCGGATGACTCAAGAATGGGTGATCCGGTTGTGGAGGTTCAACCTCGAATACATCGAATGCGGCTCCTGCCACAATGCCTTCATCGATTGCTTCGACAAGTGCCATTTCATCGATAATTCCACCGCGTGCGCAGTTAATAATGCGCATACCGCGTTTCATGACCTCGAATTGTGGACGAGCAATCATATGCTTCGTCTCAGGCGTCAATGGTGTATGAACCGTCAGGAAATCGGCTGCGCGAATAATCTCATCAACTGTGCCAAGCTTAACCCCTAATTTTTCAGCACGCTCTTCTGTCATGAATGGATCATATCCGATGATGTCCATGCCAAATGCCTTCGCTCTCTTGGCAACCTCGCTGCCGATACGACCCATACCAAGAACACCAAGAGTCTTGTTCATCAGCTCGACACCTAAGAAAGTCTTGCGATCCCATACTCCATTGATTGTCTTTGCATAAGCCTGAGGGATATGACGAGATAATGCCATCATCATGGCAAAAGCATGCTCACAAGTTGTAATCGTATTCCCATCAGGAGCATTGATTACGATAATTCCGTGCTGTGTGGCTGCTTGCAGATCAATGTTGTCTACACCGACTCCCGCACGGCCCACAACTTTAAGATTCTTACCTGCTTCCATGACGCGTGCTGTAACGCGAGTCTGACTGCGAACGAGCAGAGCATCATAATCTGCGATAATGCCAACCAGCTCGTCCTCCGACAACCCTTTTTGCTTCACAACTGTAATATCCTCTGCGTCAACAAGCTTCTGAATCCCGAAATCGCTAATCGGGTCTGATACTAATACTTTGAACATGGAATTCTCCCTCCTGAGCATAGCTATATATTGTATTAGAAACGGCAATGCCGTTATCTTGCTGTTGAAATGAGGCCTTGGTTATGTATCCAGAATATAGCAAAAAACTCCCGTCCACATACTACGACCGTAGTAAGGGACGAGAGTTCCATCTTCGTGGTGCCACCCTAATTCGCTGCTTATTCGCACAAGCAGCCTTACGCGTCTATGCTAGACGCCGAACGTTAACGGGTTCGATTCGGTTACGCCTACTGCCATCAGGGTTCGACGCAACAACTCCGGAACGCTGGAACAAGTCAATCCGCCACCGATTCACACCGACCATCGGCTCTCTGCAGGCTTCACTGAATGTTCGTTTCCTTCACCGTTTGACTCATGAAATTTTACTTAATGTACCATGCAAATGTTAGGGTGTCAATAGATTTTTATACGAACATAACTGTAGAATATTTGTAAATTGTACGGATTATGATGATTTTCCGGTTTCTTTAAGAATATGGTTTATACAGGCGTCTATTGCGATTTGGGAAGAATGGATCAGTTCTTCGTTTTCGGACTTTGTTCGGATTTTTAATGCTTTTTCAAACCAAGGGAGAGCTGATTCGTACTTGTATTGGTCATATAGATTTTTACCATAATGTTGATAGAGAAAGTCAAGCAAATTGAAATGTTGATCGTTCGAAATCGCATGTTCCAATAGATCGTCGAACATGCGGTTCGATGTGTGGAAGTCACGCATCCATTGATAGGTATGAGCGAGACGGAGCTTATTGATCCACACCTGCTTAGCATTGTTCATTGCAGAATGAATAGAGATTGCGGAAGTTAAGTACGTAATGCTGTCCGCGTAATTGCCGACAATTCGGCTGTAAACACCCAGCATTCCGTATTGTCTTCCTAATTCCTCTTGATTCTGCTGATCAGATTGGGTCTGTTCTTTTATATAAGCAATGGCATTACACATATCAGAGAGGGAGTGCGGAACCTCTCTCAGATCGTCATCGAAATAGAAGGTGCAATTGAAATGCATAGATACAGGCAAAAAATCGGTCTCCTCTCGTGTGAAGTGCATTTATTTTACAAGGCAGTGCCACATTAGGCAATACAATCGCAGATTTTGCAGATTCCTCAACTTGAATGAACCATCTTCAATCTGATATGATGCATCTATTGAGGGATATAATATGGATTGCTAACTCGTTAGGCAGGGATGTAATGAAACAGAAATGGAATGATTTCAAATCTCGACAAGTAGACATACAACAGTTAGATGATAAGGTGCTTCTTCTTAATTTGTATGTAACACAGGGAATCACACTGATTCTTGGTTTGGTGTGGATTTGGCTTCAAGGCAGAAATCCTTTCTTATTGCTAACTACACAGGCATCGAATCTGTCATGGCTATGGCTTGGAGCGGGATTGGCTGCTCTAGTTATTGTTGTTGACATCGCGGTTTCTAGATTTGTTCCTGATGATATGACGGACGACGGTGGGGTGAATGAAAAGCTCTTCCGCAATCGTCCAATATGGCATATAATTGCTATCTCTTTTATCGTTGGCGTATGTGAGGAAATGCTCTTTCGCGGGGCAATTCAGCACGCATTTGGAGCATATTGGACGAGTATTATTTTCGCAGCTATCCATGTACGTTATTTGCGCCATTGGTTACCAACTGGAATGGTGTTTCTAATTAGCTTTGCTTTGGGTACTATTTATGAGTGGACAGGAACCCTGTGGGCTCCTATACTAGCACATTTTATCATTGATCTCATTATGGGACTCATTATACGATTTCGGAGGGAAGTATGAGCGAGAATCACCCACACCCTTTATTTCGAGGGTTCTCTCGCAAGCAAGAGCCAGACCTACATAGCCCGGCACTAGATGCTTTACGTTCATTGAGAGAAAATTCATCGAAGAAAGACACACATACGGAGCAACAAGACAGCAACCATGCGATATCGGAAGAACAGCTGCTTCATCTTGCAGAGAATATCTCCGCATCAGATGAAGATATGGATGATCGTTCATTGCCGTCACGCAAGAAGTTATTTCCGTCGAGTTATGTTAGACTGACAAAATGGTTTTATAATTTTCTATTTTTATTATTTGTAGGATTGTTAATTGGACTACTATTTTGGGGTCGTCATAAGCTGGGGCTGGAGGGGTAATCGATGATGGTTGCTTTTACTGTCATTGCAAGCTTGCTGGCAGCAGCCGGAGTGCTTGTTGTTTATATGTTATGGGAAGCACGGGGGTTTACAATTACAGAAGAAGAAGTGGTGCTGAAGCGGTTGCCGTCGACATTCGACGGGGTCCGCTTGTTTTTTATAAGTGACTTTCATCGAAGGCAATTGACTGACAGACATATTGAGCAGATTTTGGGTCATCAACAGGCTTCTTTGTTTCTTGTCGGTGGGGATATGACTGATCAAGGTGCTCATCTGGAATCCAGTGTGGAGAATATAGCGAAGCTGCGCCAATTAGGGCCTGTGACGGCTGTACATGGCAATCATGATTATAAGGCCGATGTTCGGGAGTTAGATGATAAGCTGAATCAGCTAGGTGTTAAGGTGCTGGACAATGAAGCAATGCGGTTGGAGCAGAATGGTCAATTTATATGGCTTGTTGGTTGGGATGACTATAGCTCGAAGCGAACGAATGTGAAGCTTGCTATGAGTGAGCCAGAACAAGAGCCTAGCTGTACCATTGTTCTAACACATGATCCGCTGTCCTTGCGCAAGGCTGAGCTGCAAGGGATTGATCTCGTATTGTCAGGACATACGCACGGAGGGCAAATTTACCTGCCTGGATACGGGCCGCTTCGCACCTCTAAGTTTTACCGCAAATATCTATGTGGCTGGCATAATTTTCTTGGACAAGGTTCTACAACATTGTTTATCACGAAGGGGTTCGGCACCTCGCATGTTCCTTTTCGTTTATTATGTAAGCCTGAGGCACATTTTATTACGCTTCGTTCGGGCATTGATGGCCAGATTTCCTGATTTTTTACCGGATGGTTCGATACAGTTGCGCTCACACTACAATTGATCCTAACGAATTGAAGGAGGGAACAACAGTGAAAGTGACATCGTTCATTTCTGGTGCAGCCATTGGCATTCTGGCTGGTATGTACTTGGCTGACAGACGTTCGCTGGCTAATTTGCAATCCAAATTGCATGTTGCAGGCAATGTTGTCCAGGATGTGGTTGGCAAAGCGAAGGATAAGGTTATGGATGTGACGACGTCAAATATGCCGGATATTGCTTCCTTGCTTGACATGAAGAAGTTGTCCAAAGAGGCATCTAAGTCGGACTCATTCAGCTTGGATCGCGTCAAGGAACTGATTGAGCGGGATCCAGAAGTGAAGCGCAAGGTGGATGCGATTTTGCGTGAAAATGGGTTGGCTCCGACGCCATCCGATTTGTCAGCTGTGAAAACAGAAACGTCTACTACAACAGTATCTAGCGTTTCCAAAACGCAAGCTGCTCCACGCAGCAAGCCGTTCGAAGAACAACAGTCCACTCACTGATAGCTGAGGAAATTTTATCTTAGAAGCTGCCGAATTTCTTCGGCAGCTTCTTCAATGTTTGGTACATTTACTCTCTGACAACTATTTTATGTAGTGCAAATCCATACAAGAAATGATAACATGAATTACATAGAACCATTTTCAGCACATATTATATGTTGCTTCATAATCTGTTATAACCGAAGTTGCAAAGGAGGGTCCTGTCATGAAGATCGAACGTATCAGTCAAGACAAGATTCGAATTTTCCTTACGTTCGACGATTTGTCTGAGCGCGGGATCAAACGCGACGATCTGTGGCGGGAAATGTCTAAGCTGCAGGAACTGTTCGCGGAAATGATGGATCAGGCGTATACCGAACTCGGATTTGATGCGACGGGACCATTAGCCGTAGAAGTATTCGCAATGCCTGCACAAGGTATGGTAGTTATCGTAACGCGAACGCAGTGGAACCATGCTTCAGGTCATGGTGACGGCATTGAGGATGACGAGTTGGATGATGTATATGAAATGGAAGTAACGCTTGAGGAGAGCGATACGATCGTATTCGCATTTCGAGATTTTGAAGACTTCATCGAGGCGGCACATACGGTTCATGGCAATTTTACCGTACCAGGTGCGCTCTACCAATATAATGGACAGTGGATTTTCCATGCGGAGCCGGCAAATACGGATCCTCAGCGATTGCAAGCCTTCATTGCAATCATGGCTGAGTATGGAGAAGCGGCGTCAGTGACGACAGCTGTTCTGGAGGAGTATGGGAAGTGTATCATTGCAGAGGATGCCATCGACGTTACTTGTACACATTTCAGTCCGCGTCGCGCGTAGGACAGTTTAATATGCGTCCGTGAACAGGGGGGCTTGAGATTTTTCATGGCAAGTGAAAAATTCGGGCTCCCTGTTTCGTGTTTTTCCAGCAGATGGCTACGTCAACCAATATATGCATTTTCCAATGATTTGGACACTGCCCTTTTCGATATCTTCATTTGAAACCATCATTATTCCCTAGCATTCGACAGGGTAAGCGTACATTGCAAACGTATGGTATACTTACTGTTATCCAAATGATCATTATTTTTATGTATAGCCGCCAAAGGAGGATGTGAAGGTGACTTTGCTAACTGCTATCGGCATGCTAGTCGCAGACACTTCTCAGATGGCGGCACAATCTGGTGAAGCTTCGACGCCTATATTGCCTTTGCTTACAGCAGCAATCGCTCCAGGAATTGCATTGCTGGCGTATTTCTACTTGAAGGATCGATATGACTATGAACCGATTCATATGGTCATTCGTGTCTTTCTACTCGGGTTTCTTATTGTATTCCCAATCATGATTATTCAACATGGCCTTGTGTTGTGGTGGGGAAACAATCCGTATGTGTATTCTTTTCTAATCTCGTCGGGTGTAGAGGAATTTGTCAAATGGTTCGTGCTGTACCACATGATCTACAATCATGTAGAGTTCGATGAACACTATGATGGGATTCTGTATGCAGTTGCGGTGTCGCTCGGATTTGCTACCATAGAGAATGTCATGTACGCATGGCTTAATCAGACGTCATTCTCTCAAATGCTCATGCGTGCCTTGCTGCCTGTATCCGGGCATGCCTTATTTGGTGTTATCATGGGCTATTACATGGGAAAGGCAAAATTCCTTGGCGGTCGTTCACGTAAATATTTAATGTACTCGATTGGATTACCGTTGTTCTGGCATGGAGTGTATGATCTTATCCTAATGATGTCCACCCGTTACTGGCTGTGGTTCATCGTGCCGCTGATGCTGTTTCTCTGGTATTACGGCATGGGGAAAGTACGTCGTGCCAATGCCCGATCTCCGCTCCGATTAATGAATCCGGAAGATGAGGTTAATATGGAGCAATAATGGGAATGCTATATGTACATGCTCAAGTTGTGCACCGCACGAACGGGCGCAGTACATGGTAGCAAGGAGGGCTCATGTGAGGGTGAAGGTAACCATTCGCTGCCAATGCTGCGGCGAAAAATTCATTCTACGTGGCAAACGGGAAAAGGGTCGAATTGAAACGGGCTTCAAACAATGCATCTGTGATAATCGAGATGCGTTTCATATTGATGAAGAGCCAATATAAGTATCGTAATAAGAGTGCAATAATGGGAATCGATGCATAAACCTCCCTGATATCCAGCAAACTAACATCACTATGATGTATAAGTAGCTGTGAAGGGAGACGTTTGTACCATGTATAAACGATTAAGTGCAGTGATGTTTCCGATTTTTGCGCTCTTATTTATTGGGGCGATTGTATGGGGATATCAAGAGCATCAAGAGAAGAACTCTATATTGATTAAGGCAGAGAACCAATATCAGCGTGCCTTTCATGATTTGACGTATCATGTTGATAAACTGCATTCTGAACTGGGACAAACACTTGCAGTTAACTCCAAATCGCAAGCGATGCACCGCAAAGGCCTTGTGAATGTATGGAGAATTACAAGCCAGGCGCAAAATGAAATTAATCAGCTGCCGTTGACGCTGCTGCCATTTAACAAGACAGAAGACTTCTTATCACGGATCTCAAACTTCTCATATCGAGCTGCTGTAAGAGATATGACGAAGCAGCCTCTTAGTGATGATGAGGTGAAAATTCTGAAGACACTGCACCAGAATGCTGCTCAAATCTCACAAGACTTGCAGCAGGTTCAGAATAAAGTCATCAGTCAAAGTTTGCGCTGGATGGATGTTGAGACGGCGATGGCCTCCGAGAAGAAGACGATGGATAATACAATTATCGACGGCTTCAAAACGGTGGACAAAAAGGTTAGCGAGTACCCAGAGCTGAACTGGGGACCTTCTATATCAAGCGTGTATACGAAGCGCTCCGTGAAGATGCTGAAGGGAAATCCACTATCAGAGCAGCAAATTAAAGAAAAAGCAGAGAAATTCCTAATTAAGAAGCCGAATGAACCCGTTCAAGTTAGAAAGAATGGCAAAGGTACCGAATATGAGTCGTATACCGTCTTCACGAAATATAAGAACGATGGAAGTGCACTCACGATGGACTACACGAAACAAGGCTTTCTGATGTCATATATGGACACGCGTCCCGTTGGCAAGAAAAAGTTGACGATGGCGCAAGCCGAAGAGTCAGCGAAGCGATTCCTGAAGAAGAATGACTATCCTGACATGGCTGCAGTTCGTTATGATGAGTACAATAATACAGGCAGTCTTACACTAGTTCCGGTTGCTGATGGCGTATATCTATATCCGCAGCAGGTGACAGCTCGCGTAGCATTGGATAATGGCGAAGTTACCGGGCTGCAGGCAGCTGATTTCGTCTATGAAGGCAAGGAGCGCAAGGTTGGCAAGCCCAAGTTGGGCAAAAAAGAGGCGCAAGCAATGCTGAATCCTGACATGGACGTTATGTATGACCGCATGTCGCTTATTAAAAATGATCTGTCTGAAGAAGTGCTCTGTTATGAGTTCGGAGGCAAAATTAATGGCGGTGCTTACCGAGTGTACATTAATGCCGACAATGGAACAGAAGAACAGATTGAAGAGATGAAGCTTCTCAAATCATAAATGAAGTCTAAATAAAGGTTCCAATTCCTAGCAAGGGAATTGGAACCTTTTTCTTTTTGGCATATTGGTATCATGGTATAATCTTCATGGAGGGGAAGCATATGTTACCGAATGTCAGTGACACCTTGTACGTGCAGCCAGTTCGGGAAGAAGTGGACGGGTTTGCCTATAAGGCGAGAGTAACGGAGATAAATGAACAGCTGATCTGGATGGAAATCCCGCTGTCGGAACAGACGGGTAAATACGGCTTGTTCTCCAATGGAGAGGAGCTGAATGTCTACTTCTCGCAATCAGATGGGGTAAAGTGGCATTTTCGTACACAGGTAATGGGCAGGCGCAATGAAACCATTCCAATGATGTCAATTCGGAAGCCTGAGCCCCATTGGGTATCACGAATGCAGAGACGCAACTATTTGCGTGTACAAGCGTCGTTGGAGATGGCGATCAGTACGTTGGATGGTGTGAAATTTCTAGCATTGACTGAGGATATTAGCGGTGGTGGCCTCTCCTTTGTTACCGAGTCCAAATGGGGGCTGCGCGAATCACAAATCATCCAAAGCTGGGTTGCAGTACCGTTCCGAAGCGGTGCTATCGAGCATGTTTTCTTTACTGGGCAGATTGTTCGTGTTCAGCCTCTCAATGATGAGCGCCAGTTAATCATGCTTAAGTTTGACCAGATTGCGAATGTAGAACAGCAGAAACTGATTCGTTATTGTTTTGAACGGCAGTTGGATTTACGGAAATAACATACATATGTGTTGAAACTGTGCATAGCTTGATTGCAGGGTTGCCATACTACTTCCAAAACGAAGGGGTGGCTTCTTATGCACAGTCGATTGAAGAAGAAACCAAACCGTAAAATAGCATGGAGCACTTATACAAAACATATCACACATCCAGAGCTATGTAGCTTATTATCGAAATGGCTAGTTCGCTCGTTATTATGGTTCGTACTCTGTGTTGTAGCCGCCCAATCCTTACTGCTTGTTGGTGCGTTTCGACCGTGGGTGTCGCCTGTGGATAGGCTAGAAGGGGTTCCTTTTCATCCTCCTTTTGAGGAAGAGAATCTATCATTCGATAGAGGCTTGCAGAAGAGGTGACTGCGATTCCCTTTTTGCATCCCTATTCTATGTGTGGTATAATTTTCACGTCGCAGGCAACGCCTGCTTTTTTCTTGAATGGTGCATGAAATGTTTTTCTACGAAGGGAGTCAGCCCCGTTGACACAGTCAGATCACAGCAGACATCACATAAATATTGCCATCGACGGGCCTGCGGGAGCTGGTAAGAGTACGGTTGCACGCCTAGTTGCGCAAGAGCTTGGGTATGTATACATAGATACCGGTGCGATGTACCGGGCGATATCTCTTCACATGTCACGAGCCGGCATTCAACCCGATGAGGCAGCAGCGCTCTCTGAAGAGATGAAACGAGTCACCTTGGAACTGAAGCCGGAAGGCGAGCGGCAATTTGTTATTTTGAATGGTGAAGATGTTACGGATGCAATTCGTACGTCTGAGATCAGCCGCTTGGCATCTGATTATGCCAAATCCCAAGTCGTTCGTGAGCAGTTAGTACATATGCAGCGTCAAATGGCAACACGCAAAGGTGTCGTTATGGATGGACGAGACATCGGTACACATGTACTTCCTGATGCAGAATTGAAGTGGTTCATCACAGCCTCTGTGGAGGAACGAGCCCGCAGACGTTATGCAGAATGGAAGGACAAGGAGAACGCTTCTCTTGAGACATTTATCCAAGAGATTGCGGATCGGGATCGTCAGGATGAGACACGTGAGGTGTCCCCACTTCGTCAAGCTGAAGATGCCGTTCTGCTTGATACGACAGGAATGGCAATTGCTGATGTTGTTTCGACGATCGTTGAGCGTGCTAATTTACAAAAGAGTTGGTGAGCTGTAACAATTATGTTCTATACGTTTGCAAGAGCATTGCTTCGAGTATTATACCGGTTCTTGTTCCGACTTGAAGCGAAGAGGAAGGATTACGTTCCTAAAGAGGGCGGTGTAGTCCTCTGCTCCAATCATATAAGCTTATTAGACCCTCCAGCAATCGGGATTATGTTGGATCGTAAGGTTCGTTTTATGGCGAAGGCTGAACTATTCGACGTCCCCGTGTTGGGTAAGATTATAAACGGTCTTGGAGCCTTTCCGGTTAAGCGCGGCGGAGTGGGCAAAGAAACCATTCGAACTGCTTTTAACCTGCTTCGCGACGGAGACATCATGGGGATCTTCCCTGAAGGCACACGCAATACAGATGGTGCTGTCGCAGCGAAGAAAGGTGCAGCGATGATTGCTTTGAAGAGCGGGGCTGCCGTTGTTCCTGTTGCCGTAATTGGGGAATATAAGCTGTTCCGCAAGACGAAGGTCGTATATGGCCCGCCGATTGACATGTCTGACTTATTGGAGCATGGAAGCGGTGCACTCGAGCTAGCGACTGAACGCATTATGGAGCATATCCATCGCATTATACTCGAGGAAACGGCTGCTTCGTAATTCATGCATGTTTTTGCTTCGATGGTATGATACTACAGGTATTATTTTTCTGGTATGCAGTGACCAATAGTTGGTAAGGAACTCTGCTTCATTCGTGGAGCGGGTTTTGAATAAATGGGGTTCAATCGAGGAGGTATTTCACATGTCTGAAGAAACAAAAGTTAACGAAACTGCCGAAACGGCAAGCCAAGAAGCGTTGGAGAACATCGTTTCCTTGAAGAAAGGTGACACCGTAAAAGGCACAATCGTCAAAATCGATGACAATCAAGCAGTAGTAAGCATTGGCTATAAATACGATGGCATCATTCCTGTGCGCGAGCTAACTGCGGTATCGGTTGACAATGCTGCAGATGTGGTTGAAGTGGGCCAAGAAGTTGAATGCAAGGTTGTTAGCATTGACGATGAAAAGGAACGTCTTGTTCTGTCCAAGCGTCAAGTTGACAGCGAACAGGCTTGGGACGACATGCAGAAGCACTTTGAAGCACAGGATGTGTTCGAAGTAACAGTCGCTGATGTTGTAAAAGGCGGCGTTGTAGCTGATGTTGGCGTTCGTGCATTCATCCCTGCATCCATGGTTGAACGTCATTTCGTTGAAGATTTCAGCGAATACAAAGGCCGTACGCTCCGCGTGAAAGTAAAAGAAATTGACCGCGAGAACAACAAGCTTATCCTCTCCCAAAAGGATGTATTGGAAGCGGAATTTGAAGCTAATAAAATTCGCGTTATGGAAGGCTTGACTGAAGGCCAAGAGCTCGAAGGAACAGTTCAACGCTTGACTCAATTTGGTGCATTCGTTGATGTTGGCGGTGTTGATGGACTTGTTCACGTGTCTGAATTGGCATGGAGCCATGTTGAGAAGCCTTCTGATGTTGTATCCGAAGGTCAAAAGGTAAAAGTCAAAGTACTGAAGGTTGATCCTGCCAACGGAAAAATCAGCCTGAGCATGAAAGCAACTCAACCAGGCCCTTGGGAACAAGCGGGCGACAACATCAAGACAGGCGATATTCTGACAGGTGAAGTGAAGCGTTTGGTTGATTTCGGTGCATTCGTTGAAGTGGCTCCTGGTGTGGAAGGTTTGGTTCACGTTTCCCAAATCGCTCATCGTCACGTTGCTACACCTTACGAAGTATTGAAGCAAGGCCAATCTGTACAAGTGAAAGTGCTTGATTTCAACCCTGCTGATAAGCGTGTAAGCCTCAGCATCAAGGAAACAGAAGAAGCTCCTGCAGCACCAGCACCGAAGGCTGAGAAAAAAGTAAAAGAAGAATTGAACAATCCAAATGTATCCCTTACGAACCAAGCAATGAGCGTTACGCTTGCTGAGCGTTTTGGCGATATGTTGAATAAGTTCAAAAATTAATCTATTCATAAATGCAAATAACGGCGGACTCTTTAGAGTCTGCCGTTTATTTTTGTACTGTGCATCAAATAATAGCATCAGACAAGGAAGGGGGCGCGGTCTCGATGACTTCATCAGGTGTGTTGTCAGTAGCGGTGTGGGTTTGCTTTGCAATCTTGATAGCAAGCGGTTGGCGTACGCCCCTATTCGCGGCTGTTACGCGGACACAGGTGATTATTGTCGGACTTAGCTGGCTGCTTCTTCACAATTGGACGATAGCATTGTCATACGGCAATCAAGTTAATGGCGCATGGGTGCTATGGATGGTGTTGGCTGTATTTTTCCTTGGGCAACAGTCAGGTGGAAAGCTCATTACCGTATGCGGCCATGTCGCCATGCTAGCTGCAATTTGGATGTGGCTTGAGCTATTAAGCCGATTTTCCATGCAAATGTCGAATTCTCAAACAAACATTTGGCTGATAGCAGGCATCTTCTCGTGCTATATTCTGTTGTTTACAACGAATTGGCAGCTGCAATGGATCATCTTGACACTTGGGTTAACCTTAGGAGAAGTTCTCATCCATCTGCGTCTGCATACGTTAATTACTGCTGGAGAAGGGCAAGTTCAGGATGTATGGTGGCTGTCGTTTCTGCTTGTACGTTTGATGTCAATTATGATGGTGTGGATGAAAGAACGGTTTTTGAAAGGGCTTCTTGGCTCCGAACAATAGTGGGAAATGCGCTTTCTTCGAGTATTTCAACCATTTACGTTAGCCAAGACCCGCTTTTTTTGATATGATGATGTACGTGTATAGTTGCAAAATATGAAGGAGTGAACTGCATGGCAAAACCCATTGTTGCCATTGTCGGGCGGCCGAATGTCGGCAAGTCCACCATTTTCAACCGAATCATCGGCGACCGATTGGCTATAGTGGAGGACAAGCCTGGTGTAACTCGTGACCGTATATACGGAACGGGAGAGTGGATTGGCAAGCCGTTCAATATTATCGACACAGGCGGAATCGAAGTTTATGGTGAAGATGAAATGCTGCGTTCCATCCGCGTGCAAGCGGAGCTTGCGATAGAGGAAGCAGATGTAATTGTATTTATGTGCGAAGCGAAGTCCGGCGTAACGCAAGCGGATGAAGAAGTGGCACAGATGTTATTCCGCTCAGGCAAGCCGATTGTTCTAGCGGTAAATAAAGTCGACAACATGAGTCGTATGGATGACATTTATGAATTCTACAGCCTTGGCTTTGGGGATCCAGTTCCGATTTCAGGATCTCACGGTACAGGGATTGGTGATTTGCTGGATGAAGTCGTAAATAATCTCCCGGATTTATCGGATGAAGAATATGATGAAGATGTCATTAAGGTAGCCTTGATCGGCCGACCGAACGTAGGTAAGTCTTCTCTGGTTAACGCAATACTCGGCGAAGAGCGCGTTATCGTCAGCGATGTAGCAGGAACAACACGCGATGCAATCGATACACCGTTCGAGAAGGACGATCAGAGGTTCGTGCTCATCGATACGGCGGGTATGCGCAAGCGTGGCAAAGTATATGAGACGACTGAAAAGTACAGTGTCATGCGTTCGATGAAGGCAATCGAGCGAGCAGACGTCGTACTCGTCGTCATTAATGGTGAAGAAGGCATTATTGAACAAGACAAGCATATTGCAGGCTATGCGCATGAGGCAGGCAAGGCGGTGCTGTTCGTCGTCAATAAATGGGATATCGTTAATAAAGATGATAAGACTATGCAGCAATTCGAAACCAAGATTCGCGACCATTTCTTATTTATGACGTACGCACCGATTGTGTTCTTGTCTGCGAAGACTAAGCAGCGTTTACATAAACTGCTTCCTGTCGTACAGCATGTTGCTCAGCAGCATGCCAAACGCATTCCAACACATTTGTTAAATGACGTTGTAACTGATGCAGTCGCCTATAATCCGCCGCCAACGGATAAGGGAAGACGTCTCAGAATCAATTATGCGACGCAAGTTGCGGTTAAACCGCCAACGATTGTCGTATTTGTTAATGATCCTGAACTGATGCACTTCTCCTATGAGCGATATTTAGATAATCGTATCCGTGCAGCGTTCGACTTTGAAGGGACACCGATCCGGATATTCACACGCCGGAAATCCGACGAAAGTTAGGAGCGAGCGGAATTGACGCTATCTATTATCGCAATTGTAGCGAGTTACCTTCTCGGTTCAGTCAGCTTTAGTCTTCTGATTGGAAAGTGGCTTCGTGGTATTGATATCCGTCAACACGGGAGCGGTAATGCGGGCGCGACCAATACGTTGCGCGTATTAGGCAAAGGGCCAGCGGCTGGGGTTCTCCTGCTTGATGCGGCCAAAGGAATGGTAGCCGTTCTTATGGGTTATTTGCTATCGGATTACACATGGGTCATGGTGCTAAGCGGGATTGCCGCCATCGTTGGTCATAACTGGCCCGTTTATTTTCGCTTCCGCGGGGGGAAGGGGATTGCTACCACAATTGGGGTGCTGGCCGTTCTAGCTTTTTGGCCAGCCCTATGTGCTGGCATTATCGCGATTGCTTCAATTGCTTGGAAACGTTATGTTTCGTTAGGATCATTGCTTTTTGCTGGACTGACTCCGATATTTATTTTGTTATTCCAATATGATTGGAGCATTTTCTGGGGCAGTTTGCTGTTATGCCTATTTGCATTCTATCGTCATCGGAGCAATATCGTTAAGCTGGTTCAAGGGACTGAGAACCGGCTTGGCGCGAGCAAAGGGGGCATGTCCCGTGTCCGTTAAAGTTGCTGTATTCGTAGCCGGAAGCTGGGGGACTGCCCTAAGCGAGGTTCTCGCCCATAATGGACACGATGTGTATCTATGGACGAGAAATGAACAGCAGGCAGAAGAGATCAATACGGTGCATACGAACGGGAAATATCTGCCGAACGTTACCTTGCATCCCGGCATTCGGGCAACCAATTCCGTCGAAGAGGCTATGAGCGGTGCGAAGGCTTGCGTTGTTGTAGCACCATCTGCTGCGATGCGCCAAGTTGCGGGAATGATGAAGCCGTATTTGACGGACGAGATGGTTGTCGTACATGCGACGAAGGGATTTGAAACCGAAACGTTAAAGCGCATGTCAGAGGTACTTGTAGAGGAGCTTGGATGCAGCTCAGATCGAATAGCTGTGCTGTCAGGTCCGAGCCATGCCGAAGAGGTTGTGAAGCAATGTCCAACAACGGTAGTCGTTGCATCAACCAGTACGAAGGCTGCTGAACAAGCACAGGATTTATTTATGAACGAATCCTTCTTTCGTGTCTATACCAATCCAGATGTGATTGGTGTGGAACTTGCAGGAGCGCTCAAAAATATAATTGCATTAGGCGCAGGCTTATCCGATGGACTGGAGTTCGGGGATAATGGCAAGGCTGCTTTGTTAACACGCGGCTTGGCTGAGATTGCTCGGCTCGGAGTTGTGATGGGAGCGAATGCGATGACATTTGCCGGCCTTGCGGGCGTTGGCGATCTAGTTGTAACTTGTACGAGCAGACATAGCCGGAACTGGAGAGCTGGCTCGCTGATAGGTCAAGGTATGGCGGTTGATGAGGTGTTGGCTCATATGGGGATGGTCGTTGAAGGTATCCGTACAACGAAGGCGGCTCATTTCTTGGCTGATCGATATGACGTCCAAATGCCGATTACAGAGCAGTTATATCGAGTATTATTCGAATCTCGTGATCCAAAGACAGCAGTTGAATGCTTAATGGGTCGAGTTCGTAAGAACGAAATTGAAGAAGTGGCCACATCGGATTGGTCATCCTAGATATTGATGGGCTTGCACGGACTCTATTATTGGCTAGTATCCTTATCACCTTCATTTATTCGTCGACATACACTGTATAGAGTACAGACCCGAGGAGGGGCGATATGTCGAATAAATTTCCGAAGGATGCATTGAATGCAATCAATAAGAAGTCTGGCAAGAACATAACGGAGAATCAAATCAAGAAGCTTGCAGGTACGGTGAAGCCTTCGACGATGCAGAATGAGGCGCAGTTGCGGCAGTTGATTAAGCAAGTTGCTTCAATGGCCAAACTACCTGTCTCAGAGTCGACAATAAATGACATTGTCAGCACCGTGAAGAAGAGCGGAGTTAACGCAAACAACCTGGAAGCATTGATGAAGTTGATGAAGAAGTAGCAGGCACAATCGATATGATGTAAAAAAAAGACGACACGACAGCGAGTAGCTTATTGTGTCGTTTTTTTGTGCATGTTCGTGCAAAACGTTTCTCTTCTAATTCATCGAATGGTATAATGAGAGCAGTTTGAACGAATGGGAGAATCGGGAAAATGGACAGTATGACAAAAATGTGGGTATCCTTTATAGGAATAGGCCTAATGGCCTTTTCTGCACTGCTCATTGCTTTTGCCAGAAGTAAGACGAGAGGCTGGGTACGAGGTATTCTTTCGCTTATTGCGTTCATTATGCTGCTTGCAGGTACGGTATATGGATTTTTCTCCATCTTGTAGGCGTAATTAACACTTTACTCAATACATATCGTCATTGACGATAAGACGGTCGAAGGAGTGTGATTGAGGATGGTGGACATCCTATTCATAGGCAAGACGAAGCAAGCGAGTATATCTGTACCTGTAGGTACTACTCTGCTGGATGCCGCAAAGGAATCTGGAGTAGATTGGAATTATGCTTGTACGCGCGGAACATGTGCGAGATGTCGCTGCTTAATCGAAGAAGGACGAGAATATGTATCCGAAGTGACTGATGCAGAGTGGAACCGTATGGAGGAAGAAGAATTCGAGCAGGGTTATCGGCTCTCTTGTCAGGTCGTTGCAGAAGCGGATGGCTTCATTCGTGCAGTTCACAAGCCGTATTTTTGATCATAGGCCTGACTGGTGACTGGCAGCCTGAATAATGCAGTATGGATTCAAATGTGAATGGAGCAAATGGCATGATATCATTATCCGAACCAATAATGGGGACAATTGAACAATTAGTAGCATCAGCGAACAACGATATGAAGCACTGGATGCTAGGTGGGAGCTGTGGATTAGTTCTACAAGGGGTACCGCTTGGCCGGGAGCCTCGTGATGTGGATATCTATGCGGATGAGCCCGATGCAAAGCATCTACAGGAGCAATGGAATCCATATGCAACCGATGCGCCCGAATGGAATGCAACGAGTACTTATCATTCCTTATTAAGTCATTATCAAATATGCGGAGTTCCCATTGAATTGGTTGGTCAATTCATTGTGACTACACCGCAATGCCAATACAACACAATCATTCGTGATGCCTTATGGAATCATCGCATCATCTATAATATTGACAGATTTCGCATCGCGTTAATGCCGCTAGCTCATGAATTGGTTTTCAATATATTGCGTCAGCGGGAAGATCGTACAGCTTCGATCGCACAGGTAATCAATGCTGCTCCTGAGCAGCATATTGCTGCTATGAATACGGTATTGGCAAATTGCTCGGAACCTGCGTATATACGTTCCATCGTGAATGAAAGGTGTCCGAATATGATGTCTTTTTTATTTGTCTAATGTAAATGATTTGTAAATAAAGGTGGAGTCGCATGTAGCCCTACCAACGTTGAGGAAAGGGGCTGGCTAGTATGAGGACAAACGTGCGGTTCGAGCCTTCTGGCAAGGTATGGGGGGCTAAGCGCTCGATGTCGTTATTGGATGCCGCGCAACGCGCAGGTGTTCCGATACGCACAAGATGCAGCGGGAAGGCGGGCTGCTTGATGTGTAAAGTACAGGTATCAGCGGATAAAGAAGGACTAATTGGAGAGCCCACGTTAGCAGAGAGCAGCAAGCTAGGTATCCATTCAGCAACTGGGCTTCGTTTATCGTGCCAGACACTGCTGACAGGGAATCCAGGTACGGTTACGGTGGAAGTCCCAGAAGATCCTCTGAAAGCCATTATTCGCCGCAAGCTAGCGGAACAGGAAGATGACAGCTTGTGGTAATGCCAGAATAGAATGAACAGCTCTATCTTCAAGTGTCGAATTGTGATTGTGACTGAGGAGGAGAAGTAGTTGAGGTCGGGGAGACAAATCTGTTGTATCGTGCTATTCGTTATCATGAGCATGACACTTCAAGGATGCTTATATCCGAAGGAGATGCGCAAGGAAAGCCAACAATCGGTTCGTGAGGGCGTACTTCTTGTCCAAAATGCTGTGGATCAGTATCAGAAGGATACAGGTCTGCTTCCGCTAGTAAGCAGCGATGAGAGTGTTCCACGATATGAGAAGTTCCGTGTGAACTTTGAATTGCTCAAGCGAAAAGATCTGCTTAGCGCAATTCCCGGGAGTGCATTTGAATCAGGTGGCTCGGGTGTGTATCTGATTATTGATGAAGAGACGATTCCGAAAGTGAAGGTGATGGATTTACTTACTTCACAGCGGGTCAATGATCTTGCTCGTGCTGTTGATGCGCATATACGGGCTAAGGGTGCGTTGCCGAAGCAGGAGGAAGTATATCCTGGATTCTATCGAATTGATGAGAAGCTGATAGGCATACAGCCTGTAGAAGTTCGAAGTCCGTTCAGCCGAAGTGTACTGTCGTTCATGATGGATGAGCAAGGAAGGGTATACGCAGATTATGCGCAGGATATTATGCAGCTTGTGGAAAGCTCTGGGAAGCAGCCTACAGGTCAAGAGAAGGATTTGAGGCCCATGCTTGCGGATGCCTCCTTCTTTGTTCCAGTGAAGTCAGTCGCGTACAAATGGAGCAACGGTGCGCCTGTACCTCAAGAAGAGACTTCCAAATAGACAAATGGAATGAAAGGAAGGCCGGTCGATATGTTCGACTGGTCTTTTTTGCATGCGAACATGGATGACAGGTTGGTACAGAAATAGAAAAGACGATTTACTCATCGATATGCAAGATAATGTCATACTTCATTTCTAACTTCATATATCTGATTTGGAAGGCGTTTGTTGATACGACCTTTTGCGTTCGTGCCCAAGTGGGGGTCACTCACGGATGAGCATCACTATCTACTAGAACTGAATCATTTACGAAAAATGTTTTGTGTGAGGGGCATATTTATGCCATCTAGCAAATAAGATGTTACTAGTCCAAAAGCATGTACGAGTTGCGTCGAAATGCCCTTGTACGACGTGAAATCTCGGCGGCGAACACTGGCGACAACGGCAACAGCTCAATCCTAGCAACGGTGCCAATCGTTTCTGAAGGGCGAGAGGCGAACGTTGTCTCGTAGTCCGTCGGAAAAATTTGAGGAGGGGATATCAATTGGAGAAAGTGGACATTTTTAAGGACATAGCCGAGCGTACCGGCGGGGATATTTACCTCGGGGTCGTCGGTGCGGTCCGCACAGGGAAATCGACGTTCATCAAACGATTTATGGAAACGGTCGTATTGCCTAATATCACGAATGAATCCGACCGCATTCGCGCAGTTGACGAATTGCCGCAAAGCGCAGCAGGTAAGACCATTATGACGACCGAACCCAAATTCGTTCCGAATAATGCAGTTCAAATTAAAGTAGCGGAAGGCTTGGATGTTAACGTTCGTCTAGTGGATTGTGTTGGCTATGCGGTAACTGGAGCCAAAGGCTACGAGGATGAGAATGGCCCGCGCATGATTAATACGCCGTGGTTCGAGGAGCCGATTCCATTCCAGGAAGCGGCCGAAATCGGGACACGCAAAGTCATTCAAGAGCACTCCACATTGGGCGTCGTTGTGACGACTGATGGTACGATTGCTGAGATTCCTCGAAGCTCGTATATCGAATCCGAGGAGCGCGTCATTCAAGAGTTAAAGGAAGTTGGCAAGCCATTCGTACTGATTATTAACTCGACGAAGCCTCGCAGTGATGAGACGATTGCACTCCGCAATGAGCTGCAGATTAAATATGACATCCCAGTAATGGCGCTCAGTGCAGCGACGATGGGCGAAGAAGATGTAATGGGCGTTCTTCGTGAAGTTCTATATGAATTCCCAGTACATGAAGTCAACGTGAATCTTCCGAGCTGGGTTATGGTTCTGAACGATACTCATTGGCTGCGCTCCAGCTATGAGTCGTCGGTACGGGATACAGTCAAAGATATTAGACGCCTGCGGGATGTTGATCGTGTTGTGCAGCAATTTATGGAGTATGACTTTATTGCCCGAGCTGGTTTGAGCGGTATGGACATGGGTCAAGGTGTTGCTGAGATTGATTTGTATGCGCCGGACGAATTGTACGACCAAATTCTGATGGAAGTGGTCGGGGTAGAAATACGAGGCAAGGATCACTTGCTTCAGTTGATGCAGGAATTCGCACATGCGAAGCGGGAATATGACCGATTCGCGGATGCGCTTGAAATGGTGAAGACAACTGGCTATGGCATTGCAGCGCCTACCTTGAACGAAATGGCTCTCGATGAGCCTGAGCTGATTAGACAAGGCTCACGCTTCGGGGTACGGCTCAAAGCAACTGCTCCTTCCATTCATATGATTCGCGTAGATGTTGAATCGGAATTCGCTCCGATTATCGGAACGGAGAAGCAGAGCGAAGAGCTGATGCGTTACTTGATGCAGGACTTTGAAAACGATCCAACGAAGATTTGGGAATCTGATATTTTCGGTAGATCCCTGCATTCCATCGTTCGCGAAGGCATACAAGGCAAAATCGCCATGATGCCAGACAACGCTCGCTACAAGCTTCAAGAGACATTGGGCCGGATCATCAACGAAGGCTCAGGTGGATTAATCGCCATCATATTGTAATCGGATTGCAAGGAAGCCTAAGTCGCTATTCCAGATTGGATTAGCCACTTAGGCTTTTTGTATGTTCCTGTAAAAATTCATCGATCTTTTATTGCTAAATCAATTTACAGACTCGAAGGAAGCGGGTATATTTAAGAATAATGCCGTTAACGGTAAAAAGTGGGATTTATTCGTCATGCAAAAATCGAATGGATCAGTAAAGTTAAGAGGCGGGATAGAGATGAGCAGCGTATGGAAAACGCAAGGAGTATCAAACTTACGTTCCGCGCATGTCTCCGATACGGAAGCGGCAGGCGATTGTCAATTTGAAGCGGATTCAAATTTGTACATGCTTGGAATTACAAAATCGTATAATGGGCTATCTGTTCTGAAGCAAGTCAACTTTACTGCATCTAGCGGAGAAATTCACGCTCTTGTTGGCTCTAATGGAGCGGGGAAGAGTACGTTGATGAATATATTGTCAGGCGCATGCCGATCCGATGTCGGAGTCATCCAGTTAGGAAGCGAGCAATTATCAATTCATTCACCTGCTGATGCGAAGAAACAGGGAATTCATTGTGTATATCAAGAGGTAGATGTGGCACTTGTTCCCAAGCTTACAGTAGCAGAGAATATTATGATGGATGACTTTAGCATGGGGAGAAGTTCTTGCTGGATTCGCCCTGCACATCTGAAGAAGAGGGCTGAGAGCATCATGGATGCTATCGGCCTGTCGATTTCGCCTTCGCTGCGTATGGAGGAGTGCACATTAGCAGAGAAGCAGATGGTGCTTATATCGCGAATATTATTGAATGAAGCGAAGATTGTCATATTTGACGAACCAACTGCATCCCTTAGCTTTGAGGAGTCAGAGCGGTTATTTACGATTATGCAAACACTTCGAGATCAAGGAGTTATCGTTCTATTTATTACTCATCGCCTGGCTGAAGTGTTTCATCATTGTGATCGTATCTCTATCTTGCGTGACGGTGAATTGGTTCACAGTTCGCTAATCTCTGATATTTGCCCCAAGGAAGCAATTCAATATATGCTGGATAAAACCATAGAAGAAGAACCCGGGGTACATTCCTCTGTTCGTGAAGAGGTTCTGCTTACTGTGAAGGGAATCTCTTGCGGACAGAAGCTTAAAAATGTAAACTTCGAATTGAGACGCGGGGAAATTCTTGTATTTGTGGGGCTGATAGGAGCAGGGAAGACGAAGCTGGCTCGGATTCTTGGTGGGGCCGAGCTGTGCGATGGCGGAGAGATAACGTTGAATGGAGAAGTGCTTCAGCCGCGTTCTATTCGTGATGCGATTCGTGCGGGCATCGTGCTTGTTCCCGAGGAGCGACGCAAATATAGCTTATTTATGGATGAGTCGTTACAGAGCAATTTATGTATCTCTACATTGCCAAAATACTGCACAGCGGGTTTCGTATCAACCACGCGAGAGCGGCTGTCAGCAGAGCGCGTGATCGAGCAGCTTAATATCAAGACCGCTTCTGTGAAGCAGAAAGTGAGACATTTAAGTGGAGGCAACCAGCAGAAGGTTGCCATAGGGAAATGGCTTGGCACTGATGCGCATGTATTTGTCTTAGATGAACCTATGAATGGGATCGATGTCGGTGCGAAAAATGAGATTTTCCGCATCATTGGACGTTTGTCAGAGGAAGGAAGAGGAATCATTTACTTCACTAGCGACATGTATGAAGCGTCAATGGTTGGCGACCGCATTGTTGTTATGTATGACGGGGAAATGGTGCGGCTATTTGAGCGAGGAGAGGCTTCGGAAGAGCAGTTATTGTTCTATGCTTCAGCTGGTGGCAGGCTGCGAGATGTTGAAGATAGAGTGAAGGGAATATCAGATAAACAGTAGGGGAAACACATAGGCTTATCGTTGTTCTTCAGTCCCTACTTGCATTTGTAACAACGGTATATTACTATAAATTTGTTCTGTGAACCGATTTGGCAGCAGATTGGATATCGTATTGAACTGTTTTGCTGATGATAAGGTATAAATTCTAGAGAAACAGTAAAGAAAATGGATAACGATGCATACTTGAATCAGGAGGTGAACAGAATGAATAAATCTGAATTGGTAACTGAAGTAGCAGAGGCTACGGAATTGTCGAAGAAAGATGTGACGAAAGTAGTTGATGCTGTATTCGAAGCGATTTCGACTGCACTTCAGAACGGCGACAAAGTCCAATTGGTAGGCTTCGGTAACTTTGAAGTGCGCGAACGTTCCGCACGCAAAGGCCGTAACCCGCAAACGGGCGAGGAGATTGAAATTCCTGCAAGCAAAATCCCTGCGTTCAAACCAGGCAAAGCACTTAAAGATGGCATCAAATAAGTGAACTTACATACTTTTGTCTAATAGGGGAACGCAAGTGAGGTAGAAGCCGCGACATGAATGTCGCGGCTTCTGCTCCTTTTCAGAGGGGAAGTTGTGGAGTAGGATGCTCTAGATTACTCTTAGCTGCTCTAGAGCTCTGTGCACTGCCGCTGTAGGCGACCAGTACAATACGCTGACCACTTACTTGACTTAATTGCTCTTCCCACTGCTGAAGCAGCTGTAGCTGGTTAGATTGTAAATGTGCTGGGTGCATCGCATTAGCTCCTTTTAGATGAAACGTGCTACACTAGTAGTATGCCCGAAGAATGGTGATTCACATGGTTGACGCTGCAAGGAAGCCAATACATATGCAAGGAGGTCAAGCAGTTGGAAACACAAAATGACTTTATCGTAATAAAGGCCAAAGATCAGGGAGTTCAGGTGATCGGTCTGACACGCGGAACAGATACGAAGTTTCATCATACGGAGAAGCTGGACAAGAATGAAGTGCTTGTCGCCCAGTTCACGGATCATACGTCCGCAATTAAAATTCGCGGCAAAGCAGTTGTTATGACAAAACACGGTGTAATTCATACCGATACAGACGAATAGGAATGAAATTTTTTGTTTTCATGAGGGAAGCAGGCATAGCCTGCTTTTTTTCATTATAGACATGAGGTATGGACATACTCTGGAACGTCGACACTGTCTTTTATCTGGAGTGTTGACTTGATCTACAATATGTGGAGGTGCAAGGTTCAGAATGAAGAATATGCATCGCTATAGAACTCTGGTCATCGTGCTTTGCGTTACGATTATGCTTCCGCTAGGATTAGGGCTATTGTATTCACTGGGTGAGCAGAAGCCTGACGCAAATAAAGATGTGGCTGTATTTACCCCTTCACCTCGCATGGTCAAGCTCAATTCCGAGGAGATCGTGGATTATTTATCAGAGCTTCCACTTCAATTGAAGTTTAGTCGGGTTACTTGGGAGTCAGATAAACTGGTGATTGATGTAAAAGTGGCTGCAACAATTGTCCATCCAGAAATTATTTATCATGATATCCATGAGCTTCTTCGCTTCGCCTTCATACAAACAAGCAATGTCGAACGTCTGCAGCTCCGTGTCGTTATACAGGATGACATGGCTAAAAAGAGATATGTATTGCTTGGTATGGATGCGCAGCGTTCTCAAGTAGACGTGGAAAGTTTGAAGCTTCTCCAGAAATCGAAAGGAACAATGCCGAAGGAGCTTGAAGAAGCATGGCGGATTATTTATACACCGCATTGGGAGCGTCAGTTTCCGGCAGTCAGATGAGAGTAAGGGTCTTGGTCCTAAGAAATAGGAGAACGAAGAAATGTTGTCCTATCACTTTAAACATATGCTATAATGATTTAGATTGCGACATCCGTAAGGATGACTAACCGGTACAGTCGGAGGCAGCAGATGAATGGTTATCATATCTCGCAATTGGCTAAGCGGTATGTTGAACATGACATGATCCAGGCGCACACGGAACTGCCTGCGTTTCCTAACGCAAGAGTGGAGCTGATGTTCGCCTTTTTAAACCGCAGTAAGCCAATAGCGGAACATAGTGAATTATTTGCGCTAGTTACATCGCTCGTGCAGGTTGGATTAGACACGCATGATACGATTGAACTGGCAGCGGTGCAGCATAACGACCGCAACTTGCGTTCAAGGCAGCTGAAAGTATTGGCTGGAGACTATTTCAGCAGTCGCTTCTATAACCTGCTTGCGCAGCAAGGTCAGATTGATACGGTAAGGGCTTTGAGCCAATCCGTATGCGATATTAATCGTCTGAAGATGACGATGGTGGACAAGATGAAGCATTGGACAATGACCGCAGAAGAATATTTGCGGGCGAGCGTTACACTGAAGAAGTCGTTGTTCCAGTCCTTCAACGCTCAGATGAATCAAGAAGACATCTCCACATGGGAGGAACTGCTTGATTCGTTGACAGAGCTCGAAGTACTAGAAAGAGAACAAGAGCGAGCGGATCATTTCGAACGATTCGAAGGCAGCTGGTCATACTGGCATGTATGGCAGCAAGGCACGGATGAGGAAAGAAGAAAATTGAAGCAGAAATTGGTTGACGAGATGCTCTGGAATGCGCTCATGTCCAAGTATGAGGTGAGGGAGCAGCTGGCTTATCAAGTTCGTGTATCACGGGATAAATTGCATACGCTAGCGGTGACATTGCCGCTTGATGAGAGCACCAGACAACGTCTTGACACATTTCTTGCCTTACCTCGTCTGTAAATGATAGTGAGCGTTCAACCTCCAATAGATCGGCGATACGTTCGGCGAAGAAAGGAATAGGTGACAGATCGTGGAGACACATTCGCCTAAGACTGGCAAGACCAAAGAACATTATGTTCAAGAAGTATTTCAGAGCATAGCTCCGAAGTACGATATTATGAATGATATACTGAGCTTCAGACGTCACAAGGCTTGGCGCAACTTCACGATGCGCAAGATGGACATGAAGCAGGGGGAGACAGCGCTTGATCTGTGCTGTGGAACTTGTGACTGGACGATTCAGTTGGCGCAAGCGAGCGGCACAGGCAAGATTACAGGGCTGGACTTCAGTTCGAATATGCTGGCGGTAGGTCAGAAGAAGGTGGATCAAACAGGCCTGCACAGCCAAATTGAGCTTGTTGAAGGAAATGCAATGGAGCTTCCATTCCCCGACAACAGCTTTGACTATGTGACGATTGGTTTCGGTTTGCGCAATGTTCCGGATTTTGAGCAAGTCATTCGTGAAATGCGCAGAGTGGTCAAGCCGGGTGGACAAGTTGTGTGTCTTGAACTGAGCAAGCCAACATGGCAGCCGTTCAAGGGCATTTATTATTTCTACTTCCGCCATGTGCTTCCATTGCTTGGCAAGCTGATTGCGAAGCGGTATGAGCAGTATAAGTGGCTTCCAGAGTCGCTTGTTACGTTCCCGGGCCGCAAGGAGCTAGAACAGATGTTTAGAGTTAATGGACTTGATCGCGTACAAGCGTATTCGTTCTTCGGTGGCATTGCCGCTCTTCACATCGGGACGAAGGGGAATGGTCATGCTTAAAAAAGTACGTATCTTCTTAGAAATGATTAAGTTCGAGCATACGATATTTGCTCTTCCATTTGCGTTTATGGGCGCACTGCTGGGAGGAATGGTTGTTCATCAACGCTTCCCAACGCTCCCTGAATGGGGATGGATCCTCATGGCGATGTTCGGAGCTCGAAGCGCGGCAATGGCGCTCAATCGGTTAATTGACGCTGCCATCGACGCGAAGAACCCAAGAACTGCAAATCGAGCAATACCCGCAGGATTGCTGAAGGCAGGAGAAGTACTGTTATTTACGGCCGTGTCGTTCGGTCTTTTATTTTGGGCAGCGGCTAATCTGGAGCCATTATCTGTATACTTGCTTCCGGTTGCCGTCTTTATGTTAGTATTTTATTCGTTTACCAAGCGCTTCACATGGCTATGCCACGTTGTGCTGGGACTTACGATTGCATTGGCACCGCTCGGAGGATGGGTGGCTGTAACGAATGGAATCGATTGGGCAGCTCTCACCTTTTATTTAACCGTTGCGTTTTGGACTACCGGGTTCGATATTATTTATGCGTGCCAGGATTATGAGTTCGATAAGAAGGAAGGCTTGAAGTCGATTCCGGTACGTTTCGGAATTGCGAAGTCACTCTGGATTGCAAGAGGCTTCCATATTGCTACAGCGTTTGGATTTATACTGCTATTATTTTTAACTCAATTAAGCTGGTGGTATATCATAGGTACGGTTATTGCAAGTGCCCTGCTTATTTATGAGCATATGCTTGTGAAGCCGTACGATTTGAGCAAGCTGAACACAGCCTTCTTCACGATGAACGGTGTGCTCAGCATCGTTGTATTTTGCTTCACGCTTATTGACATGGTGGTGATGAAGTAATGAGTGCTGCATCTCGCAAGCATTACGTAGTTGGTATTACAGGAGCAAGTGGTGCTATATACGGTGTCCGATTGATTCAATGTCTGTTGGAAGCCGATTATGAGGTTCATCTCATCGTATCAGATGCTGGATGGCGCGTACTAAAGGAAGAACTCGGATGGAATGTTACGAAGCGTCAGCAAGCGATTGAGCTGGCATTCGGCGATTTGGCGCATCGGGTTACGTATCATCCGAACCAGGATATTGGGGCAAGCATAGCAAGCGGTTCATTTCGGGTGCACGGCATGGTGATCATGCCGTGCTCCATGGGAACCTTATCATCGATTGCACACGGCGCTTCCGATAATTTGATGGGGCGAGCTGCTGACGTTATGATGAAGGAAGGCCGTCCGCTTCTAATCGTTCCGCGCGAGACGCCGATGCATGCGATTCATTTGGAGAATATGCTGAAGCTTGCGAATATGGGTGTACGTATTGTGCCGGCGATGCCTGCATTTTATTATCATCCGCAGACTCTGGATGACATCATTAATTTCCTTGTCGGCAAGGTGTTGGACTGCATGGATATCGATCACCAGTTGTTTACAAGGTGGGGGAATTCGGAAGTACAGACTGCCGAAGATTCGGATCGGCCGAATGGATAACACAAACATGTGGCCGATCTTTTATCTTTTCGTGTCTGTATTTTTAAATTGCAATTGAGTTGGGACTTATTGATCTTGAGGTTCACTTGGAACTTGGGTCGGAAAATACAGTTGGTTAGGTGAAGGCATGAAACTGTGGGACATTTATGCGACAATGAAACAAGATGTAGCGTATATTGAACGTGAATTGGAGCGGAACATCCGCTCCGATCACGAGCTCCTTACGGAAGCGTCGCTGCATCTGCTGAAGGCGGGCGGGAAGCGAATACGTCCGGTATTCGTTCTGCTTGCAGGGAAATTCGGTACATACGATATAGAACAGTTGAAGCGCGTTGCTGTTCCCCTGGAATTAATTCATATGGCCTCACTCGTGCATGATGATGTCATTGATGACGCTGAAACTCGGAGAGGGCAACTGACAGTTAAGGCCAAATGGGATAATCGCGTTGCTATGTATGCCGGCGATTATATGTATGGCCAAGCGCTGGTTGTAGCTACAGAATTGAAGCAGCCAGAGATTCATCGCATATTTTCCAAAGCAATGGTTGAAATGTGCATCGGTGAAATGGAGCAAATTCGTGACTTCTTCAATACAAAGCAGACGATCCGTCAATATATGCTTCGGATCCGTCGAAAGACAGCGTTGCTGATTGCGATTAGCTGTCAGTTGGGGGCAATTGCCGCACATGCAGAGCCGAAGATTGGTTATGCGCTGTATCGCTTTGGCTACAATGTGGGCATGGCATTTCAAATTCGAGATGATGTGCTTGACTTAACCGGTACTGAAGAGCAAATAGGCAAGCCGCCAGGGAATGATATTCGTCAAGGGAATTTGACGCTTCCAGTAATATTTGCGCTGCAGGACACGAAGCTTCGCGAGTCTCTTCTTCGTGAAATTGAACGTATCCGTGAGCGAAATGGAGATACAGATGTATCTGCTGCGCTCGATATGATTCGCCAAAGTGATGGTATTAAGCGGGCTGAAGAGATAGCAAATCGGTATATCGAGAAGGCGCTTGCGGTATTAGAACATCTGCCTAACATCCGTGCTCGCCGCAACCTGCGCGATATTGCTTACTTTATTGCAAATCGTAATCATTGATTTGAACTATGGTGAAAAAATCGAGTGCCATTTGAAGAAAAATCTGGTATAATGCGTGTGTTGGACGACTTCACATTTGAGTAGGAGTGATCGTATGGAACGCACATTCATCATGGTCAAACCTGACGGAGTACAAAGAGGCCTCATAGGAGATATAGTAGGTCGCTTTGAGCGGAAGGGCTTTAAACTTGTAGCTGGAAAATTGATGCAAGTCTCGCGTGAACAAGCTGAACATCATTATGCAGAACATGCACAAAAGCCTTTCTTTGGCGAACTGGTCGATTTTATTACCTCAGGTCCAGTATTCGCTATGATATGGGAAGGTGACGATGTTATCAGCTTGTCACGCTTGATGATCGGCAAGACGAAAGTGACTGAAGCTGCACCAGGGACGATACGCGGAGATTATGCAAGTCATACGAACTTCAATGTGGTTCACGGTTCGGATTCACCAGAGAGTGCTGAACGTGAAATCGCAAACTTATTCTCAGAAGTGGATTCATTTCGTTACGAGCGGGCATTGGAGCCATGGATTTAATCGGCAGCCATGAGCGCGGCTCACACACGCAGAAACATAATAATTATTTTTTTGATTTCTGATGTAAGAGCTTACATAGGGCAGGACTATGGAAGAACGCGGCGAATAGTAATATTCGACCGTGTTTTTTTATGTTGCGGTGTTGCTGAGCGATCTTGGGCTATGCTTGTTGTCGATCAGGAACTCAGTTGCAGCATATATACGAACTTAGAAGGTGTGAGCACAATTGTCAGAGCGCAAGACGACCTTATGGGATGCAGCCACCATTTTCCCTGCTGCTAACGGATTCGGCCAAGGGGCACCCGTGGATCATGGAGATGATCAAGATTATGCGGATTTTGTCCAATATTTCCGATCAACTACAGGCATCGATTTATCACAGTATAAGGAGACCCAGATGCGTAGACGCTTGTCTACGTTACGAATGAAGAATGGCTACTCGACATTTGCCTCCTATGCCAAGGCGATGAGTGCTAATTCTTCGTTATTTGATGAAATGCTGGATCGTATGACGATCAATGTATCTGAATTTTGGCGTAATCCACTGCGTTGGGATACCCTGCGCACTCGTGTGCTTCCAGAGCTGTCGCAGCGAACGCGCCAGCTGAAGTGCTGGAGTGCCGCTTGCTCGACGGGTGAGGAGCCTTACACACTAGCGATGATTCTCGATGATATGAGCTTGCTTGATCGGACAGAACTCTCAGCTACGGATATTGACGAGAATGCACTTGCAAGAGCACAGCAAGCTTCCTATATTGAGCGCTCTTTGAAAGACGTTCCCCCATCATTCAAGTCAAAGTACTTTATGCAGCAGTCGAACAGTTTTCATATCATTGATCGCTTGAAGAAATCGATTCGATTCCGCAAGCAGAACTTATTAACCGATACTTTTGCTACTCAGCATGATTTGATTATTTGCCGAAATGTGATGATTTACTTTACGGAAGAAGCGAAGCATGAGTTGTATCGAAAGTTTGCCAATGCGCTTAAGCCAGGTGGGGTATTGTTCGTCGGAAGCACAGAGCAAATATTCAATCCACAGCAGTATCAGCTTGAAACGATGGAGACGTTCTTCTATCGGAAATTATAGCTGCTTGAACGTAAAGACTGTATTCGACTATTTCAGTCATACTGGAATTACATACCATCGAATGGCTAAATTGAACATAGACAGACTACACGTCGATAACGAAAGATGCGCCCTAATGCTTGAAACAAAGCGGCAAGGGCGCGTTTTGTTTTCTTGTCAAACGTTGCCTCCTATACTATAATGAGAAAAAAGTTAAGGGTTTTAGCCATTTACAGCATCACAGTTAAAGGGGGAGCAACTTGTGAGTCTACGTTATTTGACTGCAGGAGAAACACACGGACCGCAGCTAACTGCCATTGTTGAAGGGATGCCTAGCAACATGGTTATTGATTTCGAGCAACTCAATTTCCAACTTCATCGCCGCCAGAAGGGGTATGGCCGCGGCAGACGTATGCAAATTGAGAAAGATACAGCAACGATCGTCGGCGGTGTGCGTCATGGACGTACGACAGGTGCTCCAATTGCTATTGTAGTGGAGAACAACGATTGGAAGCATTGGACGAATATTATGAATGTGGAGCCGATTGAAGGGACAGATGAAGAGAAGCGTCGTGTTCATCGCCCGCGTCCAGGTCATGCGGATCTGAACGGAGGCTTGAAATATCAATTGAAAGATCTGCGCAATGTATTGGAGCGTTCAAGCGCTAGGGAGACAGCTGCTCGCGTAGCTGTGGGTGCAGTAGCGCGCCAGTTCCTTGCAGCATTCGGCGTCAAGATTGCAGGACAAGTTATTCGCATTGGTGAAATCGAAGCTCCTGCTCACAATTTGTCAGTTGACGAGATTATTGAACGTACGGAGGTTTCTTCTGTTCGTGTGGTCGATACCGATACGGAGAAGAAGATGGAAGCGTACATCGATCAAATCAAAGGCGAAGGCGACTCGATCGGCGGTATTGTCGAGTGCATCGTGGAGGGGCTGCCGGTTGGACTAGGCAGCCATGTGCAATATGATCGCAAGCTGGATGGACGCATTGCGCAAGCAGTGATGTCGATCAATGCTTTCAAAGGTGTTGAGATCGGTATTGGCTTCGAGGCAGGTCAACTGCGCGGATCACAAGTTCATGATGAAATTCTATATAGCGAGGAAACGGGATATACACGAGCTAGCAACCGACTTGGCGGTTTCGAAGGCGGTATGACGAACGGAATGCCAATCGTCGTGCGTGGGGTTATGAAACCTATTCCGACCCTTTATAAGCCATTGCGCAGTGTTGATATCGATACGAAGGAGCCGTTCACTGCACAAGTGGAACGCTCAGATGCGTGTGCAGTGCCGGCTGCGAGTGTTGTCATGGAGCATGTAGTCGCTTGGGAAGTTGCGAAGGCGTTCCTGGAGAAGTTCGGCGGCGATTCGATGGAAGAAATTCGCGCCAACTATGAGCACTATTTGGAACAAGTGTCCCGATATTAAAAGGGGGGAACGTCATGAGCAAAAATCTCACTTTAGATGCAGCAGAGCTTACTGTTGAACTAGGAGAACGCTCTTATCCAATTTGGATTGGCAGTGGTCTTCTCGGTCGAATCGGTGAGGCATTTCAAATGCGCAGCATTCCCACTCGCAGTCCAATTGTGATCATCACGGATGATCATGTGGCTCCGCTATATTTAGAGCGCACGGAAGCAGCACTGCGTGAGGCTGGCTATCAGGTTTCTTCCTTTGTAGTAGCAGCTGGTGAATCCTCCAAGTCGCTGCAGGTGTACGAACAGTGCATCACTGCAGCACTTGATGCGGGCTGTGATCGCCATTCTTCCATCGTCGCCCTCGGCGGTGGCGTAGTCGGGGATTTGGCAGGTTATGTGGCGGCAACTTACATGCGAGGAATTCGCTTCATTCAGGTGCCTACGACGATATTGGCTCATGACAGCAGTGTCGGCGGCAAGGTTGCGGTTAACCATCCGTTCGCCAAGAATATTATCGGGGCTTTCCATCAACCAGAAATGGTGCTGTACGATACAGAGACCTTGCTTACGCTTCCTGATCGGGAAGTCCGCGCAGGACTGGCTGAAATGATTAAGCATGGCCTTATCTGGGATGAAGAGTTTACAGCATGGTTCGAAGCACAAGCTGAACGCTTGCTGGCTAAGGATGAGGAAGCACTCACGTATGGATTGCTTAAGGGCTGCGCGATTAAAGCGCAGGTCGTCTCTCAAGATGAACGTGAACATGATCTAAGAGCGATATTAAATTTGGGACATACGATTGGCCATGCTCTAGAGGCAGTTGCCGGCTACGGAGAATTGCTGCATGGCGAAGCCATCTCAATTGGAATGGTTGGTTCTGCGCGTCTTGCTGAGCGGTTGGGTGAAGATAAGCAGATTGCTGTTCGAACAGAAGCGATATTGAAGAAATACGGCCTGCCGGTGGCAGTGCCACAGCATATGAATTCGGATGATATTATTCAAGCCATGATGCATGACAAGAAATTTAAGGAAGGGCACACCGTATTTATTGTGCCTACTGCAATCGGTCATGTAGAAATTCGCAAGGATGTACCGGTCAGCCTAGTACGAGATATCATCGAGGAGTTGAAAGGAGAGAAGGCGTGACCATGTATGCAAGAGGAATTCGCGGAGCAACTACGGTAACCCGCAACGATGCAGAAGAGATTCTGCATGCGACTACGAAGCTGCTCCAGGAGATAGTTGCGCAAAATACGGTTCAACCTGAACAGATCGCAAATATTTGGATCACGATGACAGAGGATTTGAATGCTACTTTTCCAGCACGTGCGATACGTGCCATGGAAGGCTGGGATCTAGTGCCACTCATGTGTGCCATTGAAATTCCAGTGAAGGGCAGTCTGCCTTTGTGCATCCGCCTAATGGTAACGATCAACACGGACAAGGAGCAACACGAGATTCGCCATGTCTACTTGAATGAGGCGATAGCTCTGAGACCTGATTTGTCTAGTAAATAGAGATGTGGGAAACCCAATCTGAAGATCGTTTATGTCTGAAATTTAGTTTGCTGGATTGACGAAGCCGACATTTCCGGTTATATTGATATCAGCATAGTTGAGCAGAGTTGAGTTTGAGATTGAGATGAGTTGAGCTGAGACGAGATAGAATATGGACATCATGTCTATATAGGCTAGCGCCTATTGTATTTGCTGTACATTGATTTATTGCAGCGGCACAATGGGAGGCCTTATATAAGGCGATCCATATCCTCATGAATTGAATTACTCATCCACAATTTCATCGTATACCAACAAGCCTCTGCCTTGCGCAGAGGCTTTTTTTATTCGTACACGTTATTTTTCAGCAGTGTCTTTCATTCGTGATTCGCCTGATTCTGATAAGGCACTGCAACAAGCGTAAACAAGTGAATAAGAAATGGTTGGTAGACGCTCTCGTTCATCACGCGGTATGTAATCGTCGTAACGGCTGCATAACGAAGTTGAAAGGAGTGGAAAGCGATGTATCCCCAATTGGACGAAGTAATCCATCTAGCCCGGCAGTATAATGTCATACCTGTTGCCGAGACGATGATGGCTGATACCGAAACCCCAATTCGATTATTTCAAAGATTGCGCAATGAACCATATGCTTTTTTGTTGGAGAGTGTGGAGGGTGGCGTCCAATGGGCCCGCTATTCCTTTATCGGAACGGATCCGTTCTTGCTCCTTCAAGGGAAGAGTGGACGATTGCGGAAGATAGAGCATGGCCATATCACCGAGGTGCGAGAGCGCCCAATCGAGATGATGAAGCAATTGATGCATAAATATAGAAGCCCTGCACTAGATGGACTTCCTCCAATGACAGGAGGGGCAATTGGCTGCTTCGGCTACGATTTGGTTCAGCAGTATGAACGCCTGCCGCGTCATAAGTACGACACGCTGCAAATGGACGACATCCGATTTATGTTCTGCGATCAGCTTGTTGCCTTCGATCATATGAAGCAGCAAATGCAGTTTATTGTGAATATTCATGTGGAACCAGGGAGTTCGGCAGATGTGATACGGCATCGCTACGAGCAAGCGAGAAAGAAACTGCGCAGCCTGCAAATGAAGTTGACAGCACCTCTAGTGAGCAACACCCGACCGGTACAGCAAGCAACGGCAGCATCTGCGGCTGAAGAGGTACTGCAGGGGGTTCGATCCTCGGAGACGAAGGAATCATTCGTTGCGAAGGTGAATCGAGCCAAGGAATATATTCGGTCAGGAGATATCTTTCAAGTGGTGCTGTCACAGCGCTTCGATCGGCAGACACAAGCAGACCCGCTTGATGTGTACCGGGTGCTGAGAATGACTAATCCTTCCCCGTATATGTATGTGCTCAAGACAGAGGACGACATGATTGTCGGCACTTCTCCAGAGATGCTTGTGCGTATTAAGGATGAGCGGGTAGAGACGAGGCCGATTGCAGGAACAAGACCACGTGGCGCCACAGCTGAAGTTGATGCAGCGCTGGAAGAAGATCTGATGCAGGATGAGAAGGAGCGAGCCGAGCATGTGATGCTTGTTGATCTCGGGCGGAATGATCTCGGCCGCGTATGCGAGTTCGGCAGCGTGCGCTGTGATACGTACATGAATGTTGAGCGTTATTCCCATGTCATGCATATTGTATCTAACGTTTCTGGCAAGCTTCGCAAGAACAAGGATTTCTTCGATGCCTTCCTCTCCTGCTTGCCAGCAGGTACATTGTCCGGAGCGCCGAAGCTTCGTGCAATGGAGATTATTGCAGAGTTGGAAGAAGAGTCACGTGGGATATATGGGGGCGCTATCGGATATTTAGGATTCAATGGGAATATGGATTCCTGTATTACGATACGTACGATTATTTTCCGAGAAGGCCGTGCTTACGTGCAGGCTGGTGCTGGTGTTGTATGGGATTCGGTTCCGGAAATGGAATACGAAGAAACGATTAACAAGGCGAAAGCATTGCTGCTGGCAATTCGGATGACAGAAGAGATGTTCGGCAGCGAAGGTGGTGCTGAAGGGCAAGAGGGCTATGCTAATGAGAGCGAGCTAACGAACGCAGCTGAGGGAAGTGCGGTTGGATACGCGGCATCCTATACTTCGATGATGCCGGCGAACTGGGACTATTATATCGGAACGGAAGAACGGGCTGCTTCGATTCCCGTCGCCGAAGGGAGGAAATTAGGATGACGAGCCAACTTGTAATCGGAAGTGCACTCATGAAGGAGGCGCTTGGTCAAGTGCTGTCAGGGCATCACTTAAGCCGCTCAGAAGCGAGGGATGTAATGGCAGATGTTATGGATGGCCATGCGACTTCGGCTCAGATTGGAGCACTGCTTGCAGGTCTGCGTTTGAAGGGGGAGACAGTTGATGAGATTGCGGGCTTTGCTGAAGCGATGCGCAGCCGCGCCCATCAAGTGGTCACTTCGTATGAGCGCCTGCTTGATACATGTGGAACAGGCGGATCGGGCATTCATAAGTTGAATGTCTCCACAGTTGCTGCCATCATCGCCTCATCCGCATCCGTGCGGGTTGCGAAGCATGGCAACCGATCGGCTTCCAGTCGCTCGGGGAGTGCGGATGTACTGGAGGCGCTGGGTGTAAATATTCAGCTGACGAGTGAGGAAGCTGCACAGTGCTTGGAACGAATCGGCATCTGCTTTATGTTCGCGCAAGTCTATCATCCTGCAATGAAACATGCGGCTGCACCACGCAAGGAACTAGGGATACGCACCGTATTCAACATGCTTGGCCCGTTGACGAATCCAGCGGGAGCTGATCGGCAAGTCCTTGGGATCTATGATCGCACGAAGACGGGGACGATCGCATCCGTATTGCGTGAATTGGGGTTGAAGCGTGCGCTCGTTGTTGCGAGTGAAGATGGATTGGATGAGATCAGCCTGTCGGCACCAACTCAAGTTAGTGAACTGAAAAATGGAGAAGTATTCACATATACCATTACACCCGAGGCGCTTGGTCTACACACGCAGCCGTTGACTAGTGTGCTGGGTGGAGACGCCGCAACGAACGCGCAAATAATAAGAGGTCTGCTTCGCGGGGAGCAAGGCGCACATCGCGATATTGTTCTTGCAAATGCGGGCGCATGTATTTACGTTGCGGGACAATCGAGCTCCATTGCAGAAGGCGTGCGGATTGCAGCTGAAGCAATCGATAATGGGCTGGCGAATCAGAAGCTTGAGCAATGGATCGCAGCAACAGGAGGGCTAAGTCATGTTTCTTGAACGGATTGTACGAACGAAGGAAGAAGAGATACAAGCGCTTAGACGAATGATGAATCGGAACGAAGCAATTCTGGAGGCAGCAGCGCTTTCACCTTGCCGCTCCTTCATTGGGGCACTTACTGTAAATAAGAACCGTTCGGTTGCCTTGATTGCTGAAGTAAAGAAGGCATCGCCATCCAAAGGGTTGATTCGCGAGCATTTCAATCCCGCTGAGATTGCAGCTGGATATGAGGCGGCAGGTGCTGATGCATTGTCTGTACTTACAGATCGCGCATATTTTCAAGGCGGCAATGACATTCTGCAGCAGGTGCGTGCGCTGACAGAACTGCCGATTTTGCGGAAGGAATTTATTATCGATGAGCTTCAAGTGCTTGAAGCAAGATTAATAGGTGCGGATGCAATCCTGCTGATTGCAGCGATCTTGAGTGACGACCAATTACAGCATCTGCACGGAACAGCTAGACAACTTGGCATGGACGTTCTCGTGGAAGTCCATGATGAAGTTGAAATGGAGCGTGTAGGCAGAATTGAAGGAATCAAGTTAGTCGGCATCAACAATCGAAACTTGCATACGTTCGAGACCGATATCGAGCAGACCCATCGTATTCGCCATTTGGCTCCGTCAGATTGTATCTTAGTCAGCGAGAGCGGTATCCATCTTCCGGAGCATCTCCGTCGCATGGATGAGCTGCATGTCGATGCGGTGCTGGTAGGGGAACATTTCATGAGACAAGACAATGTAAAGGATGCAGTAGAGCATTTGATGAGCGGTCTTCTAAATTCGAACACTGCTTCGTAAACAGACGTAAGGAGTGAAGAAGATATGGAAGTCGAAGCATCGAGGGAACAAGCGTCATCTATAGCGAGTGCACGTTCATGTGCTGCTCGTGCAACGAAAGTGAAAATATGCGGTCTGATGAATTTCGAGATGACGCGTCGAGTTGTCAAGCTGAGACCAGATCATATTGGATTCGTCTTCGCACCGAGTCGAAGACAGGTGCAGCCGTCTCACGTTAAGCAGTGGCTGTTGAAGCTGAGAGAGGAAGGAGACGCACTTCCAGACCTAGTAGGTGTGTTCGCGAATCCAACTCGTGAAGAACTGAAGCAAGTGCTGGATGAAGTGCCGCTAACAAGTGTTCAGCTCCATGGGAAGGGCGATACGGCATTGTTGAAATGGATGAAGGATCACTATGATGTTCAAATATGGAGGACGGTTCCTATCATTCGTGATGACGAGCGCCAACCTCGCCAGTCTATAGCAGCAGCTGCGGCGGCATATGAGTTGGATGTCCAATATGCAGATGTTGTCCTGCTAGATACACATTGTCCGATTCAGGGAGGTGGTTCTGGCAAAGTGTTCGACTGGACGGTAATCCCATCTTATGCAGACCAATTGGCTTCATTAAGGCTCCCTCTCTATATTGCTGGCGGATTGTCTGCTGATAATGTCGGTTTAGTTGTGAGAGAGTACGATATAGATGGCGTTGATGTATCGAGTGGTGTTGAAACAAATGGAGTAAAAGATATATCCAAGGTTGAGGAGTTTATCGAAAGGGTGAGGGGAAATGAGCATGGAAAAGAGTAGTGCGACAGCAACAGCAGCAGCGACAACGGTTCTACCGGACGAAAAAGGCAGATTCGGACCATTTGGAGGCCGTTTTGTGCCCGAGACATTGATGAGTGCGCTTTTGGAACTGGAAGAGGCTTATCGTACACATGTGAAGGATCCAGAATTTCAAGCAGAATTGATCAAGCTGCTGACTCAGTACTCAGGGCGACCTACTTCACTCTATTATGCAGAGCGGCTTACTGCGAAGCTGGGCGGAGCCAAGATTTATTTGAAGCGTGAGGATTTGAACCACACCGGTGCCCATAAAATCAACAACACCATCGGTCAAGCCTTATTAGCCAAGCGTATGGGCAAGACGAAGGTGATTGCAGAAACAGGGGCGGGACAGCATGGTGTTGCCACCGCAACAGTAGCAGCGCTGCTGGGCATGGAGTGCAAAGTATTTATGGGTGAAGAGGACATGAAGCGTCAAAGCCTGAATGTGTTCCGTATGAAGCTCCTCGGTGCAGAGGTTGTGCCTGTGATGTCAGGTACAAGAACGCTGAAGGATGCAGGGAATGAAACGCTGCGCTACTGGGTCAGCAATGTGCAGGACACATTCTACATTCTCGGCTCCGTTGTGGGGCCGCATCCGTATCCGATGATTGTGCGGGATTTCCAACGAATTATTGGAGATGAGACACGCAAGCAAATCCTTGAATTAGAAGGACGTTTGCCGAATCTGCTGATCGCTGCTGTTGGCGGAGGGAGCAACTCCATGGGGATGTTCTATCCGTTTTTGCAGGATGAGTCGGTTCAACTTCTTGGGGTTGAGGCAGCAGGCAAAGGAATTGATACCCCTTATCATGCGGCTACGATGACACTTGGGACACCAGGGGTTTTCCAAGGATCGATGAGCTATCTGCTTCAAGATCAGTTTGGTCAAGTTCAGCCGGCACATTCCATATCCGCTGGATTGGATTATCCGGGAGTAGGGCCAGAACATGCCTATTTGAAATATTCGGAACGAGCATCGTATGTGCCTGTTACAGATGATGAAGCCATGGATGCGCTGCAGCTTCTTACCCGTACAGAAGGCATTATACCCGCACTGGAATCGTCACACGCGATTGCGCAGGCGATCAAATCAGCACCTGGCATGAATAAGGATGATCTAATTGTGATTTGTTTGTCAGGCCGTGGGGACAAAGACGTTGCCACCATTATGGAGAGATTGGGGGAGGAACTGCTATGAGTCAGACACTAGCGAGCCGCAATTTACTGGATGATACATTCCGTACTTTACAAGCACAGGGCAAGTCCGCATTGATGCCATTTATAACGCTAGGTGATCCAACCTGTGAAATCACTCTTCGGCTTCTTCTGCAGATGGAGCAAGCCGGTGCAGACATTATTGAACTTGGCATACCGTATTCCGATCCGATGGCTGACGGTCCGGTTATTGAGCGAGCATCGGCACGCGCGTTGCGCAATCATGTATCGATCGCTGATGGACTGCGCATTGCAGCTCAGGCTAGGAAACAAGGTGCACAAATTCCTTATGTATTGTTTACTTATTATAATCCAGTTCTGCAATTTGGACTGGACAGCTTCTTACACCAGGCTAGGGATGCCGGAATTAGCGGCATAATCATTCCTGATCTGCCCTATGAAGAGAGTCATGAAGTCCGTGAAGCTGCTGATCGAATGGGCATTCATCTCATTCCACTCGTTGCGCCGACTTCGGAATCTCGGGTTAGCTCCATTGTGGCAGAAGGAAGAGGCTTTATCTATTGTGTATCCTCGCTTGGCGTTACGGGTGTAAGAGACACTTTCGACTCACAAGTAGATGCGTTTATTGAACTGGTGCGACGCAGTACAGAGCTTCCTATTGCGATCGGATTCGGCATTTCTACAGCAGAGCATGTGAAGCATTTTGCGAAACGCTGCGACGGTGTGATTGTAGGTAGTGCCATTGTAAGGCGCATTGAAGAAGCTCTGCCGCTTTTGGAGCATCCTGATTCATCTGAAGAAGGGATCTTGCAAATTTGTGATTTTGTGCGACAATTAAAACATTAATTTTTTGCAATGATCTATGTAGATGAGAAAGGTGGTACCCATATGCAGCCGAAGAACAGTGTTGTACACCTGCCTGTATACCAGCCAGGCAAATCTGTTGATGAAGTGAAGCGGGAGCTTGGCTTGGATCGTATTATCAAGCTGGCTTCCAACGAGAATCCGTTCGGATCCTCTGAGCATGCGAAGCAAGCAATATTGAATGAAGTGAACAATACGAGCATTTATCCCGATGGAGCGGCTAGAGCACTGACAGATGCTGTTGCGGCACACTTGAGCGTTGAGCACAATCAATTGATTTTCGGCGCAGGTTCCGATGAAGTTATATTAATGATATGCCGTGCGTACCTGATTCCAGGTGATGAGATTGTCATCGCAGATCAGACGTTTCCTCAATACAAGCATAACGCAGAGATTGAAGGGGCTGTCACAGTAGAGATTCCTTTGAAAGAAGGAGCGCATGATCTGGAAGCAATGCTTGCTGCCGTAAACGAGCGGACGAAGATCGTATGGATCTGCAATCCGAACAATCCGACAGGCACAATTGTAAGTGCGGAAGAATTGGAGCAGTTTGTTGCACAAGTGCCTGCAAATGTCATGGTTGTATTGGATGAAGCTTACTGTGAGTACGTGACAGATCCTTCCTTCCGTGATGGATTAGATCTGGTTCGCCGTTATCCTAATGTCGTGTCTTTGCGCACGTTCTCGAAAATTTATGGACTTGCGTCCCTACGTATCGGCTACGGGGTTGGACATGCTGACGTGATCCGTACAATTAATCAAGTGCGTGAACCGTTCAATACGACTCGCTTCGCACAAGCAGCAGCATTGGCTGCCGTTCAAGACCAAGGGTTCATTGAAGATTGCAGACAGAAGAATGCAGCGGGCATTCAATATGTAGAGCAGCAATTTGCGCGTATGAATTTGGAGAGCTTCCCGGCTCACGGCAACTTCATTATGGTTGACGTAGGCTTTTCTGCAATTGAAGTCTTTAACGCACTCCTGCGTCGTGGCGTTATAGCGCGTGCGGGGCATCATAAATACCCAAATCATTTACGTATTACAATTGGCAGCCAAGAAGAAAATGAGGCAATGATTCAAGCCTTGGAGGAAGCGCTGGCCGAGATTAAGGTGACTTCATGAGAACTAAGATAGCTATATTGGGCGTGGGACTAATCGGAGGCTCCCTCGCCCTCTGTTTCAAAAATAGACCTGGCATGCATGTAGTTGGTTACTCTCCGAGCCCGTCTTCAACAGAGAAGTATGTGCAGCGCGGCGTTGTAGACGAAGCGACGACTTCCTTGCACGAAGCGGTAGAGGATGCGGACTACATATTCGTATGCTGTCCGGTTGGAATGCTGGAATCGATGCTGAGTGATTTGCGGAATTTACCGCTTAAGGCAGGCTGTATCGTAACTGATGTGGGGAGTACCAAGGCTTCGGTCGCACGCTGCGCGCGTTCTCTTTCATGGGACGATGTGCATTTTATAGGCGGGCATCCAATGGCAGGATCGGAGCGTTCAGGCGTTGAAGCGGCAACGACATTGTTGTTCGAAAATGCTTACTACGTGCTCACTCCTGACGATTCGGCGGATGAAGAAGCTTACAGCAGACTTGTATCTCTGCTCCGCTATACGAAAGCGCACATTATTCGGATGAATCCAGAGGAACATGATGAAGTGGTTGGCGCAATCAGCCATTTGCCGCATGTAGTGGCTGTAGCATTGGTTAATCAAGTACGATCCTATAATGAGAGCAATGAGCTGTACGAACTGCTCGCTGCCGGCGGCTTCCGGGATATTACCCGCATTGCATCAAGCGATCCGGTCATCTGGAGAGATATTTTGATTAACAATAGGGATGTTGTTCTCCATTTACTTCAGGACTGGAAAGCGTCTACGGAACGATTTATTGATATGTTACAGCGTCAGGATGGTGAAGGGATTATCCAGCAGTTCACTGTGGCTGGCGAGTTCCGCAGTCGCATGCCGGAACGCCGCAAAGGTGTAATTCAATCGCTTTATGAACTGTACGTGAATGTTCCTGACCATCCGGGTATTATTGGCAGCATTGCGACAGAGTTGGGAAATCATCACATTAACTTGAGCAATGTTCAAATTATTGAAAGTCGTGAAGATGTGCCAGGTGTGCTCCGATTATCGTTCCGGCAGCAGGATGACTGGGATCGTGCGAGGGAGCTGTTAAAATCGAAAGGTTATGAAATATTCATCTAACGGAAAAATTTGTGAATTGAAGAAAATTTTTTACGAAAACCTATTGACGTCATGAAAACGTATACATTATAATAGCAGTACAGTATGGTTTCTCTCCACTCCTATCCAATAGAATTGCACAAGTGTGCAGCCACTCCAATCGGAGTGGTATTTTTTTTGTTTTGAAATGGAATTGGCGCTAAGCGTCCTGGTAGCAGTAGAGTATAAACTAAGGATAAACAGCTGAAAAACAGCTTCGTTTAGGTTTTTGACAGGTAGGTGTTCGGCTCTCTATAATTGTGTAAAAGTACCAGTAATGCAGGGGGGCAGCATCACTGATATAAAATGTATGTCTGCCTCAACAAATATGCTTGAATGAAGGGGAAAGGATGAGGGTTGCGATGAAGAATGATCTGCTCCATATTGGCCCAATCACCATATATGGATATGGACTAATGATTGCAATTGGAATTTTTACTGCATATCAAGTATTGGTTAGGCGAGCAGAGAAGAAGCGCATAGAGCGCTCCCATATATCTTCGATTACGCTCTGGGGGCTGCTTGGCGGGTTTATGGGAGCTAAGCTCTTATTTTGGATAACCCAAGGCAATAATCTCATTGATCATCCCGAGATGATATGGGATTTGTCATCGGGGTTCGTCGTCTATGGTGGGATTATTGGAGGCGTGCTTGCAGGCTATGTGTATTGTAAGGTGAAGGGTCTGTCCTTCATGGAGCATCTTGATCTGTTTGTTCCTTCCATTGCCTTGGCACAGGGCTTTGGCAGAATCGGATGCTTTTTGGCAGGGTGCTGCTATGGAGAGGAGACAAATGGATGGTTCGGCATTACGTTTCACGAATCCGAAATCGCGCCTAATGGTGTGAAACTGATTCCTACACAGCTCATGGAAAGTGGATTTAGTTTTGCGCTTTTTTTCCTTCTACTTTATGCAGCGAAGCGCAGTAAGACGGCTGGTGTCATTGCGAGTCTGTATCTGCTTCTCTACAGTCTTGGCCGATTTATCATCGAATTCTACCGTGGTGATATTATTCGTGGAAGTGTCGGCATGCTCTCGACTTCTCAATTTATTTCATTACTCGTGATTGCAATGGCTTGTATCATTTTTGTTAGTATGACATATCAATCGATGAAACAGCGGAATACGGCGTTGTAAGACTGGCTTGAATCACTCCTGAGGGGGTGATTTTTTATGAAATCTGAATCTTAAAAAATTTTTAAGCAATTTTCGACTTTATTATGCTAAAATACGACTTGAAATGATAAAGCTCGAGTGTCATGTTTTCATGGCACGGATCATACCCATAGTACGTATCATTAGGCCTATAGAGGCTTTTATAACATTTTTCTCCGATTCGCAACTTTTTTTAACTTCAAGAGTATAACCATTCAGGTAGCGCATCGGGATGGATATGGAAAGCAAGGAGGACTTGAATCCATGACCGATTCCCAAATCATCCGTGAGATCAAGGACGGCAACACAGACTGTTTCGCGGAATTGATGAATCGTTATCAACGCAAATTGCTATCATTTATTTATCATATGTTGAAAAATTCCCAGTTGGAGCTGTTGGCAGAAGATTTGTGTGCAGAGACATTTTACAAGGCATACCGAAGCCTGCATACGTTCAGGGAATCAGATGCCTCTTTCTCGACTTGGCTGTATACGATTGCGCGCAACACCGTGTTAAGCGAACTTCGTAAGCAGAGAAGCATTCAAGTATCACTTGATGAGGAGCAAGGAATCGTTCCGGAAGCGCCGAAGGAAGCGGCGCCTGAATATGCATTGCTGCGGCATGAGAAGGTAGAATTGGTGCGTGAGGCAATCAGCAAGTTGCCTGACAAACAACGCTCCGCTCTCATTCTTCGAGAATACGACCAACTGGACTATCAAGAAATTGCCCAAGTATTAGGGCAAACCGTAAGTTCGGTTAAATCGTTGTTGTTCCGGGCTCGAGCTAGTGTAAAGATCCAGTTAGAACCATACATAAGGGAGCCTGGTCTTGAAGGGATGAACTAACATGAAATGTGCGGAAGCGCTCGAATGGATATCGGATTATGTCGATATGCCTATTGACGATCCGCAACGTGAAGCTATCGATCGACATCTGGAAGGATGCGAAGCGTGTGCGGAGCAGTTCGCAGTATGGTCTGCGAGCATGGATTGGATGGAAGATGAAGTTGAGTTAGAGCTTGATGCGGAACAAGCGAGCAGCTCAGCAGCGAGTCGCGTTATGGATCGCATATATGAGGAACAAGATTGGCTGATGCCTGTACATAGACGTTCTCATGCGTTATCCCTGCGCTCACGTCAAGTGATTGCGGGGATAATCGCTTTTTGTATGGCCATGTTCCTCTGTGCTCTTGTTTTCCTTCTTATTCGCAATGAACAGTCTAATATTCATGCAGTTAGTGGGATACTGCCGACTGCGTTGGCAGGCAGTGATCATTCTGGCCTTGATGCATTTGATATTGAATTGCCGGTTGCAAGCAATGTAAGTGAACCGACAATATTGCGGGTTGTTCCAACGATTCCTCATTATTGGATTGCATTGTCATTGTTTGGGGTGACGTTTGCATTACTGCTGTTGAACTGGTTGACACGAGTGCGTCAATAACGGATGACTAAGAAGGAGTAACAATGAAACAACATATTGGTTTGGTACGCCATGGGTTAACCGATTGGAATGCGCAGGGGAAAATACAAGGACAGACGGATATACCGTTGAATGAAACAGGTCGTGAACAGGCAAGGCTGCTGGCAGAGCGCCTCGTCCAAGAGACTGCGCCATTCGATTATGTCATATCAAGCGGATTACAGCGAGCAGAAGAGACTGCATCGATTCTGGCAGATGCACTCCAAATTCCATTACTGTCACCCGCAGAGGGTCTGCGTGAGCGAGCATATGGTCTCGTAGAAGGCACGACGCCGGAAGAGCGAGAGCAACGCTGGGGTTCAGGGTGGCGTAAGATGGATCTCGGCCAGGAAAAAGATGAAGAACTTCAGTACCGCGCAGTTCAAACGCTAGAGCATATCGCGAATCAGCATATGGGATCTAATCTCTTAGTAGTCTCTCATGGGAGCTGGCTGGCTCAATTGTACATTGCTCTATTTGGAAGCGACAGACAAGGACACATTGGGAACTTGTCCTATTCAATATTAGAAAAACGTTCGGAAGGCTGGTATCCGCTGCTCTATAATTGCGTGGAGCATATTCGCCATCTGGATCTGACAGCGAAACCGCGATAATGAAAGCTATCATAAAAAGCAGTTCGACTTCACGTGAAGTGAAGCGAACTGCTTTTTTGTGTTTGCATGATCAAATGACTGAGGGCTATGAGGAGAATCTTCCCGTTATATAATATTCGATGTTTTCTACGACAATGTGAATAAATGTGATAAATATTCCAATAATGAGTAATGGACATCGAGGATTCGGCACATTACGTCTGACGGAAACGGAGGTCATGCATGAATTTAGCGGATATGCTCAGTTACGCGGATATTAATCAACTAACTCGAATTGCTCAGCGTTATGGGTGCGTCTGCAATGAACATTCCAAGCACGAGCTGATTCAGTCCATTCTGTCAGTGTTAGGCAGAAGGGATGTGTTCGAACAGCATGTGAACGAGATGACGCTTGAAGAGCTTAGGTTCCTTAACTCCATTTTGTTTGATAAGCGTGCTTCATTTAGCTTGGAGGAATTGATCGCTCGAGTGCAGCAGACAAAGTTCGATTTAGAACATGCTGGTGCTGAACAGCAGGCGGTGACGTCAATGCCGCATCCACGTGAAACGATATCTAAATTTAAGCATAGTGGATGGCTGTTCAATGGCTGCTCGCATCAAACCAAGTATTTGTTCCAAGTGCCGAGCGATTTGAAAATGAGATTAATTGATGTACTCAGACAGTCATTCGCGATGCATTTGACAGAAACGGATACCCCTTCCTCTTATCGGGATGAAGATGGAAGAATGGCGGAGGACGTGTTACAGCTTCTGAAATTCATCGTGGACGGAAATGTATTGCTGAATGCGGAAGGTGTTATGTACAAAAAAACGCAGCAGCAGCTTCTCGATTACTTTGGCGTACAAGAAGCCCCTATTGCCCGTGGTGAATGGAGATTTGGATACGGGAGAAGATTCCATGATTATCCGAACCGTATGTCGCTTTTATATGACTACGCCTTTTATCAAGGGTGGTTGGAGGAAGGCGATGGACGGTTAAGCTGTACACCGAAGGGGATTGAGCGTATCGCTAACGGGGGGATAGAGTCGTCTGCTTCGTTGTATCGATTTTGGTTGAAGCTGTACAAGAATGCGATTCCGAATTTGTTATCCATCGTGCATTGGATTCAGTTATGTACCAAGCAGTGGACAACGTTAGATTCCTTGGAGCGGGCTCTACTCCCGTTCGTGCGGCCATTCTTCTTCGATTCGTCACAGGCCGTATTCAGACAGCGAATTATTATGATGCTGGTTCATCTAGGCGTCATTCGATTCGGTGAAGATGAGCAGTATGGTTCGGTCATACAGACGACTCGCAGAGGGCAGCTTATTATTGATAGTGTTTATGTCGCGCATGAGGACAAAATTCAGCTAGATGTTGACAAGAGGCATTCTCATTGATACGATGGGGCCAAAAATTTCCTATGCCTAGTGAATTTGCAGCTAGAGCTATGTGGGAATGGTCGATCGGGAGGATGTTATCGAATGTACATACCTTATCAAGGCATATTGCCAGTTGTTGATGCTTCCGTATATGTGGCAGAAGGCGCTAAGCTGATTGGAGACGTGACGATTGGCGCTGAATCCAGTGTGTGGTTCAATGCAGTGCTTCGTGGAGACATGGCACCCATACGGATTGGCAAGCGAGCGAATATCCAGGATGGCGTTATCGGACATGTGAATGCCAATCAGCCGCTAATCGTTGAAGATGATGTATCGGTAGGCCACGGTGCAATTATACATGGCTGCCGGATAGGCAACGGTACATTGATTGGCATGGGGGCTATTGTACTGAACGGCGCTGACATTGGTGAATATGCTTTAATAGGAGCAGGTTCTGTCGTAACAGAAAATAAAAAAGTACCGGCCTATACTCTTTCTCTAGGTTCACCCGCAAAAGTCATACGCGAACTGACAGATGAAGATGTAGAGCGAATGAAACGGACAACTCAGAACTATGTGGTGAAAGGAAAGGAATATAGGATCTCTTAATCGTGTTGGTTGGAGGTGTATCCTATGGATAAAATGAAGGTATCGTATGAGGCGATGTTAAGTTTAACAGCGGAGATGATATGGGACGATGCCATACGGAAATACCGTACGGAAAAAATATATGAACAAATCGACAAAGCACTCGCAACAGGGGATGAATCCTCGTTCCGAACCTTGACGGACGAATTGAAAACATTGCAGTAGCTTCTAAGAACTTGTCCAAAAGGATGCCTTACAAATCGTTATGAATGAAGAGCGCAATTTTGCGGTTCTTCATTTTTTTGTTCATTTCAGTATAATGGGGAGTAATGACAAGGAAAAAGATGGGGGAGACGTCGTGAAATTTAGTGAACTGACCGAAGAACAATGGGAAGAATGGGGGCCGTATCTGGACACGTGCATATTGCCAGTTACAGGGCTGAACGGGACTGAATCCCCAATCGTAGCTGGGTATGGTCTGGAGAAGCTGCGCGACTGGCTGGATGGCATTGAGATACCTTTCCGAGGAAGAACGGTAACCTATCCTGCATACCATTTCGTATCTGAGCAGCTTGATGCTGATGAGCTGAGGCTATTGAATGGATTGTGCACCAGACTCCGACGCCAGGGATTTGCGTATATTGTCGTCGTATCGGCACAACTGCCGCTTACTTCAGACAAGCTTCCGGCCGCGGATCTAGTCATTACTCCTGCTGAGCTGATGGAAGAAGAGGCTGGGCAAGTACGTTCTGCGATGAAGATATGTGTGCAAAATATGTGGAGCGTCACACAAACTCAAGGATAAATGTGACAATATTCAAACATTTTACATAAGAAAAAGGTTCATTCTGGTAATTATATTGGTAAATTCTTGACGCTTTCATAGTGCTGGGATATTATAGTGATGTCCTAGTTAGAATGTGATTATCGTCATAGCAAGCTCTCAGAACGGTTGTGTAAAGGGGGGTTAGACAGTATATGAGTAAACCGCAGAATAACGAGCATCCACCTCAAAAGCCGCGAAAAGAAATGTCCCGTCGACAATTTCTTACATACACGCTGGGTGGGGCAAGTGCTTTCATGTTTGTTGGTCCTACTCTGCCGATGGTCCGGTTTGCAGTTGATCCGTTGCTTCAGAAGAAGTCAGAAGGCGAGTACATTAAGGTTGCTGAATTGAGCAAGATTTCAGAATCACCTACTGAATTTACCTTCGAAATCAAGCAAGTCGATGGCTGGTATGAGAGTACTCCAACGCTCACGGCATGGATAAGCAAGGATAAGGAAGGCAATATATTTGCATTGTCTCCGGTGTGCAAGCACTTGGGATGTACGGTTGACTGGAATAAGAATCCGGCATACAAGGATCAATATTTCTGCCCGTGCCATGGTGCGCACTATACGAAAGAAGGCAAGCAGTTAGCAGTTGCTCGTGCACCGCTCGACGAGTACAAAGTGCAGGTTAAGGATGGCTTTGTATACTTGGGCGATATCATTGCGAACCAACACGTGCAATAACGAGGAGGCGTAAATAACAGATGTTTAAAGGTGTTTATAACTGGATTGACGAACGTCTGGATATAACGCCGATGTGGCGCGATGTGGCGGATCATGAGGTGCCTGAGCATGTTAACCCTGCACACCATTTTTCTGCGTTCGTGTACTGTTTCGGTGGCTTGACGTTTTTTATTACAGTCATTCAAATTCTGTCAGGCATGTTCCTGACCATGTATTATGTCCCTGATATTGTGAACGCATACTACAGTGTCGAATATTTGCAGACGAAGGTTGCCTTCGGACAAATTGTTCGCGGTATGCACCACTGGGGAGCAAGTTTAGTTATCGTTATGATGTTATTACATACGCTTCGTGTATTCTTTACTGGTTCCTATAAGGCACCACGTGAGATGAACTGGGTAGTCGGCATGCTTATCTTCTTCGTCATGCTCGGACTTGGTTTCACGGGCTATTTGCTGCCTTGGGACAACAAAGCTTACTTTGCAACTAAGGTCGGCATGGAGATCGCGGATACCGTACCATATATCGGTCCGTATTTGAAAGAATTGCTGCAGGGCGGAACGGTCGTCGGGGCGCAGACATTGACGCGATTCTTCGCGATTCATGTGTTCTTCCTGCCAGGGGCACTTCTTGCCTTGCTTGGAGCGCATTTCTTCATGATTAGACGCCAAGGCATTTCGGGACCGCTATAAGGGAGGAGGAAACGAGATGGCACATGGGAATTCCAAAGAAGAAAAAGTCGTCTTTGTTGGCGACTCTCGTGTTAAGAAGAGAACAACCACAATCAAACAACCGGATTACACCTCATTTCCAGGGAAATCCGAAGCCTTCATTCCTAACTTCTTGTTGAAAGAGTGGATGGTTGGCTGTGTGGCACTGGTCGCTTTTCTAGTATTAACGATCTCGGAAGCTGCACCGCTCGGTTATCCGGCGAACCCGAATAACTCGGCGTTCGTACCGATTCCAGACTGGTATTTCTTATTTCTCTATCAGTTCTTGAAGTATCCATATGCATCAGGAAGTTATGTTGTTATTGGTACAGTGTTAGTTCCTGGTCTTGCATTCGGAGGCCTGCTGCTTGCTCCATTCCTCGATACAGGGAAGGAACGCAGATTCTATCGCCGTCCAATCGCATCCTCAATGATGATTTTGACATTGATTGCATGTGTATATTTGACAAGAGTCGCTTGGGTTCACTATGAGGCCGAGATGGCTGAGAAGAATATGATACCAGAGCATGTCGAGCGTGAGGAAAAGGCACGTGAGGCTGCTGAGAAGGGTGAGGCTTCTAACCAGCCAAAACCAAGCAAAGGCATCGCAATCGTTGAAAAGGATGATCCAGCATTTGCGAACATGAAGAAGGTTGGCTGCTTAAGCTGCCACGCAGTTGATATGAAGGGTGCTGCGGGCCCTGCCCTTGTTGGTATTGGCGACAAGCTCAGCAAGGATGAGATCTTAACGGTCATTAAGGATGGTAAAGGCGGAATGCCTTCTATGGTGGAAGCAGCCAAGAAGGAAGGCCTGAATGACCAAGATATCGAACATATTGCCGACTGGCTCTCGAAGCAGAAGGCAGCAAAACAATAGATTCAAACGTGTGACAGACCTGATTGCCAAAAGTGCAGTCAGGTCTTATTCTAATATTACATAGAAATTGACACCCTAGAAATGCATACGAACTTAATATTCCTAATAATCGGAGCAGAGCAATTATGAACTTGTTATCAGTAATGAGCACACGTTTTCTTTCGCAGCGATGGGTATTATGGTTATTGTTTTGGAGCAATCTTCTTGGAACAATTTACGGTTACTACTGGTATAAAAACCAGTTGATCTATACGTGGGAGCACCATCCTGCATGGCAATTGATCTTCGTTCCAGATAGTCCTACGGCAAGTCTGTTCTTTACGATCAGTATTGGATTTTTGCTATTTCGGCCGCAGCCTCGAACCATATTCGGCATGATTGCAAAACGTATTATTGAAGCGTTAGGTGTTGTTACGTCGATTAAATATGGGATTTGGGCATGTGTCATGATTGTCGCTGGAGCTTATTTGGGTTCGCCAATGGTATGGCAGGATTGGATGCTAATTGGTTCACATTTGGCGATGGCGGTTGAAGGGCTGTTATTTGTCCGGTTGTTTGCATTTGGCAGTGCAGCGCTGACGCTGGCAGCGTGCTGGACATGGCTTAATGATACCGTTGATTACAGTGCTGGGGTGTACCCATGGCTTCCGTATACGCTAGTAAATGAACTGACTGCAGTATGTATTTTTACTTTTTCATGGACAGGGATTAGTGTCGTTATGACTTGGCTAGCAATGCGCTATCGAGACCAAAGAACGAACATATCGAAGGAAGCTATGTTCTAAATGTGGACATCCTCCCATACGATGATGGGGGAGGGATGTACATGCGTGCGGTAATGGTTGTGTTATGTATTCTCGGATTATTAGGACTGCCCGATTTTACATATGCGGGGTCTCGACTTGCTGCTGATCCGGCTCAGACGGCGAGCGAGAAGTGGAAGCAGCTAGATCAGTATGCAGAACAGATTTATCGGGCGAGCGTTGCAGGAGAGATCGAGAAAATACAACAAGCGGTTCAGGCTATGGGCAAGCTGTTCACGGAGACAACATTTAATGATGTGACAAGTGTTGAAGGTGTACGTGCACTTAGCGATGCAATCGTACAAGTGAAGCGGATCTTGCCTTCCATTCAATTGAAGCAAGAGGAATTGATGAGTGCATCGGCCAGATTGCGCCTTGCTACGGATGCATTAACCAATCCGAAGCAACCGATGTGGCTCCAATACGAACAGGTGCTGCGTGATGATATGGCACGATTGCTTGCTACGGATAATAAGAGAGAATGGATTCCCTATGCCAACCGCTGGTTGGAGCATATTGATCGGATTCGCCCTGCTGCGACCATCCAGCGAGATGTGCAGACAATTGAGATGATGGAATCGTTGAGCCAGCTTATCCGTGAGACAATAATGGGAAAACACAGTCCTAAGGAAGCGAATCAAGCGTTAAATAAATATGGGGACTCGGTGCTGATCCAGTTATTTGGTTCGAGTAAGGCGAATCCGACATTAGGGCCGACTGCGTATACACCGATGCCGTTTCAGTGGATTTTTATGCTGGCCTTTATCGTATGCATGATGTTGGCTTATGTAGGTTTTCAGAAGTATCGCTATGAACAATATGCTATTCGTCCAGGGAACTTCCGCAATAGTAAGAGGTAGAAGGCAGTTTTATCAGTATATTGTTCGGACAGGCAAGGAATGAAAAAAAGAATGAAGGATGGGATGGGCGAATTCTTCTAGGAGTGCCTATCTTACAGTAGACCTCGATATAGGCCAGCGACAGCAGGCTTGCTTCGAGGTCTGTTTATTTGTAATTAAGATATGACTTGAGTAGAACGTGAGCAGGCAGTGGGATGGGAATTCCCAGTTTTCGCGAAGGCAGAGCTTCGTCTTCTGCTTACTCCTCTCGAAATCCTTCACCAAGCACATCATGAACATCGTTCACAACAATAAATGCCCGTGGATCGATTGTTTTTACGATCGTTTTGAAACGGCGAATTTCTGTGCGGCTAACGACACAGTACACCATTTGCTTCTGAGAGCGGGAATATGCTCCTACTGCTGGAATAAGTGTGACCCCGCGTTCCATTTCATTTGTAATCGCATCCGCAATCTCCTCCGAATGATCAGAGATAACGGTGAATGCTTTGGCCGCATATGCACCCTCTTGAATAAAATCGATGACTTTAGAGGAAATGAATACAGCAACGAGCGTATATAGAATTTTTTCCTTCGGAATATAGAACAAAGCAGCCCCTATGATGAATATATCGAGGATAAGGATGAATTGCCCCATGCTGATACCGAATCTACGGTTGGCAATCCGGGCGATGATGTCGACGCCACCTGTGGTACCGCCAAATCGAAAGACAATACCGAGTCCAGTTCCTACGGTAACGCCGGCATACAAGGTGGCCAAAATGAAGTCATTCGAAGTTTGAAATGGTGAAATCCAATGCATGGAGACCGCACGCTCGAACAACCATAGGAAGAACGTGAGGTTAAGAACACCGTAAAAACTTAGTGCCAGCTGCTTCATGCCAAGTGCTCTCCAACCGATGATGAACAGTGGGATATTCAAGACTAGCGTAGATATTGATGGATGGATTCCTGCTGCATAATTCAATAGGACGGTAATTCCAGTAACGCCGCCTTCCATCAACTGATTGGGCATGATGAAGTAAATTAATCCAAATGCAAAAATCGCGGTTCCAACCGTTATCGGGAGAAACGTATTCCAAATGCGTTGAACAATGGTCGATTTCACTAAAATTCAGGCTCCTTTAGGCAGGAAGATGCTCATTCGTTCATTAGTATATCGGATTACGAAGCAGATAAAAAGCATTTGTTTTCCAGACGGTGATACGATAACATAGTAGCAGAAAGTAACGAAGTCGTTACCCTCATTATAGGTAGCAGATTTCATTCATTTCAAACCACTTTTGCATGAATAAAGAAGGGGATCGTATGACAAATCCAGAGATGAAGTCTTTCCTCACTTCCCTGCGCAGCAAGCCACTCGCGCAAATGCAGCAGGAAGTTGATGACTACATATCACAGTTTAAGGAAGGCTACTTCAGCCCCCTTGCGATGCTTGCCCGATTGTCTGAAGAAGTAGGGGAATTGGCGCGTGAAGTGAATCATCGCTATGGGGAGAAGCCGAAGAAGGCTTCAGAAGAAGACAACTCCATTGAGATGGAGCTTGGAGATATATTGTTCATTCTGTTGTGCTTCTCGAACTCGCTCGGTATCGACTTGACGAAGGCTCATGATGCCTGCATGCACAAGTTCAATACACGTGACGCGAATCGATGGACACGGATTGATGAACAGACATCAAACGAATCATAATCGAAAAAAAACATATCGTTATTGGAGCAGTTGGGGGGACATAAAATGGAACGAATTCGCGTAGCCGTCTCGGGTGCAAGCGGACGCATGGGAAGAGAAGTTGTGAAAATGGTACTGCAGGACGAGTCCTTGGAACTGGTTGCAGCAATTGCACCGTCAGCGGGCGCTGTCGATGCGGGCACGCTAGTAGGTCTACCTGCATGCGGTGTTACAACTACAGCAGATGTTGAAGAGACACTGCAGAAGGTAGAAGCAGATGTCATGGTTGATTTCTCGATCCCGCAGGCCGTAATGAAGAATACGATGCTTGCAATTGAGTATGGAGTTCGCCCTGTTATTGGGGCAACAGGCTTCCAGCCGGAAGAGATTGAGCAATTGACGCAACTTTGCCAAGAGAAGAAGCTTGGTGGTCTGATTGCGCCGAATTTCTCTATTGGGGCCATTCTTATGATGCAATTTGCACAGCAAGCGGCCAAGTATTTCCCGGATCTCGAGATCATTGAATATCACGGAGATCAGAAACTCGATGCTCCTTCCGGAACTGCTGTGAAGACAGCAGAATTGATCTCTCAGGTAAGAGCGGAGCATCGCCAAGGCAATCCGAATGAAGAAGAGAAGATCGAAGGTTCCCGCGGCGGATATTACAACGGATTCCGTATTCATAGTGTTCGCTTGCCAGGGGTCTTTGCTCAGCAGGAAGTTATCTTTGGGGGCTATGGGCAATCTCTTAAAATCCGTCACGACTCCTATGAGCGTGCAGGGTATATGCCAGGTGTGAATATGGCAGTCAAGAAGGTAATGAATCTGGAGCAATTGGTATACGGCTTCGAGCACCTGCTTGATGACTGATCAATTGACTTCGATTTCGCTTAATGCTTGTATGCATTTGTATTTTTAGATAGCTCGAAATGAATGTGAGCAGGGGACACACAACGGAGGGATAGACATGCTAAATATCGCATTTATTGCACATGATCGCAAAAAAGATGAAATCGTTAATTTTGTTATCGCATATGAAAAAGTGTTCCAAGGTCATAAATTATATTCAACGGGTACGACAGGGCTGCGCATTATGGAGCAGACAAGCCTAGATATTCATCGCTTCCAGTCTGGCCCGCTCGGCGGCGATCAGCAGATCGGCGCACTTGTTGCGCAAAATGAAATGGACTTTATTATCTTCTTGCGCGATCCGTTAATGGCTCAGCCTCACGAGCCGGATATTATTGCTCTTCTTCGCCTATGCGACGTGCAGGGCATTCCAGTTGCAACGAATATTGCGACAGCAGAAATTCTTGTTAAGGCGCTTGAACGCGGCGACTTCGCATGGCGTGAACTGACACATAAATATAAGCCGGGAACGGAAGAATGATGAATACTCTCGACATTCTTGCATTCGGAGCGCATCCTGATGATGTCGAGATCGGCATGGCGGGCACAATTGCCAAGCATACGAAGGAAGGGTATCTTGTCGGCATTTGCGATTTGACTGAAGCGGAGATGTCCTCGAATGGTACGGTAGAGCTGCGCAGAGAGGAAGCGAAGGAAGCAGGAGAAATTTTGCGGCTCTCGGCACGCGGTAATTTGTGCCTTCCTGATCGCGGCTTACAGGTGACCAAGGAGCATATCAATGCGGTGGTAACTGCTATTCGCAAGCATCGTCCTCGTATTGTCTTCATGCCTTACTGGGAGGATCGCCATCCAGATCATATTGCCTGTAGCCACATTGTTCAGGAAGCGGTGTTCAATGCGAAGCTGCGGCGTTATATGCCAGAGCTGCCTGCGCATACGGTTGAGCAAGTCTATTATTACTTTATTAATGATGTTGCTGCTTCTCAAGTTCTGGTGGATGTGTCTGATGTATATGATCAGAAGCGGAAGTCACTTCAAGCATATCGCTCTCAGTTTATGAAGCCAGATGGCGACAATGACTTCGTCGCAACTCCATTGAATCAGAATTATGTGGAGCGGGTTGCTGCACGAGACTCGCTGCTTGGTCAGACTCACGGATTTGAGTATGCGGAAGGGTTTGTCGTGAAAGGCCCGTTTGCGGTATCTCTTTTCTTATAGTGATCCGTGTGAGTGAATGGCGAAAAGGGGGATCGTTTATGAACGAAGGTCTTAAAATCGGCATTACGTGTTATCCGTCGCTCGGTGGCTCTGGTGTTGTGGCGACGGAGCTTGGCAAGCTATTGGCTGAGCGGGGACATCAGGTTCATTTTATTACACATAATATTCCGTTTCGCTTAGGTGCAAGCTTTCAGAAGAATATTCATTATCACGAGGTCGATGTTAACGATTATTATGTCTTTCGTTATCCTCCTTACGATTTATCTCTGGCAAGCAAGATGGCACAAGTGGCAAATATGCAGCAGCTTGACTTGCTGCATGTTCATTATGCGGTTCCGCATGCGGTATGCGCTTATTTGGCAAAGCAAATGGCCCACCCAGGGCTGAAGGTAGTCACTACCCTGCATGGAACCGATATAACGGTATTGGCTCAAGATGAATCGCTCAAGGATATGATTCGCTTCGCCATTAATGAGAGTGATGCGGTTACGGCTGTATCGAATGATTTAATTAAAGAAACAAGAGAATTGCTTGATATTACACGTCCGATTGATCTTACGTACAATTTTGTTGATAAGCGTGTGTACTATCCAAGGGAAGTTGCTCAATTCCGTGCCGACTTCGCCTATCCGAATGAGAAAATATTGATGCATATCTCGAACTTCCGCCCTGTTAAGCGGGTGAGTGATGTGGTGGATATTTTCAATCAGGTTCAGGAGCAAGTTCCGTCACGCCTCGTCTTCGTCGGGGAAGGGCCAGACATGCCGAAGGTTCAGTGCCGCATCCGGGAGTTGGGACTGGAAGAACGGGTACATTTCCTCGGCAAGCAGGATGAAATCGCACAGGTGATTTCGCTGGCAGATGTGCTGCTGCTCCCATCCGAGAAGGAGAGCTTCGGGTTAGTGGCCCTGGAAGCAATGGCTTGCGGTGTACCTACGATCGGCTCCGAAGCAGGGGGCATACCAGAGCTGGTGAGCCATGGAGAGACGGGTTTTTTAGCGCCAACAGGAGATACAGCGGCGATGGCCAATTATGCGATTCGACTGCTGTCTGATTCACAATTGTCGCAGAAGATGCATGAGGCATGTTTGCATCGGGCACGACATGTATTCTGCAACGATCTCATTACGTGGCAATATGAACAAATTTATTATCGTGTGCTTGGGAAGGAAGCGTTGGATCCGAAGCCGGTGTGCTGAGGGTAATCTGCTGTATACCGTACCCATTACCACCACACGTCGAATGCGCGCAATGGCCATCTCCGTTGCGCGCTCTTGTATGTATTGATGGGAGGAGACCTGATGATGGGCGATGAATATGGAAGCAGGGGCGGCTTGACCGATAACTCGCTGTTCCGGGAAGCGGAACAAGTGATGAACTGTCTCCTGGAAGCGGGGTTCAGTGCTTATATGGTTGGGGGCTGTGTCCGCGATCCGCTGATCGGGCGGCCGATCTATGATGTGGATATCGCGACATCCGCCCACCCAGAACAGGTAGTGGCTTTGTTCCCGAAGGTGATTCCAACAGGGCTGCAGCATGGGACGGTAACTGTTGTGATGCCGCAGCATACCTATGAGGTGACCACCTTTCGCAAGGAAGCGGCGTATGAGGGGCACCGTCGGCCAGAGGAAGTCGAATTTATTGATGATTTAGATGAGGATCTAAGAAGACGGGACTTCACGATTAATGCGATGGCTAAGGATGTGAACGGGTGCATTCATGATCCATTTGGTGGACAAGCCGATCTGAGAAGGCTCATCATCCGTTGTGTTGGCACAGCCGAGGAGCGTTTCCGCGAGGATGCGCTGCGAATGATGCGGGGCGTGCGCTTCGCATCTTTGCTTGGCGGCGTGTTCGCCAAGTCGACTTGGAAGGCGCTGCGGGTCAATAAGAAGACGCTTGAATTCGTTGCGATGGAACGTGTACGGGACGAGATATGGAAGCTTACAGCAGGCCCGAATCCGGCGCGCGGCTGGGGGCTGCTCGTACGCAGCGGTCTCCTGGGTCATACGAAGGAGCCGCTGGGAGCACTTGCGTCGACCGATGCTGCCGTGTGGCAGCCGCTGCTGTGCGCGCTCGGCCAGGTGGATACGGCCGAGAAGCGCATGGCGCTGCTGCTGCTTGGGCATGAGGTAGACGAAGCGGAGGCGCAGCGCATTGTGCAGGCGCTGCGCTGCTCGGGTACGCAGCAGGACGCCATGCTGGCCGTCCTGCGCGCGGACGCCCGGCTCGCGGCTGGCGGCACTGCCGCCTTGGCCGCGGCCGGGGAAGATAGCGGCGCCTTGGACGCGTGGCGCCGCTCCTTCGCGGAGACCCTGTTCGCTGTCGGCGAACAAGGTCTCCGCGATGCACTCGCGTGCCGCCGCGCCCTACTGGGCGTTGGGGCGGCGCGCGAGTATGCGGCTGCAATGCAGCCGTTCCTCCAGCACGGCGAGGCTTGGCTGGAGGACATTCCCGTCCGGGGCTTGCGAGATATTGCCCTGACGGGCTCGGATGTGTTGCAAGCCACAGAACGGATGGCAGGGCCATGGCTACGCCAATGCTTGGAGCAGGTATGGCTCTCCGTAGCATTAGGGGAACTTGCTAATGAGCGCGAAGCTCTGCTTGACTATGTAAGGAAAGCGTGGAATGAACAATGAGTGACCAATTACTAGCATGGTTCAAAGAGCATCCAGGAGAGTTTATATCCGGTGAAGAGATTAGCCGGAGACTTGATATATCACGTACCGCCGTGTGGAAGCAAATCAATCGTCTTCGTTCGAAGGGCTACGAATTCGAAGCTGTGCCGAAGCTGGGCTATCGACTCGTTCAAATGCCAACGCAGCTGGATGAATTGTCGCTGCTTGAGAAACTGAAGACGAGCAAGCTGGGTCACCAGCTACGTATCATTGCCCGTACGGAATCGACGCAGAACGAAGCGGCTGTGTGGGCACTGGAAGGAGCAGCAGACGGTGCGGTCATAATCGCGGAGGAACAGACAGGGGGGCGAGGTAGACAGGGAAAAAGCTTTCACTCTCCCGCAGGCAAGGGAATATGGATGAGCCTGATCCTCCGCCCGCAAATTCCGCTACAATTCACGCCGCAGTTGACACTGCTTTCCGCAGTTGCGCTATGCCGCGCAATGAAGCGGATGACGGACGTGGATTTAGGAATAAAGTGGCCCAATGATATTTTGTATGAAGATAAAAAAGTATGCGGAATACTGACAGAATCTTCAGCTGAGGATGAACGACTTGTTCATGTTATTGCGGGGGTTGGCATCAGTGTAAATTTGGAAGAGCATGACTACCCGGAGGAATTGAGGTCTAAAGTGACATCGCTCAAAATTGCTTCGGGTAAGGAAATTGATCGTGCCTCACTGCTTGCAGAGTGCTTATTTGAATTAGAGCAGTTATACAAGCTGTATGTTGAGCAAGGATTTGCACCGATCCGTACGCTATGGGAAGCGCAAAGCGTAACCATTGGACGCAGTCTGTCGGTGACGACCCCGAACGGAATTGTATCTGGGGTTGCACAGGGACTTGATGACTCCGGAGCGCTTATCGTGCTGGGCGAGGATGGTTGCTACCGGAAAATTTTTTCCGGGGATGTACACTTTACGTGATGTAAGTAGGAATAAACTTTGGTATAATAAGTGTCGGCTTGGCGGTATCCTCGCGGAACCGCACCGGCCACACACAGCAAGGAAGAATGAAGTTAAGTGCATATTCCTTGACGAACGTGTAGCACGTTTCTGCTCTGAGCCGAAGGGACCGAGACAGAAGGACGTCCGCTTGCGACCTCTTTTTTTCTTATGGACCCTTTTAGTGGAAATGCTAAAAGGTTTTTTGTTTTGCACACACTAAGAAAAATGCGCACAGCAACAGCTATCAGGCAAAAGAGATGATGGAAGATTGTGTTGAAACGCGCCAAAGAGACGTTGAAGGAGATGAAGAAAGAATGAACAAACCGAAGCAGCCACTAAGTATTGTCAAAATGAAAACGATGAAGAAACAAAACGAACCCATTGCCATGGTGACAGCCTATGATTATCCTACTGCCCGATTGGCAGAGGAAGCGGGCGTCGATATGATCCTCGTCGGTGATTCCTTGGGCAATGTCGTGCTAGGCTATGATTCTACATTGCCAGTTACGATCGATGATATGGTATACCACTCCCGCGCAGTGCGCCGGGGAGCGCCGAACACGTTTATTGTGACTGATATGCCATTCATGACTTACCACAGCACGGTGGCTGAGACGCTGAATGGGGTTCGCCGCATTATGCAAGAAGGACACGCAACAGCTGTGAAAATGGAAGGCGGAGCGGAGATTGCACCTATGGTCAAGGCTTGTGTGCAGGCAGGTGTGCCGGTACTCGGACATATCGGCTTGACACCGCAATCGGTACATCAAATTGGAGGATATCGAATCCAAGGCAAGACGATGGAAGATGCACAGCGATTGCTTGAAGATGCCCTAGCACTGCAGGAGGCGGGAGCCTTCGGTGTTGTACTAGAACTTGTGACGGATGAGGTGGCTGCTTATATCTCAGAACGGCTAGAGATTCCGACAATCGGAATCGGAGCCGGTGTCAAATGTGATGGGCAGGTGCTCGTATTCCATGATATCGTACGATATGATGCAGACTATCGTCCTAAGCGGTTCGTAAAAACATATGCGGATGTAGGAACGACCATTCGTGAAGCGTTTGCTTCTTATGTAGAAGAAGTGAAGCAGCGCACATTCCCAGCCCAGGAGCATGTATTCGCTGCAGATGAGGAATTGGCAGGACAATTATACGGAAGTGGGAAGGTGCAGACACCATGATCACAGTACATTCCATACAAGAGCTGAGAGACGCGCTGCGTCGCATGAAGCTTGAACATAGACGTCCGGACGGAGACCCAACCATTGGCTTCGTTCCGACGATGGGGTATTTGCATGATGGGCATGCGAGCTTGTTAAGCAAGGCTCGCAGTCAATGCGATATTGTAGTCCTAAGTATATTCGTCAATCCGATACAGTTCGGGCCCAACGAAGATTATGAGAAGTACCCTCGTGACGAAGAACGGGATCTGGCGGTAGCGAAGAAGCATGGTGCGGATATCGTATTCATGCCAACACCGGACATGATGTATCCTACACCTACCAAAACCAAAGTGCATGTGGATGACATTACAAGTCCGCTGTGTGGTGCTACGCGTCCGGTTCACTTTGACGGTGTGACAACCGTTGTTACGAAGCTGTTCCACCTCGTGCAGCCAGATCAAGCCTTCTTCGGTATGAAGGATGCACAGCAGGTTGCTGTCATTCAGCGCATGGTGGAGGACTTGAATTTCCCAGTTGAGATTGTTCCATGTCCGATTGTACGCGAAGCAGATGGTCTGGCAATGAGCTCGCGCAATGTGTATTTGTCTGAGGGAGAACGGGCGCAAGCGCTCGTACTATCCCGCTCACTGCGTCAAGTTGACGTCTGGCTTGAAGAGAATCCGCAGCTGACAGCCCCAATGCTTCAGCAGAAGATGAAGGATATGATAGCACAGCAGCCGTTGGCAGACATCGACTATGTTGAAGTATTGAGCTTCCCAGATTTGGAGCCACTGGCGCCGGAGATGTCGCTAGATCAGCGAAACACCAATATTTTGATTGCACTTGCAGTCAAATTCGGTCGGACAAGATTAATTGATAATCGTATGTTAACTCATGGAGAGTAGGGTGAACTAAATGATGCGCGAAATGATGAAATCCAAAATTCACCGTGCTACGGTGACAGAAGCAAATCTGAACTATGTTGGCAGTATTACGATCGATGAGCATTTAATGGAGCTGGCTGATATTTGGGCGAATGAAAAAGTTCAGATCGTAAACAATTATAATGGAGCTCGCTTAGAAACTTACGTGATTCCAGGGCCTAAGCATTCAGGGGTGATTTGCTTGAATGGTGCGGCAGCTCGATTGGTACAACCAGGGGACAATGTCATTATTATTTCTTACGCATCCATGACGAATGAAGAGGCACGTCAATACAAGCCGAATATTGTTTTTGTTGATGGAGATAACAAGCCTGTTGAAGTAATGAATCTAACAGAAGAGCATTCAACCATTCGTTAATGCATTTCAATTAGGGGCATGATTATGGCCGAATTGCTTGCTTGCGCTACCATGCAGGACGTATTGCTGCTCTGCTTCGCTGACAACGGAAGCCAGCGCACGGGAATCGTTGGAGCACCGAATGAAACTTAGCTGTGAGACACACAATGAACGTGAGCCGATAAGACAACGATACGCAACACTTGTGAAGGTGGGATGGAATCGTGCTGCAACATGTATTCGAGACCATGAATGAACTGTTGGATGAAGTGATTGCTCAATACCCGCATGCGAAGGGAAAGCAAAAACAGGAACTCGATCATCAAGTGTCGCTGCTTCGCTCCATGAGTGACCATATTGTGGAGGAATGGCTGCGCTTCGAAGAGCGTCTGTCATTGTTAAGGCCCAAAGCAGGCAAGGGAAGCTCAGTACCCGTACAGCCATGCCCAGTGAAGGAGAGCAAAATAGCTATTCCGGACTATGGGGATCCCTATCAGCGGGGTCAGGGGTATTATTTGCTCATGATGTATAAGGAAGCAGTTATGTTTTTGGAACAGGCGGCTAAGATTCAGCCAGAGAATATCGAGGTGCGCGCGTATTTGGCGATGTCGCACTTGCATTTAGGGAATTGTCAGGAAGCAGGACATCATTTTCAACTTATCATACCTTTGACTGACAACAACAGCATGAAGGCCATTGCCTGCAATGCGCTTGGCTGCATTCATGCGAAGCAGCATCAGTTTGCACAGGCAGAAGCATGCTTCCTGAAGGCGCATGAATGGGATCCGGCTCTGCCGGAACCGATTATGAATTTGAAGGTATGCCAGTCCAAAAGCGGTCATTTTGAACTCGGCGGCGAGCACATGATGCATATCCAATAACATGCATGTAATATCAATGATTCATGACATCGGAGGGGAACGACTGTGTGGAAAAAATACGCACAGATGTTTCCCTCTAGTCATTTCCAAACGCCTGAACATCTGTTATGCTAAGAACAGAAATTGTGAGAGGAAAGCTATTGAGATGAGATTTGCTGTTTTGGATTTTGAGACGACCGGCAGTCAGCCGAACGATGAAATAATTCAAATTGGTTTGGTTATTCTTGGCCATGATTTGAAGATAGAACGCGAATATCATACGCTTGTGCGGCCAACTGTTCCCATACCGGAATTTATATCGCAGCTCACTGGCATTACCGGGGAAGATGTGAAGGATGCTCCGGATATTGATGATGCCATGACGGGGCTTGTCCCTTTGCTAGGGGATGTCGTACTGGTCGGCCATAATGTGGCCTTCGATTATCAATTCCTATGCAGGGCGCTGGAACAGACAGGATATTTGCCGTTCACAGGTCGTATATTAGATACAATTGAACTGCTTCGCATCCTCTTTCCATCGCTGCCTTCCTTCCAGCTTGGTTCTGTGTCACATGAGATGGGGATTGTTCATGATCGCCCGCACCAAGCAGACAGTGATGCGAGGGCGACAGCAGATATATTTATTCGCTGCTTAGAAGCGATTGACCAGCTTCCGTTATTGACGCTACAGCGCGTCGTTGATGTGTTTGGCGATCAAGAGGAGCGGGATTTGAAATGGCTGCTTGCAGAGAAGCTTCAGGAGCGTGAGGTGTCTGATTGGACAGAAGAAGAAGGGTATTATCCGTTCCGCCAATTGACGTTGAAGCAAACGGATTGGACAGAGACGGAGGCGCCGCGTGATTCTTCAGCAGAGAACCCACTTAAGGGAGTGACCTTCGCTCAGTTCCTAGATCAGGTTAAGACGAATCTGGCAAGCCGTTTGGATAATTATGAGCCGCGCGAATCGCAGGAGCAGATGTTCAATGAAGTGATGGAGTGCTTCGAACAAGAGCATCACCTGCTAATCGAAGCAGGTACTGGTACCGGCAAGTCGCTTGGGTACTTACTGCCATCCATATATCAGAGTGTTTCTCAAGAGAGCAAAGTGATTGTTAGCACACACACAATCAATCTGCAAGAACAACTGAGACAGCGTGATTTGCCGCTCTTGGAGAAGATTGTGCCGGTTCCATTTAAGGCATCCGTATTAAAAGGCCGCAGTCACTATTTGTGTTTGAGAAAATTTGAACATAAAATAAGTAATAGAGAGTATGTACATGCACGCGATGATAGTTTGACAGCTGCCCAAATGTTGGTGTGGCTCAGTCAGACGGAGCATGGAGATGACGAAGAACTGCATTTCGTTCATAAGGGTGCAGACTTCTGGGATACCGTTGCCAGTGATAGTGATTCCTGTCTGAATCGCGCATGTCCTTGGTTCCGTCGGTGCTTCTACCACCGGGCGAAGAATGATGCGAATTTATCGGACATTATTATAACGAATCATTCCCTATTGTTTACGGACGTGATTGCGGAGCATCGTTTGCTCCCCGCATACGAGCAGCTTGTCGTAGACGAAGCACATCACTTCGAAGAAACGGCAGGCAAACATTTAGGCATTCACTTGCAATATTTTTCACTCATTCATCCGCTGACCCAATTGTTCAAAGACAGCAAGAATGGTGCGCTTGTATTGCTGCAGCTGCGTCTTCGCTTGTCAGGCAATGAAAAAGCGCTCGTATGGGCTGAAGGGATCGAGAAGCTGTTAACACAGCTTGTCGATGTTAAGGATCAATGGGATCGGCTGCATGAGCTACTCTATCAAATGCTTCCTTCCATGAATGAAGCGGGGCAGGCGGAAGGCGGGCAAGCTGTTCTCCGGCTGCCATCTGGCAATCGTCCTGATGGATGGAGCTCCGTATCGGAGCTCGAAGGCGATATTCACACGCGTTTAAGTGATATTGTTCGTTCGGGGGAGAAGCTCGTCAATGAATGGAAGGATTATGATGATGATGAAGTGCAGGGCGTCACGGCTGATGTGACAGGTTTATTCAAGGACATAGGGCAGCTTCGCGATGAATTCCGTGAATTTATGCAAGGCAAGGATGCGGATACCGTCTACTGGATGGAAGGCAATCTCCAATACAAGCATAAATCAATGCAAATGTATGCGGTCCCTGTCGATGTAAGCGAAGCGCTGAAGCGATACTTCTTCGAGCCGAAGAAGAGCGTAATCTTAACTTCGGCTACATTGTCCGTTGATAAATCATTCCAATTCGTAGCTGAACAGCTTGGCTTGAAGGATGCGCAGCGGGATGGCCGTCTAAATACGGTCATACTTCCGTCGCCGTTCAACTACCGGGAACAAGCACTTGTTGTCATCCCGCGTGACTTCCCTAGTGTGAAGGGAGCATCAGATGCCAAGTTTAACTCGACGCTGATGCAGTCCTTGGCTGATGTAGCCAAGGTAACAGAAGGACGTATGCTTGTCTTATTCACGTCATACCGCATGCTGCGGGATGTGTATGAACCGCTGAAGGAGGCGCTTAGCCTGCATGGCATTCAAGTGCTGGGACAAGGGATTGACAGCGGCAACCGAAGCAAGCTGACACGCCGATTCCGAGATCAGCCGAATTCAGTCCTGCTAGGAACGAGCAGCTTCTGGGAAGGCGTTGATATTCCAGGAGATGCGTTGACATGTCTTGCGATTGTACGGCTGCCATTCCAGCCACCGAATCATCCACTCGTGGAAGCGAAGTGCGATCGGCTGAAGCGGATGAATCAGAATCCATTCCGCAAATATTCCGTCCCACAGGCTGTAATTCGCTTCAAGCAAGGATTCGGCCGCCTTGTGCGTACGACGCAGGATAAGGGAATTGTCATCATTTATGACACTCGTGTAATAGAGACAAGCTACGGCAAACATTTTCTTTACTCGCTGCCTGGCCCAAAAATGGAGCATATGGCAACAGAACAACTTGTACCACGTATTGATACGTGGCTAGACCATAATCAAAGAGGCATTGGAGAGCGATGAGAGGGGCTTGTTAGAATGAAAGCACTAAAGATATCAGAAGCTGTCGTTCGGCGATTACCCGTGTATTTACGCCATCTATTGGAATTGAAGCAGCGAGAAGTGCTCACAGTTTCTTCTCAAGATTTGGGACAGAAGCTGAACTTGAATCCTGCGCAAATTCGGAAGGATCTAGCGTATTTCGGCGACTTCGGCCGCAAGGGCATTGGGTATGATGTATCGTATTTGATTCAACAAATCAGACATATTTTGAAACTGGATCAAGTTATCCATGTTGGATTGGTCGGTGCAGGTAAATTAGGTCACGCACTCTGTAACTACACCGTATACTTGAAAGATAATATGAAGATCGTTGCAGTGTTCGATGCACAGGAATCCAAAATCAATACCGAGATAAATAACCTGAAAGTTCAGCCGATGTCTGACCTAATTACGACGGTACGCGAGAAGCAAATCCGTATCGGGATTATCACGGTTCCTGCTACAGAAGCTCAGTATGTAGCTGATCAATTTGTAGAGGCGGGAGTAGAAGCGATCTTGAACTTTGCGCCTGTCATTTTGAGGGTTCCTTCGAATATCCGTGTGCATACTGCCGATTTTACAACGGATTTGTTCAGTTTGGCCTATTATTTATCTGATAATGGAAAGGAAGTACCCGCCGAATGACACACCGAATCATTATTAAAAATGGCATGTTCGCCGATTTGTCTCCAACTGCGAAGCAGTCCTCATTCCATGGGTTCATGGTTGTTGAGAATGATCGCATCGTTCATATTGGATCGGAGCTGCCTGAGCAATATGCAGCAGCTGATGCTGAAATCATCGATGGCAAAGGTCTATTTTTCATTCCAGGCCTTGTTAATACACACGGGCATGCTGCAATGTCTCTGCTTCGTGGGTATGGGGATGACTTGGCGCTTCAGACATGGCTGCAGGAGAAAATGTGGCCAATGGAAGGCAAGTTCACGGCCAATGATGTCTATTGGGGAACAGCTCTGTCTGTGATCGAAATGCTGAAGGGCGGTACAACAACCTTCGTAGATATGTATGACTACATGGACGAAGTAGCGAAGGTATGTGAGCAATCCGGTATCCGTGCATCGCTTATGCGCGGTGCGATTGGCTTATGCCCAGAGGATGTACAGCGCGAGAAGCTGAATGAGGCGATTCAATTCGCGAAGGATTGGAATGGGAAGGCAGATGGCCGCATTCGTACGATTATGGCGCCGCATGCTCCGTATACTTGTCCTCCAGCCTTTATTGAGAGCTTCGTACAGGCTGCTCATGATCTGGATTTGCCATTGCACACGCATATGTCAGAGACAAAGGCAGAAGTTGAACAGAATGTGAAGGATTATGGACTGCGTCCGGTTGCGCATTTGGAGAAGCTCGGATTCTTCTCCCGTCCTTCCTTCGTTGCGCATGCTGTTCATTTGACGGACGAAGAGATTGAGACGCTTGCGAAGTATCAAGTTGCGGTGTCCCACAATCCAGGAAGCAACCTTAAGCTGGCGAGCGGTGTCGCTCGTGTTCCTGAGATGCTGCGTGCGGGTGTTGTTGTATCCTTGGGTACGGATGGTGCAGCAAGCAACAACAATCTGGATATGTTCGAAGAAATTCGCCTTACGGCCTTGATTCATAAAGGGGTGTCCGGCGATCCAACTGCGGTTCCTGCTGCAGAGGCGCTGCGCATGGGTACGATCTATGGCGCGCAGACCATTCGTCTTGACGATATTGGAGCGCTTGAAGTAGGCATGAAGGCTGACTTCGTTGCGGTAGATATTGATCAGCCTCATTTCCTGCCACATACCGACTTGGTATCCCACATGGTATATTCAGCGTCTGCGAAAGATGTCAAGCATGTATGGGTTGACGGCAAGCAGGTTGTGAAGAATGGGGAATGTTTGACGATGGATGAAGAACGAATCCTTCGCGAGGCGCAGCAATGCTTTGATGGCTTGCTGGCAAGATAGGCAGGAGGAGAATTCATGCAGAGAAGACGCGTACGCCGGAGGTCGCATTGGAAGTGGTTGATTCCGGTACTCGTTCTCTTATTTCTAGTCGGATTGTTCTTCGCCACTTATCAGTATGTGCAATACATCAATAAGGACGAACGGGTCAAGGAAGCGGAAATAATAAAGCGGGCGAATGAAGCAGTGAAGCTCGTAAATGTGACAGAAGTGGAGAAGGGTGTATGGGATCAAGTCGTATACATGGTGCGGGGAACTGACGAACATGGTAAGGAGCAGACCGTGTGGGTACTCCCTGATAAGGTAACTCCTATGGCGGAATCAACCTCTAAAGAGACGATTCAAGCCCAGATAGAAGCCCAATATCCGGATGCGGATGTAATCCGCATTACGCCAGCATTTAAGGATGATCAATATGTATGGCAGGCATTGGTCAAACGCAAGGATGAACAAGGGGTTGTTCATTACTTCTATCATTTCTATTCATTTGCGAATGGTTCCTCAATAGGGGATGTCTATACGCTGCCTAATAAATAACGTATTCAATGTTAGCCAATAACGAGTAATAGGCGATTTTGCAGCGCTGCTGCTTTGCATATGACGTACATATTGTACGCTATGCGAAGCAGCAGCGCTTTTTGTATTGTAGCAGCTCCATTTCGATGGCAATCATGGTACACATTACATCCATAGTTGAAGTAACATATGTGATATACTCTTGATATATCAGAAAGAGATTACTAGGGGTATTGATATATATATTTGCAACAGGAGGTTTCAGCATGGCGAAAAAGATTCGAATCATGCCTACTTTGCTCATTATGGTCACGACAGCTGTTGCACTATTTGGAGGTTGGACACTGTATGAACGTAATTTCGTGAAGCAGCCTGTGGAACGAGTATTGAAGCAGCATGCTGAAATTACGCAGTATGATGTTCAATGGTATCCTGATGCGCTGCAAGTGAAGCTGAAGAGCAAGGATGGCACCAATATTAGCACCCTGATTGAAAGAGTGTCGGACGAGCTGCAACAGAATTCGAGCGGGAAAAAAGTACAATTGGAATACTTGAATGATGAGAGCACGCCGCTTATCGATAAGTTATGGTCACGTGCAATGTTCGACATTGCAGATGCAATGGTACATCAGAAATACAGCGATATTCCTGTTAGGTTGAAGGAACTGCAGCAGCAAAATCCAGGTATTCAGATCCAAACGGAAATGGATTCACGATATGTGTATATTCAACTCAAGGATGAGAAAGGAAGCAAGACCGTATTGCTTCCTTTGCAAGCATCGCCTGTGGGGGTATGGCCTAATGAAAAAGCAACGGCAATCCGTTCGTAGTTGGGAATTGGCATTAGGGATCGTAATCCCAGCGATATTATTTGTCAGTTATCTTGGAGTTAATATATGGCCGGTCATCGCGGCAGTTGCCGCGATCAGTGCTCTTCTGCTGTTTGTAAATCGCAGAGGACAAGCTGGCTTGGCGCGTTCGTCAGGGCGTGTGAAGTCAGGCAATAATCAGATTAGTGAAATGAGCTTCGAGCGTATTGGCGGGCAGGATAGAGCCAAGAATGAATTGATTGAAGCTCTTGATTTTCTGGTACGGCCAGATGACATTCGTAAATTCGGTATTCGTCCTATGAAAGGGATATTGTTAACAGGCCCCCCAGGGACGGGGAAAACATTAATGGCGAAAGCATCTGCTCATTATGCAGACGCGATATTTATTGGTGTCTCAGGCAGTGAGTTTGTTGAGATGTATGTCGGTGTCGGAGCGGGACGTGTACGAGAGCTGTTCAAGGAAGCAAGACAGCGTGCAGAGAAAGAGAAAAAACAAAATGCAGTTATCTTCATTGATGAAATTGATGTGATCGGCGGCAAGCGTGAAGGTGGGCAACAAAAAGAGTATGATCAAACGCTCAACCAGCTGTTGACGGAGATGGATGGACTGTACGCAGATGAGTCACCGCGTATTCTGGTAATGGCCGCCACAAACCGTAAAGAGATGCTGGACAGTGCATTGCTGCGCCCAGGCCGTTTTGATCGTCATATCCAAGTAGATATGCCGGATAAGAAGGGACGCAAGCATATTTTGGAGCTGCATGCTACGAATAAGCCACTGGCGGAAGAAGTAAGTCTGGAGCAAATCGCAGAAGAAACGTTCGGCTTCTCAGGCGCTCAATTAGAGAGCGTCCTGAATGAGGCGGCTATTTATGCAATGCGTCAGGAGCAAGAGGCGATTACGATGGAGCATCTCTCGCTTGCGATTGATAAGACGTTAATGGGAGAGAAGAGTGATCGAGAGACGAATGAGGAAGAACGACGCCGGGTGGCGATTCATGAACTTGGACATGCGATAGCCGCAGAGCTTGTCCGACCGGGAAGCGTATCTCAAGTTGCGTTAAGCCCTCGCGGCCAAGCATTAGGCTATGTTCGACATCAACCACAGGGAGATCGCTACCTGTATACAAAGCCATTTCTTGAGGAGCAAATCATCATTGCGCTGGGCGGATCGGTAGCAGAGGAGTTGTTCTACGGCAACCGTAGTACGGGCTCACAGGGGGACTTCGATCAAGCACTCAACATTGTAGAGACGATGGTGAATGCAGGATTGACGGATCTCGGCATTGTACGTTTGAAACATCTCTCACCAGATGTCTTGACAAAAGAAACGCAGACGATTATGGTAGATTTGACCTATCGAACGCGTGAATTGTTGGAACAGCACCGAGATGCTTTTGAGCGATGTTTGCAGCGTCTGTTGGAAGAGGAATTGGTGAACGGAGATACGTTCCGGTGTCTGTTATGTGACAAGAAACAATTACCAGCGTGATTTCACGCTGGTTTTTCTTTTTTGCTCTCATATTCATGATAAGATAAGGTGAGGTACCTATGCACTGATAACGAAACCATCATCTCGGGTACACTATGCAGAGCATAGCAACAAGAAAGGTGGAAGAAACCATGTTTTTCAAAAAGATCGGCGTCATCGGCGGCGGTACAATGGGCCAAGGCATTGCAGAAATGCTTGCTGTCAAAGGCTTGGACGTGCTGTTGGTGGAGCAATCGCCGGAGAAGCTGGACCACGCGTATGAAATGATTGAAACGAGCCTGGATAAGCAGCTTGAAAAATGGGCAATCACACAGGCCGAAAAAAAATTAATTCTTTCGCGCATACATAAAGTGACGCATCTGGCGGAACTAAGTGCATGCGATATGGTAATTGAAACAATATCTGAAGATCTGGAAGCGAAGAAATTGGTCTTCGCTGAACTGGATCGCGTATGTCCAAGCAGCATTATCTTGGCGAGCAACACATCAACACTGTCCTTGACAGAAATGGCAAGCTCAACGAAGTATCCTGAGCGTGTTATTGGCATGCACTTTATTCATCCGGTCTCCAAAGTCGATCTCGTGGAAATTATCCGCGGGTTGAAAACTTCTGACACTACTTTCAATGAAACAAAACGTTTCGTTGAAGAAGTTGTGCAAAAGAAAGGCATCATGGTATATGAGTCGCCAGGCTTTGTGACTTCACGCATGATCTGCCTTCTTATCAATGAGGCATTGCATGAATTGCAAGAAGGCGTCGCTTCTGCAGAAGATATCGACAGCGCGATGAGAATCGGATATAATTTCCAATACGGGCCGCTTGAAATGGCTGACCGTTTCGGCTTGGATTCCATACTTGCAGCGTTGGAGCGTATGTTCCGCGAGTTCGGCGATATTAAATATCGTCCGTCCGTATTGCTGAAAAAAATGGTGCGCGCAGGCCACCTCGGCGTGAAATCGGGCGTCGGATTTTTCAAGTATGATAAGGATGGGGATAGACTATGAAAATACTCGTAATCAATGCAGGCAGCTCCTCACTTAAATATCAGCTGTATGATATGCAGGACGAATCGGTACTGGCAGCAGGCCGTGTAGAACGTATCGGAATGGATTCCTCCATTCTCATTCACGAACCGCATCACACGGATGAAATTACAGAAGTAAGCGAAATTCTTGACCATACGATTGCGATTCGTAAAGTATTGGACAAGCTGACAGATGCTAAGGTTGGCGTAGTTAAGACGATCAATGAGATTGAAGCTGTTGGACACCGTGTCGTTCACGGCGGTGAATCGTTCAGCAATTCCGTATTGGTTGACTCCGAAGTCAAAGCGGAAATCCGTCGTCTGTTCGATTTGGCTCCACTGCATAACCCTGCTCACATGATGGGAATTAAGGCAGTAGAAACGAACTTGCCGGACGTACCGCAAGCAGTTGTATTCGATACTGCTTTCCATCAAACGATGCCTCAGAAGGCATACATGTACGCGATCCCGAAGGTGCTCTATAAGAAGCACAAAGTTCGTCGCTACGGCTTCCACGGGACTTCCCACAACTATGTAAGCCAACGTGCGGCTGAAGTTGTTGGACGCCCGCTCGAAGACTTGAAGATCATTACTTGCCATATCGGTAATGGCGGCAGCTTGACAGCGGTTGAAGGCGGCAAATCGATCGATACTTCGATGGGGATGACTCCGCTTGAAGGATTGATGATGGGTACGCGCAGCGGTGACTTGGATCCAGCTGTCGTACCATTCACAATGATGAAGGAAGACTTGACGGTCAACGAAGTCAACTCCATGTTGAACAAGCATAGCGGCTTGCTTGCAATCTCTGGCTTGTCCAGCGACATGCGTGAAATTACGGATGCAATGGCTGAGGGCGAACCAAATGCTACTTTGGCATTCGAAATGTATGTATATCGCCTGCGCAAGTACATCGGTTCATATGCTGCAGCGATGGACGGCGTAGATGTGATCGTATTTACGGCAGGTGTGGGTGAGAACTCCATCGTAATCCGTGAAGCAACATGCGAGAAGCTGACGTTCTTGGGCGTTGAAATTGATCCGGAGCTGAATAAGATTCGTTCGAAAGAGCCGCGTCTCATTTCGACTCCGAATTCCAAGGTTCAAGTTCTTGTCGTTCCTACGAACGAGGAGCTTATGATTGCACGGGATACTTACCGCCTTGTACAAGATCGAAATAATTAATGCGTAAGGGAGAGAGCGATCGATGACGACGACTTGTGTCATCCGCGAAGTTAGCCGTCATGTGGGCGAAGAAGTCCGCATGGGGTGCTGGCTGCACAACAAGCGTTCCAGTGGCAAGATTCAATTCCTGCAGCTGCGTGACGGTACTGGATTCATCCAGGGTGTTGTAGTGAAAAGTGAAGTGCCGGAGGAAGTCTGGGAAGCGGCGAAGAGCTTAACACAAGAGAGCTCCTTGTATGTAACCGGGACAGTTCGTGAAGAGCCACGTTCCAAGTCCGGTTTTGAAATGACTGTAACGAATGTGGAAATCATTCAGATTACAGAGAATTATCCAATTACACCGAAGGAACACGGTGTTGATTTCTTGATGGATCACCGTCATTTGTGGCTGCGTGCACCGAAGCAGCATGCCATCTTGACGATCCGTGGAGAAATCATTCGCGCGGTACAGCAATTCTTCGATGAGAAGGGCTTCACACTGGTGGATCCTCCGATCCTGACGCCTTCTTCTTGTGAAGGGACGACAGAGTTGTTCCATACCAAATACTTCGAAGAAGATGCATTCTTGACACAGAGTGGTCAGTTGTACATGGAAGCTGCTGCTATGGCACTCGGTAAGGTATACTCGTTCGGACCGACGTTCCGTGCTGAGAAGTCGAAGACGCGCCGTCACCTGATCGAGTTCTGGATGATCGAGCCGGAAATGGCGTTCGTCGATCATGAACAGAACCTGAAGGTACAGGAGCAATTCGTATCGCATATCGTACAATCTGTGCTGGAGAACTGCCGTCCAGAGCTGGAGACGCTTGGCCGCGACACTTCCAAGCTGGAGAAATGTGTAGCGCCATTCCCACGCATTACGTATGATGAAGCAATCAAATTCTTGCAAGAGCAAGGATACGATATTCCTTGGGGTGAGGACTTCGGTGCACCGCATGAAACGGCAATCGCTGAGAAGTATGAGACGCCTGTATTCATCACGCATTATCCAACGAACATCAAGGCGTTCTACATGAAACCGGATCCGAACCGTCCAGAAGTTGTTCTGTGTGCGGATATGATCGCTCCAGAAGGTTACGGAGAGATCATTGGTGGATCTCAGCGTATTGATGATCCTGCCTTAATGGAAGAGCGCTTCAAGGAGCATGAACTGTCTCCAGAAGCGTACCAATGGTATATGGACTTGCGCAAATACGGTACAGTTCCACATTCCGGATTTGGACTCGGGTTGGAACGTACAGTAGCTTGGATCTGTGGGTTGGATCATGTCCGTGAGACAATTCCGTTCCCTCGCTTGCTGTATCGCTTGTACCCATAAGCATATTGCTTGGATTTACAGTTTATGAAGATCGTCCCGTATCGCAACAGCGATGCGGGGCGTTTTTTTCACTAGTGACAAAGCCCTATTTCTACTGTTTGAAAACGTTGCCAATTTAGTGCTTATCAAATAGCCGTTCGTATGAGACAATAGAGGGGTAGTGAAGCGGAGAGGGGATTTATTGTATGAGTGGAGACGCTTTTCGCACCTTTGCTAAAGGGATGGCGCTAGGCATGCAATCAGGCAGCATCAGTGTGCCGTACCATCTGCTGCGCTGTTATCGACAGTTGAAGCTGAACGATACGGAGGCTATGCTGCTCATTCAGCTTATAGGCTTTAAGCAGCAGGAAATGAAGGACTTTCCGACGATTGATGAGCTGCAGGAACGAATGGGAACAGCTCCAGAACTTGTGATCAAATCACTTCAGCGCCTGTTGAAAGATGGCTTTATCAGCATTGATGAGGAGATCGATGCGGCTACGGATATTCAATATGAGCGTTATAATCTGACTGGATTATGGGAGAAAATGGCTGTGCTCCTGACGGAAGAGATACGAACGGAACGTCAGCGACTCAGACAATCATCTGCCTTAACGGATTCGGATCAGCCGAATCTGTTCAATATATTCGAGAAGGAATTCGGTCGTCCTCTTTCACCAATGGAATGTGAGACGATAGCTGGGTGGATTGATCAGGATCACTATCCAGAGGAACTGATCTTATTGGCGTTGAAGGAAGCCGTCTTTGCAGGCAAGGTGCACTTCCGCTATGTGGATCGCATCCTGCTGGAATGGAGCCGCAACCGCGTTCGCTCGATTGAAGATGCGAAGGCTTATACACAGAAATTCCGTTCTAGTGGAAGATGAGGTATGAGCTCCTGTAAGTTTGCATGGGAAAATAATTTTGAGGTTGCTGCAGAGAGGCTGTAATGGTGTTTCGGCGGCAATCTCAGATAATAATCTTATTCGGTTCTGGTTCTACGATCATGTATCAATGGACGAACACGGATAGCTTGATATTGACCTTGATATGGAAATGTTTAAAAAATCTCCGCCTTTTACTTCTCATTTGATATAGCCTCTACATATATTGTTCTTATCTGGATCTTTACCTTTATTTGTTGACTTTCCTTTAGTTATTCGAAACGACGATATATTCAATCTGGAGCTCTCATTCAGCTTATATGTGAGTTTTGTTAGATCGCTATGGAGGAACAACGCATGATTTATTTTCAAAATAGTGCAGAAGGATCAGAAGGACTTTGCAATCAGTTAATGTCCGTTTTTCGTGCCGTTGGTGAAGCGTTATATCATGCGAGCGAGGGCTCTCCTGCAGGAATCCTTTTACAAAATGTTCAAACGAGAACCTCGGTTGATTTTGATGTTACTCCGTATTTTCGAAGCATAGCAATCGATTGCTTCGTTGATGTACATGCGTTGCAGCAATTACTGTCAAGTCGACAGATTGATGTGAAACGTGCTGAAGAAGTACAAGCAGAAGTACGTAATCAAGCGGTTAACTGTAAAAGGTATCCGATCCGGCAGATGTCAGCAATCGAAAATAAAAATAGCGGATTGTTCATTGCCAATGCCTTTCCTTTCGCTAAGCACATCGTAGAATTATCTAATTTCATTATCGCTTCTATGTCCGAGAAGCATCAGTGGATAGCGGCTCATCTAAGAATTGAAAAAGATTTATTGCTAATTTCCGATATAAAAAGTATGGGGCTAGAACATTATGCGGAAAGTCAGCTTCACTGTATTTATGCTTGTATGGAGGCTAAGCAAAAGGTATCAGCCATATATTTAGCATCCGGTTTATTGGATGAAGAGTATGCAGCGATCGCAAAAGGGATACAGGAAAAAAACGGGGATATTATGATTTATAATAAAAAAATAGTGTTAGAAGGAAGCCCAAAACTGAAGCAGAAATTTGATTCCTTATGTCTAGAGGAACAAGCGCTGGTCGATTGGCTTGTATGTATTCATGCTCCTTATTTTATTGGACCACATTCCTCATCCTTTTCATATTTAGCGGGCTACATGCGTCATTATCGTAGTTATCAACCAGATACGCTGGATTTATTTCCAACGTATCAACCTTATTGGGATATGTGGTTTCCTTGCGTATAAATGATGTCATTCCTACACATGAATTATAAAGCCCTCTGTCTATTGTGACTGAGGGCCTTATCAGTTTTATGGAACAATAGCTAGAATTTATTGATGAAGTGCTTGTTTGCGGTATACATATTCGAACAAAAATTCGAATGCCTCCAGATGACGTTTGGCTTCAAAGGCATTGGCACCCCAAGCATATATACCGTGCTTCCGCAGCAGAATACCCGGAATACGGGGGTCAAGAGACGCTGTAACACAGGGTACGATACGGGGGATATCAGCGTAGTTAGGTACAACAGGGATGTGAATTTTTGCGTCTTCCTCCCAAATATTAAACGCTTTAATTAATTCCACGCCTTCGACGGGTACAGCACCACGATCTCCATATAAATCAGATACGATCGTGTTGAATACCGTATGTATGTGGAAGATGGCACCACATCCAGTGAGTCGATAGATTTCACAATGAATTAAGGTCTCGGCACTAGGCTTGAGATGAGTGGCTTCCGTTGCACGGCCATTCTCATCGACGAACAGGAAATCTTCGGGAGTATGGATCGATTTGTCTTTGCCGCTGGCTGTGATGGCAAATTGGAAGTGTTCTTGCTGGATGTCACCAACACGAACGGAGAGGTTACCGCTTGTTCCTGGGAACCAGTGGCGGCTGGCAAATTGCTCTTTGATTGTTCGCAGCTCTGCAAGTGCTCGCTGCTTCTGCTCTAAAGTGAGCGTATGCGTATTCATTCTATAGGTTGGCTCCCTTCACTTCATCCACTTCATCATCCGATCTACGGATGCGTTATATGTGTATTGGAATGACTCAAATGTTCAATAATATCATAAAACGTCTGGAACGGCGCATATGGGAGCTGAAGCTCATCGCATCGTTCGATTAATTGCGCTCTGGCAAACACGAAATCAGCTAGCTTGGCTGCAGTAAAATCAGTGACGCTGTCGCCAATGACAATACGCTCATACTGATCCTTAGGGAAGCGGCGCACGATAGTTGTTTTGCACATCCCGCAATCATTCGTACATGGCGGCTGACAATAATGCGGCCATGTAATCTGAATCTTATCACCACGAAAGTCACTGCCATTGCAATAGATGTGATCGATAGATATTTGATAAGGCTTCAGCAGCGGATACACGAAGAAATCGATGCCGCCGCTTGTAATATATAATTCGATCCCTTCTGCTTGGCAGAACTGAACAAATTGCTCGAAACCAGGGCGAATACGTGCCTGTGTTACGGCGTATTGAACAACCTCTTCTTGCAATGAAGAAGGGAGCAAGGCGAACATTTCCCCGACCCCTTGACGAATCGACTTGCGTTCATGGATGACGTCCTGCACGATTTTGTCCCATCCAGGCGGTTCGAAATGTCTAATAATCGACACGATGTTATCATTTTCAGTTATCGTTCCGTCGAAATCACAAAAGACAACTCGAAGCTTCTTCTCGATGCTCACTTCTTCACACCCCACAATCCAATTGCGGCAGCCAATGGTGCAGAAATAGCAGCTCGTGCTTCTAAGGTGTCACCCTTCAAGATGGCATCAATGGCATCGACAAACGCATGCCCGCCTGCAGCTGTTCCCATTGGATGGCCGTGAATACCGCCTCCTGCATTGACGACAACATCGTTGCCGAAATCTTGAAGAATGAGCGGAACCAAGCCAGGATGTATACCTGCGGATGGCACAGGGAAGCTTCTCTTATGTATCGCTCCAAATGAATCATTTACACTGGTCAGAGCGTGGCGGATCCCTTGTGTCTCTTCCTTCGGCATTGTGACCGAACCATATGGAGAAGGGAAGAGAACGAGATCGGCACCAGCTAATCGCATGAGCTTGCCAAGCAGAAGTGGGGCGGCAATTCCATGCTCCCTCGCTGGGTAGTAGGCACCGGCAAGTGCAGGATGAGCGGCGATTGGAACGGTAATATCAGGATCTTGGCTCAATCCATGCAGGACATCGTACCCGTAGCTTAATACGTTGAAGAGCAGGGCATTTGCTCCAGCTTCGATTGCACGGAGTGCTTGTTCACGAAGGGAGAACGTAGACCCTGTTAAGTTTACGGCATATAGCAATTTCTTGCCTGTCACTTGTTCGGCACGAGCGGCAGCTTCCATACATGCGCGGACACGCATGTCGATCGGTGTGAGGGGATTTTCAAATAAAATCTCGTCATCCTTGATCAAATCAACTCCGCCAAGTGCTTGCTGGTAGAACTGCTCCTTCAAAGCTGCTAGATCATGACCGATGACAGACTTGAAAATGCTCATTAACAGTGGGCGGTCATGGACGCCCAGCAGTTCGCGAACTCCATCGATTCCATACTTAGGTCCTTGAAATGAAGCTGTAAATGCATCGGAAAAATCAATATCCAGAAGTTTAATCCGACCATCCATGGACAGCTTGCCGAAGGCTGTAACGAGCAGGGCAGGAATGTCAGGGCTAAAGTTAATGTCCGGATAAGCAATTGCAATATCCGCGTAGCGTTCCCCAAGAACATCTGATGGATGTTCCTCAATCGAGATTACCTTGCCGAGATGCTTCGACATCTCGGCCTTTCTCGCCTCAGGGAGCTCGGTCCAGCTCCCGACCGTCAATCCAACGGCAATTCCTTCGGCCTTCTTATGAAAGTCTGCACGATCATCGAACAGCCGATAGGTGGCGACGCAGTGATCTTTCATTCGATTTCCCTCCCAATTTGGTGTTCCATTTCCTGAGATCGTTCTGCAGCGCGGTGCACAGCAGAAACGATGGTTCTGCCTACATGATGGGTATTCATGACGTCTATTGCAGCTTGTGTCGTGCCGCCAGGGGAGGTCACCTTGCGGCGCAGCTCAGCAGGTTCTTCCTGCGTTAGCCGTACCATTTCAGCCGCACCTAGAACAGTCTGGACGGTTAAATCCCGCGCATCCTCTTTTGTAAGTCCCCCATCTACAGCTGCTTGTATCATCGCTTCCATGACGTAGTACAAATAAGCAGGGCCGCTGCCAGATAATCCGGTCACGATATTCATGTACTGCTCTTCAACTTCAACTGCGATGCCGACTGCTTCGAACATCGCCATCGCGATGGCGCGCTGTGTGTCATTGACCGCATCCGAACAGCAGATTGCAGTCGCACCGAGACCAATCGTGCTCGATGTGTTCGGCATGGTGCGAACAGCGGCAACTGGACCAAGAATATGCTCAATGGCATGAAGCGATAGACCAGCAATCACAGAAATGATAAGCGTTCCGGAACGGAGAAGCGGCTTCAACTCATGAAGTGCTCCTGCGGCATCCTTCGGCTTCATGCACAATACAATGACATCTGCTTCCTGCAAGAGCTGCTGTTTGCCTTCTGATGAGAGCTCTATCGTGACGCCATACTTTCGCTTCAACTGCAGAAGCCGTTCGTTATTGCTGCGATTGATCATGGAGATTTGCGAAGGCTCAGTCAGCTGCTTCGCAAGTACTCCTCTCACAATCGCTTCGGCAATTGATCCTGCACCGAAAATACTAAAGTGAAGAGACCGGAATGTGTCCTTCTCTTGTGTTTTTATTTCATTCATGATGTCCATTCCTCTCCCTTCTTGCCAACACTTAAATGGAAAATAGCACTGGCGTGCGATGTTACTCGCGAATTTGACCTTTGCCATATATCCGATACTTCGTGGACGTTAGGGCAGGTAGGCCCATTGGACCTCTTGCGTGTAGTTTCTGTGTGCTAATGCCGATCTCAGCACCAAATCCGAATTCAAACCCATCTGTGAACCGCGTTGATGCATTATGGTAGACAGCAGCAGCATCAACTTCCCTTAAGAAACGGCTGGCACGGTCTTTGTTCTCGGTCACAATACATTCGGAATGCTTCGTTCCATAGCGAGCGATATGCTCAAGTGCTTCATCAAGCGAGTCAATGACGCGCACGTTCAGTACATAGTCGTTATATTCTGTTGCATAATCCTGTTCGGATGCTTTCTTAGCCCATGGCGCATAGGCGATTGTTCGCTCGCAGCCGCGCAGTTCAACACGATGTGTGTCAAATCCTTCAAGCAATCCTGTCAGATGGCGCTCGGCAAACTGCTCATGTACGAGCAGAGTCTCCATAGAGTTGCATACGGAAGGGCGCTGCACTTTCGCGTTGAATGCAATTGCTTCGGCCATCTCCGGATCAGCGGACTGGTCAATATAGGTGTGACAAATTCCTGCCCCGGTCTCGATAACGGGTACAGTTGCATTTTGAACGACATTCTGAATGAGCGATGCGCCACCGCGCGGAATGACGACATCCAGCAAGCCGTTACATTTCAACATCTCGTCAACAGAAGCACGATCCGCATCTTCGATTAGCTGCAAGGCTTCAACCGGAACAGAAGTGAGCTTCAACGCTTCATGCAGCACAGCGACAATGCGCTTGTTAGATTCCAGCGCAGAAGAGCCTCCGCGCAGTACGACCGCGTTGCCTGTCTTAAGACACAGGCCAGCCGCATCCACGGTGACATTCGGACGCGCTTCATAGATCATGCCAATTACACCTAGTGGCACACGGATTTTCTCAATATGCAAGCCGTTGGGACGGTCAATTTTCTCAAGAACATCTCCAACAGGATCTGTCAGTTCGGAGATCTGGCGCAATCCTTCTGCCATATCTTCAATTCTTGCCTCATTTAGTGCAAGGCGATCCAATAGAGAATCTGATGTTCCCTGCTGCTTCCCTCGTTCTAGATCTTTTGCGTTTGCTTCAATAATCGAATCTGCATGTTGGACAAGCAGATCCGCCATTCTCAATAATGCTTCATTCTTCTGATCGGTTGTCAGTCGGTTCATGACTGCGGCTGCTTCTTTCGCTAACGTAGCCTTGGAAAGTACTTCACTCATCGTACATGCCTCCATCTATGATCGTAGTGTGACCCATTCATCTCGATGTATCACTTCAATGCGCGGAACCTCGATGCGATTGAGAACCTCATCCGTAGACCAGCCCGCTGCAATCTTTAATTGATCGGCTTCGTAATTGACGATGCCTCTGCCAATCACACGTCCGTCCGCACCAGACACCTCAACCACATCTCCAGGGTGGAAGTCGCCTTCGACTCCTCGAATACCAGCAGGCAGCAGACTTGATCCTCGTGATATCAATGCCCGTTCAGCGCCTTCATCGACAATAATTTGTCCATGTGGGGTAGAGTGGAAACCAAGCCATTGCTTCTTCATCGGCAATGCGTGCAGGTGAGTATCGAAATAGGTACCCTTGCCAATACCGTCTACAGCAAGGAGCAAATCACCTGGCTCATTGACCCGGCCAACAAAGGCAGGTACACCGCCACGCATGGCGATACGTGCTGCATCTAGCTTCGAACGCATGCCGCCCGTACCGACAGATGAGCCGGCTCCTCCAGCATATGCGTAGATTTCCTCGTTAATTTCCTCGACTCTGTCGAATCGCTTCGCATTCGGATTGGAACGGGGATCGGCAGTATACAACCCGTCCGTATCCGTAATAATCACTAGCCGATCAGCATGAACAAGATTCGCAACCAGTGCTGAGAGCGTATCGTTATCACCAAACTTGAGTTCCTCAACAGATACGGTGTCATTCTCATTAATGATAGGGACGACACGCTGCTTCAGCAGTTCCTCCATTGTCATCTGGGCATTATGGCCGCGCTTGCGATTGGCGAAGTCTGGCCGAGTTAACAGCAGCTGTGCTGAAGGAATGCTGTACTTCTGGAATTGTTCTTGGTAGGCCTGCATTAGCAGCGCCTGACCGACTGCAGCAGCAGCCTGCTTCTCATGGAGAAGCTTCGGACGAGTCATATATCCAATATGTCGAAATCCGGCTGCAACGGCACCTGAGGTGACGAGCACGACATGTGCACCACTTTCCATAAGAGAGACGAGCTCGTGTACGTAGAATTCAATATGTTCTCGATTTAAGCCGCCATGCTCAGAGGTAAGCGAGCTGCTTCCAATTTTCACTACAATTCGTTGACACTGTTCCATCATTCATTCACTTCCTGATTCTTTGACTCTCATGAGTATAAGTATCATACATCTCACGATTTGCCGGTGCCAGATTGTAATACGATGATGTGAATGGATCAAGGGAATGCCGAACAGTGATGTCGCGAAAACGGATTATGGGTATAAAAAAAGACCCTCGTCCTCTAAAGGACGAAAGTCACACTTCCGCGGTACCACCTTCATTGAGGGTTCCTAGAGCATATACCTGAACTGCGTTGATCGCAGATTCATGATCATGCAGAAACCATCCCACTTGATCGCCTATAACGGAGGCAGCCGTTCAGCTTCACGCGTAACGCTTATGCTGACCGCTCAAGGATAGGTTCTGTAATGGCTCTGCGGCGGATGCTTGCAGCCTATGGCATTCCGCTCTCTGAACGCGACCTTCATTACGTACTGGTCCTGTCATCACGATAAGGGTATTCACTCTGGCACCCGCTGCTCCATGAGAGCAATGAGTGTATTACGAATAGAATACCATGTGATTCCAATGGAGTAAAGAAGGCGAATCCTGTATAAAGGCAGGTGACAGAAGATTCCTTTAGTTAAAAACACAATGAAATTGTTGATAAGCCCGATTATAAACCGAGACAGCATCATTGCACTGATCTAGCTTAGAATAGCGATAGTCTTCCTATTCGCTCGGCAGCTTCGCATAATCGAGCCTCTGGCGCGAGCAGTCCGACCCGGACGTAGCCCTCTCCATGCTTACCAAATCCGATGCCTGGCGCGGTGACAACATTGGCACGCTCCAGTAGTAAATCTGCGAATTGGGCAGAGTTGTAATTTGTAGGAACAGGGAGCCAAGCGAAGAAGGATCCTGCCGATGGAGCGGCCTCCCAGCCAATGCGATGAAGCTCCTTGAAGAATACATTCCTGCGCTGTTCATATGTCGCACACAGTTCATGAACTGGTTGCTGCGAACCGGTCAATGCGGCGGCAGCGGCAGCCTGAACAGCACCGAACAGGCTAACATACATGTGATCCTGCATCAGATTGATTAGGCGGATAAGCTCTTTATTACCTACAGCAAATGCAACTCGCCACCCGGCCATGTTGTATGTCTTGGACATCGTGTAGAATTCGATACCGACTTCCTTCGCACCAGGCGTCTGTAAGAAGCTCACAGGCCGTTTTCCGTCAAATCCAATCGATCCATATGCGAAATCACTGGCAACGACGATATTATGCTTCGCTGCAAATTGCACGGTGTCCACATAGAAATCAGAACTTGCAGTCGCCGCCGTTGGATTGTTCGGATAGTTCAGGAACATCAGCTTAGCCCGTTCTAGCTGCTGCTTCTTAATCCGTTCATAATCAGGAAGGAATTGATTTTCTTCTAACAATGGCATCATAACCATGTCAGCACCAGCAAGGGCAACGCCAGACCAATAATCAGGATAGCCTGGATCTGGAACGAGGCAGACGTCGCCTGCGTTAAGCAGAATTTGACTGATTTCAACGAGTCCCGTCTTGCCTCCGAACAATACGGCTACTTCTGTATCGGGATCGAGATCCACATTATAGTCTTCCTTATACCGCTTGGCTATCGCTTCCTTCAAGTAGCGATGTCCACTGAATGGAGGGTATTTATGATTGATTGGGTCAGTTGCTGCTTCCTGCAGCGCAGTCACAATATGAGGAGCAGTTGGCAAGTCAGGATTGCCCTGACCAAGATTGATGACATCATGACCGTCAGCGATGCGAGCGTTCGTCCGCTGCACAAGCTGGGCAAAGAATTGCTTCGGAAGCCGGTTCATGCGTGCGGCCGGCTTGATCGAGATAGAACGGTATGTTTCTTCTAACATGTCTTATCCACTCCAGCAACCGGATCGTTATCGGTTATCAAAATAATAACGATAATTTAGCATGTTTCCACTGAAGTGTATACCCTTTTTTTTCATCGATTTCCGTAACTTACATACGGTTTTTCTTTAAATACAACTTATCCGCTCGATTTTTCAGCCTTTCCTGTCGGTTCTGTTGTCAATAGCTGCTGCATAAATGGTTTGACATCTAAATTTATTCGCAGCAAATAGGGCTTGCGTTCCTTCGAGAATACGAGCAGCAGCGGATCTTTATCTGGGCAATAGATAAGAAATACGTCTTTTATCTGCACCGTCTCTCTTGGAAGAACCACATCAGCCACTGATGTTAATGGGATACGTACGATATATCCACATTGATGCCCAATCGTGAGCTGAGGGGACAGTCCGGTTATCGACTTGAGCCAAGAAGCAGCGACGGCTTGGAACTCCTTGCTGTTAGGGAACGTCTTCACAATCCGTTGTGCCTTAATATCGAACAGTTGGATCGGAGGACTTGCAGCCGAATCGCTGCCTTCACTCGGTGCCCATGCGGATACTGAATTCGTCATCAGTGTACTTGTGCTGCATACAAGTAAGAGAGCAATAGCTACGACCCATTTGACCATACAACGATTGCGCATGCTACTTTTCATCCTTTCGAGACCGCGGTGGGTGATTATTCGTTGTTTATTTTTGATTCCGCTTGCTTCCTTAACGTACCCATCTTGACTCCAATCCATGAAAAGGTATGATGGATGGTAGAAAGTGCTACCGAAGAACAAATGCTTGCTGAAAGCCGAGAAAAGGAGTGTATACGATGGAGCAATTATGGAATGTGTGTGCGATTCAAATGGATGTTGCAATCGGCGAACCGGACAAAAATATGGAGAACGTTATTCAATGGATCGGCAAAGCAATGGAGAGAGATTCGAAGCCGGACGTCATTGTGCTTCCAGAAATGTGGAATACAGGTTATGCACTTGAGCGGATTCACGAAATAGCAGATGTAAATGGACAGCAGACGAAGCAAATGCTCACGATGCTTGCTGCACGATATGGTGTAAACATTGTAGGTGGTTCCGTATCGGTTCGTGAAGGCGACCAGATCTACAACCGGGTGTATGCAGCAAATCGTAACGGCGACATTGTTGGCGCCTATGACAAGGTTCATTTGTTCCAGTTGATGGATGAACATGTTTATTTATCTTCCGGAAATGCGCTCGGGACGTTTACCCTAGATGGTGTGAAGTGTGGAGTTATTATTTGTTATGATCTCCGTTTCCCGGAATGGACCCGAACAATGGCGCTCCAAGGTACAGAAGTTCTTTTTGTTCCAGCTGAGTGGCCGCATCCACGGCTTCATCATTGGAAGACGCTGTTGACTGCGAGAGCCATTGAAAATCAAATGTATGTGGTAGCCTGCAATCGAGTCGGTACGAGCAAGGGAGCTTCCGGACAGGAGACAGCTTTCTTCGGACATTCGGCAATTATTGATCCATGGGGAGACACACTTGCTTCATCAGGGGAACAAGAAGCATTTGTGCAGGCGCCAATCTCTCTGTCGCTCGTACAGGAGGTGCGGGGTCGAATTCCTGTGTTCGCTGATCGTAGAGAATCGCTTTATCAATCTGCTACGGCTTCCTATGGTTCTGCACCCTTACTTGATCGTGTATGATGTCGAGAAAAGAGCGGCATAAGCGGGCAGGCACATCTCGTAAACGTCGTCAAGCACGTCTTCTTTTTCTCATTATTGGATGTACAATAGGTGTGCTCCTTTTAGTCTGGTCTGGATATGGCGCTCATGTGGTAGATTGGGTACTGGGTATAGATGGTGATGGTAGAGTCCTTCATCAAAACGGTTCGGATGCGATCCAATCGAAGGGTTCGGATTCTTCATTTGACCAGAAAATTGTAAACGGCTCTGCAGAAGACAACATTCAAGTGGAAAAATGGCTGCAAGCACTCACCTTAGACGAGAAAATTGGCCAAATGTTTTTGGTTCACTTATCTGCGCTTACTGCTGAGAAGCCTAACCAAGCGCTGTCGAATATCCTTCATGAACTGGCTCCTGGAGGCGTTATTTTATTCAAAGACGACATCAAGACTGTGGGGCAAACGGTTGAAGACAACGTCCAAATGCTCCGATCATCCCGTATCCCACTCTGGATTGGCGTAGATCAGGAGGGGGGAGTAGTAAATCGTATCCTGTTCACTGGCGATTGGAATGGAAATATGGCGATTGCTGCGACTGGACAACCCCAGCTTGCGAAGGAAACGGCTATTGAAACGAGCAGCCTCATGCAGCTGCTCTCCTTCAACCTAAATTTTGCCCCTGTTGCTGATGTAAATAATGATCCGTACAATCCCGTCATCGGACTTCGCTCATTTGGCTCTGAGCCTAAACAGGTGTCTGCGTACGTACGCGCCTATGTACAGGGAGCACATTATAGCGGCATGCCCGCCATTGTGAAACACTTCCCTGGGCACGGCTCAACACGTACTGATTCGCATGTGGGACTACCTCAGTTGACTCATGACTTGAAGCGGTTCGAGCAAGTAGAATGGTTGCCCTTCAAGGCAGCCATTGAAGAAGGAGTGGATATGATTATGTCCGCTCACATTCAGGTTCCTCAACTTGAGCCGAAGACAACCTCCTCTCAAAAAGATGGCTCACTCATCACGATTCCAGCTACACTATCTTCCCGTGTCCTTAAAGATATTTTGCGTGATCAATTGCATTTTCAGGGGGCCATTATTACGGATGCATTGAATATGAAGGCGATTGCGGATCATTTTGGTTCGGATGAAGCTGCTGTAATGTCGATCCAAGCAGGTGCAGATGTGCTCTTGATGCCCCCTAAGCCGCATCAGGCAATAGCTGCGATTCATAAAGCGATAGAAGAGGGGACATTGACCGAGCAGCGCATTGATGAGAGTGTGCGTCGCATCTTGCACTTAAAGTTGAAGTATAAGGTGACGAATGCAAAGCAGGCTTCTCAATTAAATGTGGAACAAGCGATTGGGAAAGCCCAATCATTTATTGCTTCCAATCAGGCGCAGGGATTAATGAAGCGCATAGCGGAACAGGCTGTTACACGTTGGGGGACATATTCTATTGCTAATCAGCCCAGTGAGCTGATTACATCCAGTATGAACCAAGTACTTCTGGTCGGTCATGATAGTGCCAGCTTGGAAGCGATGCAGCGTGCATTAGTAGCTGAGGTGAAGGGAAGACGAGATGTTGGGGCGGAGGAGAAGGAAGCTCATGCAGCAGCTAATCGCAACAAGGTGCGTTCGGCTGAGACAGACGTTCGAGTGAGTAAGCTTGAAGATACAGGATTGACCGATGCAATCAGAGCCGCAGACGCCGTCGTTATCGTGACGAACGATGTATACCGACAGCCTCGTAGAATCAAACTGCTTGAAAAGTTGGTAGCTCAGCTTGAACAAATAAAGAAGCCTGTTGCAGTCGTTGCAGCAGGACTTCCCTATGATGCTCAGGCTTTGGCTAACATACCAATCGGCTATGCGATTTATGGGCTGACGGATAGCAATGTGCGGGCTGCAGCACAAGTATTGCTTGGACGCGCAGCTGCATTAGGTCAATTCCCTGTTGCGGTTGCAGGATTGCCATAATGCGAATCGATGAGCTGATTCGTACATAGAGATACGAACTCATTCAGACTTCTTAGGTTGATTCATCATTCCTCCGGCGCGAACTCGCGAGCCGAAGCGGGCTGTGATCGTATCTTGCAGTGTCTGCATGAAGGCTTCTGCCGCATGGGACATATAGCGGCCTTCACGATACGCGATAACAAGCGTACGGGAAGGTCTTCCTGTCAGCGGAAGATATAACGGAACAAATTCGCTTCGAGGAGCAGTCGCAATAAATGAAGGAACTAAGGCAACCCCCATACCAGCTGCAACGAGAGACTGGACGGTCTCAATGTTCGTGCTCTCGAATACGACATTCGGGGTAAAACCGGCTTCCTGGCACAATTGTACGGTAATTTGCCGGAATCCTTGACCACGCTTCAAGAGAATGAAGGGCTCGTCTCGGAGGTCTGATAAGGACACCGGACTTGGCTCAGAACATTCGCAATGCTGCTTGGCAAGAGAATGCTGAGGGGGGATTGCCAGCAGAATCTCCTCTTCCACGACAGGTCGATAGGTAAGAGAATCATCCGTTAAGGGCAGAGATAGCAGGCATAGATCATTCTTGCCTTGGGCCGTCATTCGCTCCAGGTTGGACGTCGAAGTATCCTCTACGAGTACCAGATCGATGGCTGGATAGCGTTCATGGAATTGAGGAAGGACATGGGGGAGGATATGGGATCCCGTAATCGGCATTGTCCCGATAACCACCTTTCCCCTCTTCGTTTGGCTGATATCAGCCATTTCATTCTTCAACTGTTCCATCGCATCGAGCATCTTCTGCGCGCGGTCGACGAATATCTCTCCTGCATGTGTGAGTTCCACTGAATTGGTCGTCCGTTGAAATAAGAGGACGCCAATTTCCTTCTCTAGCTTCGACAACTGCTGGCTTAATGAAGGCTGTGCGATGTGCAGCTTCTCAGCAGCCCGGGAGAAGTTCCTCTCCTGTGCAATTTGGACGGCATAGAGCAGCTGTCTAAATTCCATGTCCGTTCATCCTTCCTCTGGATAGCTTATAGGTTAAACCTATTGTAATTATAGATATTATATCTTGGATCAATGAAGAAAGAAATGCTATATTTGGTGGCAAGAGAAATAGAGAGAGAAGCGTAAAATCGCGGAGAGGTGAAGGAAATGACGATAAAGAAGACCATGTACGAGAAGATTTGGGATCGGCACGTCATCGTGCAAGAAGAAGGCAAACCAAGCATTTTATACATTGATTTGCATTTGGTGCACGAGGTAACATCCCCGCAAGCTTTTGAAGGATTGCGCTTGAGCGGCCGCAAGGTAAGACGTCCGGATCTTACATTTGCAACAATGGATCATAATGTACCGACGAAGGATCGGTTCAACATAACAGATCCAATCTCGAAGCAGCAGATCGATACATTGTCACAGAACTGTGCAGACTTTGGTGTTACGCTGTTCGACCTGGACAGCATTGATCAAGGCGTGGTGCACGTTATGGGGCCTGAGCTTGGTCTTACTCATCCAGGGAAGACGATTGTCTGTGGGGACAGCCATACGTCGACGCATGGTGCATTCGGCGCCCTTGCATTCGGAATTGGCACAAGCGAAGTTGAGCATGTCATGGCTACACAATGCTTGCAGCAAGCGAAGTCGAAGACGATGGAAGTGCGCTTCGTTGGCAAGCGCAAGCCAGGCGTTACTGCGAAGGATATGATCTTGGGCTTCATTGCGCAGAACGGCACTGATTTTGCAACTGGGTATGTCATTGAATACACAGGCGAATCAATCCGCCAATTGACGATGGAAGAGAGAATGACTGTATGCAATATGTCCATTGAAGCGGGTGCACGTGCTGGTCTAATCGCACCAGACGAGACAACATTCCAATACTTGCGTGATCGTCAGTATGTGCCTCAAGGCGGAGCTTTCGATGCTGCTGTTGCAGAGTGGAAGAGCTATGTAACCGATGAGGGCGCTGCTTATGATGTTGTTGTTGAAGTGGATATGGATCAGCTTATTCCACAGGTGACTTGGGGAACGAGCCCAGGTATGGGTACCGATATTACGTCGAACGTACCGAACCCTGCTGATTTTACAACCGAAAATGAACGTAAAGCTGCTGAGAAAGCACTTGAATATATGGATCTGACACCTGGTACGCCGATGACTGAAATTGCTGTCGACTATGTATTTATCGGCTCATGTACAAATGGCCGTATCGAGGATTTGCGTGCAGCGTCAGAGATAGCTAGAGGCTACAAGGTGAGCGATAAGGTAACGGCTATCGTTGTTCCAGGCTCTGGTCGGGTTAAGCTTCAGGCGGAGAAAGAAGGCTTGGATCAAGTATTCGTGGAAGCGGGCTTCGAATGGCGTGATGCTGGATGCAGTATGTGCCTTGCCATGAACCCGGATGTGCTCCAGCCAGGACAACGATGTGCTTCGACTTCCAACCGTAACTTCGAAGGACGTCAAGGCCGCGGTGGACGTACGCATTTGGTATCGCCAGCAATGGCAGCAGCAGCGGCAATCAAGGGGCATTTCGTTGATGTGCGCAACTGGGAAATCAAAGCGGAAGTATTGAACTAAGGGAGGAACGAATCATGCAACCATTTACATCATTGAACGGTCTTGTTGCCCCAGTTGATCGGGTCAACGTGGATACAGATGCAATCATTCCTAAGCAATTTTTGAAGCGTATTGAACGGAGCGGATTCGGCCAGTTCTTGTTCTACGAGTGGAGATTCGACGAGGCGGGCAACGTTATTCCTTCCTTCACCTTAAACCAGCCGCAATATGAAGGAGCTTCCGTATTACTGTCCCGTGCGAATTTCGGTTGCGGTTCTTCACGTGAGCATGCACCATGGGCGATTCTTGATTATGGCTTCCGCTGTGTTATCGCTCCATCATTCGCAGATATTTTCTACAATAACTGCTTCAAGAATGGTATTCTTCCTATTAAGCTGTCAGAAGAGCAAGTTGATGAACTATTCCGTCGTGCAGCGGATAAGGACGGCTATCGTCTGGACGTGAATTTGGAAGAGAAGACAATTACGGATGAGTACGGATTGAACTACACTTTCGATCTGGATGAGCACCGTCGCCAATTTTTGCTGCAAGGTCTCGATGATATCGGATTGACGCTGAAGCATGAAGATGCAATTACTGCATACGAAGCTGCGAATGCGGGGCGTGTCGCTTACCCAGTCGTATAAGCACCGTTGACAATAGAAGGTATTACAATCCCTGGATTCGCTTCGGCGTTCCAGGGATTTTGTTGTATAAGCGTCGAGTAGCTGATTAAGATTAGTAAGTAGCATGCGGCACATAACGGACTTTTTCCTATTTGAGAAAAAATACATATTTAAAATTAAAAAGAAAATGGATTCCGGATTTCGTCCATGACAACGCATGGATATGGGAGATGAATAATAACTGAAGCAAAACAAATACGATGATGCGAATTTCTTTGCCGCATATGAGAATATGTCCCGTTCTATCCATGGGCTAGAAGGAGCGGGAGAATGGCATGTTTTACAGTCACTAATTCCAGATTTGCGCTACAAGAGTGTGCTAGATCTGGGCTGCGGCTTCGGCTGGCATTGTAGATATGCCCGAGAACAGCATGCCGACTCTGTAATAGGGGTTGATATTTCAGAGAAAATGCTGGAGAAAGCACGTGAATTGACAAATGATTCGTCAATCTCCTATTTGCAAATGCCAATTGAAGACATTCAGTTTGCAGATGAGCAATTTGATGTGGTGATTAGTTCGTTAGCCTTTCATTATATTGAGTCGTTCGATACGATTTGTGACAAAGTCTATCACAGCTTAAAACCAGGGGGCGTGTTTCTGTTCTCGGTGGAGCATCCGATCTTCACTTCGCGCAATGAACAAGATTGGGTGTACGATGAGCAAGGGAATATCCTCTATTGGGCAGTGGATGGCTATCAGGATGAAGGGAAGCGTGAAACGGCCTTCTTAACGGAGGATGTCGTTAAGTATCATCGAACGTTTGCTACGTATATGAGTAACTTGATTGATGCGGGATTTACGATACGTGCAGTGAATGAGCCGACTCCATCTGAGAAAATGCTGCGAGAAATACCCGGGATGACTGATGAACTGCGCAGACCCATGTTCTTGATTATTTCTGCTACTAGAAGTTGATATTTTTAGCGAGGGTAGACCATTTTCTATTTGCACTTTTTGTATGATCAGGTGCGAAATAGAGAACGGTCTTTTTGTTGTTGTTACGTATCCTGTCAATATTTATGTTCAAATGTGCAATTTTTGTCTTGCCATGTGGGAGTAGGTGATTTACAGTGAAAACAAGGGATATTTTAGCAGGTTTATTTTAGCCAAAAAATGTAGAAACTACGCAACTTTTGTACTTTTTATACGTCTAATAATACGTCCGTTCTTAATAGACAAATAGAATAGTGCGGAACATGACGAAAGGATGTAGAGGTGAAGATGCAGAAAAAACAAAAATTTGCGGTTGGATTGCTATTAATGCTGTTGTGTTTAGTGTTTCCTACGCTGGGACAAGCTGCACCTAATACGAGCTTGTACTTGAATGGAAATTCTTTGGCGATGCCAGAGAACATTTTGATGCTGAACAATTCGGTCATGGTCCCGATTCGCGTCGTTTCTGAAGAGTTGGGTTATAAGGTTGATTGGAATCAGAAGGCGAAGACGGTAGCTATAAATGATAATAGCAGAAGCATGAATCTCACCGTCAATCAGAAGACGGCGACAGTTGACAACAAGAGTGTTACACTTGTTGCACCACCGGTTATTAAAGGCGAGACTACACTAGTCCCACTTCGTTTTATCGGGGAGAATATGGGGTTGAAAGTGGATTGGGACAACTCAACCAAATCCGTGTACATGTTCACTTCTGACGAAGTAACGCCCCCAACACCTGATAAAGGCAATGAGGACAAGCCGACAAAGCCGGACAACGGCAATGGAGATAATGGCAGTAATGGTGGAGACCAAACAAAGCCAGATAACAATACTTCAGTCGTTACGAACTTTTCTTTTGACAATAATCAATTACATATTGCTTTAGATCATAATGTAAGACCGAGCATTATGACGATGGACAGCCCTAACCGGGTAGTTATTGATTTGCCGAATGCAGTGTTCTCGGACGAGTTCTATGAAAAATATAGTTTCAATAAAGATGGGCAAGGGGAATATGTAGTATCAGATTACCCAGATGTTCAGCGCATTCGCTTTGCAATGTTCAGCGATAAGCCGAATACAGCGCGCTTCGTTCTTGATTTGAACTACCCGTTGAATGGTGAAGTCACACTGAATGATCAAGGTTTGACGACCATTTCGCTGAATCAAAAGAGTGGAAATGACGATGGAAACGGCAATGGCGGAACAACGAAACCACCTGTAACGCCAAACAAACCAAATGGTACTTATACCGTTGTGATTGATGCAGGCCATGGAGGCAAGGACTCCGGTGCGCTTAGTTTGACGAAGAAGACGGAAAAGGACTTTACTTTGTCACTTTCCTTGAAAGTCGGAGAACTGCTTCGTAAAGAAGATAAGATCAATCTTGTTATGACGCGCGAAGACGACTCATTCCCTGAATTATCGGATCGTTCATCGCTTGCGAACAAAATTGGTGCGGATATATTCGTATCGATACATGGAAACAGCGCGAAAAATAGCCCTTCCGTAACAGGTACGGAGACGTTCTATTATCACAAGAGCAGCGAAGCATTTGCCAAGACGTTGCACAAAAATTTATTGAATGGAACGCAACTGAAGGATCGGGGTATCAAATTTGGAGATCTCCATGTTGTTCGAGAAACAAAGATGCCGTCGGCTCTGCTCGAAATAGGCTTCTTGACGAGCACGAATGACGAACCAAAAATGTATGACGACCAGTTCCAATGGCGCGTTGCGGAGAACATTGTCAAAGGGATTAAAGAATATTTGGGCGTATCCTGATTCCATAAAAAATGCAACCTTTGACGATCTGTTGCGTTATGAACGATGTAAAGGAGGTCGTGCTTTATGAAGACACGAAAATGGTGGGCACTTGCTGCCGCAGTTCTATCCATTACAATTATAAGTGCATGCGGTGCTAAGCCGACAACAAATGGAGCTGCTCAACCTGAGCAGCCAACAGCTGAACAACCTACGACGGAGCAGCCGACAACAGAGCAGCCGAACGAGGAAAAGCCGTCAGACGAGACAACGAAGCCTGAGCAGCCAACAACTGACAAAGGTCAAGAAACGAAGTCTGACAAGCAAGAAAAGTCGCTTGACGTATTTGTCTCTGATGATCAGCTGATGGAATTGAAGTCGTATAAGAAGACGATCCAGTTCTCTAATGATGACGAGAAATATGAAGCTGCACTTTCAGCGTTGAAGACATCTGACAATGATAAAGATATTCCGTTGTGGGAAAAGATCGACTTCAAATCTGTGAAAATGGATAAGGGAACGCTAGTCATTGACATTCATATTCCGGAAGAGGGTCATCTTGGAGCGGGCGGAGAGGCTTTTGCATTAGATGCTCTTACTAAAACGCTGTTCCAATTCGATGAAGTAAAGGCAATTGATATTCTGGTAGATGGAAAGTCAGATGAAAGCTTGATGGGCCATGTTACGTTGAAACATCCAATCAAGCGTCCATAGAGATCTGCACGAATCATGTAATTGAACAAAATAATACCAACAATTATTCAAGAACAGGGGCAGGAATTGCCCCTGTTCTTGTCGAAAAAGAACATCTTACGAAGAAATATATGTGGAAGGGGATGCATCATGCAAATAAATTCTAAACCGCGTGCACGCAAAGCGCGTGCATTGACAAGTGCGATCTTGGCCGTATCCATGATGCTGACATCTATGCAATTTGCGATGGCAGCTGAATCAAATACCGCTACAAAGACAAATCAAGTTACATCAACTTCGAGTACAAGTCCGATATTCAGCGATGTTAAGCTTGGTTATTGGGCAGAGAAACATATACATAAGCTTGCAGCATTGGATATTTTAAAGGGGAATAACGGCAAGTTCCGTCCTGGTGACGATGTAACGCAGCAGGAAGCCATCACAATGGCAATTCGCTATATGGGACTAGAGGGTGAATTGAATGCTGCAGATTCCGTAGCACTACCTGCTGATTTTAAGGTCGGAAATTTCTTCAAGCCGTATATTGTTCTGGCATTCCAAAAAGGGCTGTTGGAAAAAGAAGAAGAGATGGCGAAGCCGGATCCGAAGCAAGCATGGGGCGATCAAAAGGCAACCCGTGAATGGGTGACGAAAATTTTGGTTCGTGCTGTAGGAAAACAAGCAGATGCAGAGCGTGCAAAGAACAAGAAGACGACATTTGCCGATAATAGCAAGATTAGCGCGTCTGCATTAGGATATGTCAACACTGCTGTTGATCTGGAATTGACTACGGGAATGAGCGGCAACAAATTCGAGCCGCAAGGCAAAGTAACGCGCGCGCAGCTTGCAACATTCTTCAGTCGCGGAGAAAAAGTATCTAAGGTAAAGCACGCATTCGAATCATTCGGTTATGTGATGAGCCTAACGGATCAAGAGATTCGCTTGTATACGGAAGAGGGCAAGACAGCAACCTTCCGCCGCGATAAAAACACGATGTACTACAAAAATGACAGCGAGCAGGCGATCAATGCCTCCGATATTGGCCTATACATGAAAATCCGTGTCGCTGGACAATCGGGAAGCGCGGCATATGTTGAATTATTAGACGCTGAACCGAAGGTGGAAACTTCAACGGTTAAGCTGAGATATGTTGCGCCATCAGAGAAGAAGCTGTATTTCACGAAGGATGGCTCTGATGCATTGTCTGATATTGTGTACGACAACAGCGCGACTGTATTCAAGGATGCCAGCGGCAACACGATCGATCCTTCTAAGCTGATGGCGGACAGTGAGCTTGTCATCAAGCGTGAGACGTTTACGAATGAACGCAAAATTATTGAGGTTCAAGTAAAGTCTGGGCCTGTCAACAAATCGGCCAAAGGTACTATTACTTCTATTGATGTGAGAAGCCGTTCCGTGACGATCAAGAACGAACAAGGTGAGAGCGAAACCTACACGGTTGTGGAGGGAGCTTACGTTCGGTATAAGGATCAATTGTTGTCAGGCCTTAGCAGTATCAAGGAAAATGACACCGTCAATTATACGGTGAAGAATAGCGCCGTAACGGAAATCGAATTGACAAATGCCCAACAAGTTACGATTTCTGGTACGCTGTACGAAAAAGGTGCGACGAAAACGAGCATCACGATCCGAAAAGAAAACAATGAACTCGTAGCGAAGCTGCTTGCTCGTGATGTAAAGATTGAAATTGATGGAATGAACAATCCTACGTTCGACGATATTGTCGCAGGAGAATACGGAGATCGCGTCGAACTGGCCATGAACAATGAGGATCAGGTTGCCAACATCAAAGTAATGAACCGCAAGGCGGAAATGATAATTGGAGCTACAGTTGTAGATTTTGATAAAACGAACAAACTATTAATGGTAACTGACGAGCGCAAAGAACCTCACGTCTTTAAGCTCACATATGAGACTCGCTATGAGAATAACGGCTCCAAGGTTGGACTTGAGGATATCGCAAATCAGCTTAAGGATGGCAAACGCAAGGTGAATGTGCAACATACGGCCAAAAACGCGCTTCTGGTGCAGCTCGTCAACAAATTCGAAGGAACATTTGTCTATGCAAGCTCTACCGCGAAGACAGTGACGATGAAGCTTGCGAACGGACAAACGGTAACACTGCCTTATAAGGGGACTGAGCTAAGCGTAGAAAAGTATGGGAAAAACAATGTGACCTTGAATGATGTGAATAATGGTGATACAATAGTTGCCTACTTCACGGATGATCAATCCACACTATCGTCTCTCGCTGTTCGGCAAACGCTACAATTCGATATCGCGTATCGGGATGCGTCGGGGTATCGCCTTCGTCTGCGCTCGAGCGACTCGAAGGTTGAGGACTTTTATGTGGGAAATGCCAAGATCTATGATCTGAATAATAAAGAGATCAAGATTGCAGACTTGAAGGATAATGACTATGTCAACGTTGTAATGGACGGACGTTCTATCGTGGAAGTGCGTCAAGTTCAAGTTACTTATGGCCGAGTAGAGTCTGTGGATACAAACAACGGAACAATTCGAGTACGCGACAATGCTGGCTCCTTATCTGTGCACCAAGTAGGCAAGAACGCGCAAATTCAGGTTGATAATTCTTCTTCTACTTCGAATTTGAGCGCATTGAAAGAAGGAGACCGCGTAGAGGTGCGCAAGGACACAAGCGATCTTTCAGCTGTGAAGCTGGTCAGCGGAATGAAGCGCAGCTTCTGGCGCTATAATTCAAATACAAATGAATTGTATGTAAAGCGCACGATGGCTGAAAACAATTATATATTCAAAGTTCATCCGAATGCATCTATTCATTCGAAGGGCGAGAAAATCAGCCTGTCTTCCATCAAAGAAGATACCGATATTATGTTGTATATCATTAAGGATCAGGTTGTTGAAATCGAGAAAGTGTCTTAAACTACGATTAGGTTCACTTCGAACCGTCTCACCTTAGCGGGTGAGACGGTTTTTAGATGTGAATAGTCAAGCAGAATGGATAGAAAGGTGAGGTGACTTCCAGATGGCAACAAGTGCCCGCGTCCGACATATTCTCGATACGATTGGTCAGATGTACCCTGACGCGCATTGCGAGTTGACTCACGCCAATCCGTTCGAATTGACAATTGCAGTCCTGTTGTCAGCGCAGTGCACGGACGAGACGGTGAACAAAGTAACAGCTACGCTGTTCCAGAAATATAAAACACCGGAAGACTATCTAGCAGTTCCGCTTGAAGAGCTGGAGTCAGATATTCGGCGCATTGGCTTATTCCGCAACAAGGCCAAAAATATTCAAAAACTATGCCGCATGCTCATAGATAAATATGAGGGTGAAGTGCCAAGGGAGCATGCTCAGCTAACAGAGCTTCCAGGTGTCGGCAGAAAGACGGCCAATGTGGTCGTATCCAACGCCTTCGGTGTTCCTGCAATGGCAGTGGACACACATGTCGAGCGCGTCTCCAAGCGCTTGCGACTTGCCAACGAAGACGATAGTGTGTTGGAAGTGGAGAAAAAGCTGATGCGTAAAATTCCCCGTGAGGAATGGACAGATACGCATCACCGGTTAATCTTTTTTGGACGTTATCATTGCAAAGCGCAATCCCCCAAATGTGACATTTGTCCGCTGTTAGATAGCTGTCGAGAGGGTAAAATACGTATGAAAGCGACCAAACCTAGAAAGACTGGAAACTATAAGAACGTGGATGGGAGTCGGTCGTGATGAAATGTATTTCGGTATACACGAATGATTTTGAACAATTCTCTAATATTTATGAAAAGATTATGCAAACACCTATGCAAGAGGATGAAGAACGTGAGATTGACGGTGTTACGGTATATGCAGCTGGACAAGTTCCTGATCAGTATGTAGAACGTATGCGTCAAAAACGTGATGTTGTCGTAATGCGCGTGAAAGATTCAGGCATTACTATTTTACAGCGCGGAGAACAATTCGAAATCATTCTCCCCGAACAGCAAAATATGGTACACTAGAAACCGAGTATAAGGCAAAAAGAGGAAGCCGATTACTCGGTTTTTTCTATGCGCAAAAACGACAATTCGTGTTCCGTTAGGATAAAAGCGGTGAGGGAGACGTGAATGGAGAAGATGAATGCGAGGTTGCACACCAATTCGGCCATTGTGGAAAGAGATAGCGATGAACTCGGAAAATGGCTGAAGCATACAGCGGATCAGATGCGGCATAGGGGAGATGTGCAGCACGCCGAGAAGATGATTGAGCTTGCGAAGAAGTGGCAAGAAGCGATTGTGATGGTCACGTTTTGTGGACACTTTTCGGCAGGCAAATCAAGTGTAATTAATGCATTATGCGGCAAGCAGCTGCTTCCGTCGAGTCCGATTCCAACGAGTGCGAACGTGGTTACGCTCCGCTACGGAGAGCGTCAGGCGCGGGTTCTACGCAGATCTGAACAAGATGGAACGGTTCTTGAAGAGCCTGTGCAATTCGAGCAGCTGGATGATGTGTGCCGTGATGGTGCTGGTATAGAACGTGTCGTTCTCTTTGATGAAATTGATTGGTTGAAGCAAGGCGTTGCTCTGCTGGATACACCCGGAGTAGATTCTACAGATGCGGCACATCGAGCAGCTACGGAGGAAGCCATGCATCTGGCTGACATTGTGTTCTATGTGACGGACTATAATCACGTCCAGTCGGAGACGAACTTCGCATTCGCGAAGGAGGTTGCAGATGCAGGTAAGCCGCTTATCTGGATTGTGAATCAAATCGACAAGCACAGGGAGCAGGAGCTTACCTTCGAATCGTATCAGAGCGATGTCCGAAGTGCACTTGATGCATGGCAGTTGAAGCCCGAAGGCGTATTCTACATCTCTGTAAGGCAGCCAGAACATCCATTGAATGAATGGAATGCATTAGAAGCCTTTGTTCGTCAGACGGCGAGAGAACGGCTGCCGCTCGTTCGATATGGTATCTTACGTGCGGCACGTGAGCTCGTGTCTGCCCATGCAAAGGTTTTAAAGGAGCCGTTTGTAAGTAAACGTGAACAGCTAGTGGAACGTATAGGCGACGAAGCCTCCTTGGCTGCTTGGAAGGAACAGCTGCATCTTACGGAGCAGCGCATTGCAGAGCTTACAGCTCAGGAGCAGGAAGTAAATGCATCGTTCCAGAAGCAAGTGCAACATCTGCTTAGTAATGCGAATGTTACGCCTGCAGTAATGCGTGAACAGGCGCAGTCATATTTAGAATCCCGCAAGCCTGGCTTCAAGGTCGGTTTCTTATTCTCCAGTGCGAAGACAGACAATGAACGCACGCAACGACTGCAGTCCTTCACATCCATCTGGAAGGAAGGGTTGCGGGCAAATGTTGAGGTTCATCTCATCCAAATGATTCGCTCGCTGGCTGAAGAGGTAGGAGCAAACGAGCAGGAGGCATCGGCTGCGATGGAGCAAGCCATGCCTGATCTAGGTGATTCCTGGCTTGCTGATTCGGTGTCAGAGGGAGCGAGCGGTTCAGCTGAGTATACCTTGAATTATTGCAGATCAATAGCTGATGAAGCACGCGCGATGCTGCGTAGAGCCGCTTTGACAGTGGCAGAGCCATTACTAGAGATCAAGCTCCGTCAATATCGTGAAGAGCTTACGCGGGCAAAATCTAAGCTTGCTTCCATGAGCGAGCTCTCCCTCGAGTTCTCGGAAGTGGAGAATCGCCTACAAGCTACTACAGGGATCGAATCGGAATTGGTTCGAGCCATACAATTATGGCTGCCTGCTGATAAGCTGGAATGTGGCTGGATCGGTCTTCTTCCCGATATTCACAGCTTGAAGCAGGAAGCAAACAGCAAGGAGAAGGTAGTAGACCAGCAGCATGCTGCAGAGGCCAGGAACCAGGAACGCGTTCACAATGCTCCGGCCGGTAATGGCATAATTGATCACGTACAGCAGAGACGTTCAGATAAGCAGGCAATCGTTGAATCATGGTTGGAGTTGTCTACAGAGGCTGATGGGCTCGGGACAAGCGGCGATCTGGATAGACATGCCCAAGATCAATCTTTTGTAAAAGACTCTGAGCGCAATCTTATTGCTCATGGGTCAACTCCTAGTGGAACAGAACAGCGGTCAGAGGCTGCTGCTCCTAGCCAAGTTCGGGGCAAGCTGGTCCATACAGCTCAGAAGCTGGAGCAAGCAGCAGACGTGCTTGAACGGCTGGAATCGATGAAGATGCTTGCAGCAGAGATGCGGGAGAAGGCGAAGCGGCTCGACGAGAATCGCTTTACGGTTGCCTTGTTCGGTGCGTTCAGTGCAGGCAAATCATCGTTCGCGAACGCCCTTATCGGGCAAGATGCACTGCCAGTATCACCCAACCCGACAACAGCCGCAATTAATACAATCGAGGCAGCGACAGATAAGCATCCGCATGGCACGGCTCGCGTAACAATGAAGCGCCAAGCGAAGCTGCTTGATGACCTTCGCTATGCACTAGAGACCTTGGGCGAGCCTAATGCATCTACCATGGATATGGATGAAGTGCTCCATTCGCTTGCGCGAATTCGTCCAGAGACAATTCATCCGTCTGGGCGGCCATATTATCGATTCATTCAGGCTGTGGATCGTGGGATAGATGAGGCTCGAGGCCTATTAGGTCAGGAGCTAATGGTTGATGAGGCACAGTATCGCTTATTTGTAAGTGATGAATCAAGATCAGCGTTCGTAGAGCGCATTGATTTGTTCATAGACAGTGAGCTTACGAGACAAGGCTTCGTATTCGTAGATACTCCGGGTGCGGATTCCATTAACGCAAGGCACACGGGCGTTGCATTTGAATACATGAAGCAGGCGGATATTATATTGTTCGTGACGTATTATAACCATGCCTTCTCCCAAGCTGATCGACAATTCCTTACGCAGCTGGGTCGGGTGAAGGATGCCTTTGAGCTTGATAAAATGTTCTTTGTGGTCAATGCATCTGACCTTGCTGCCTCACCTGAAGAGCTGTCAAGTGTACTGGATTATGTGGAGGATCGTCTACGCGAATTCGGTGTGCGCAGTCCGCGGCTATTTCCGATTTCGAGCTTGCAGGCATTGGAGGGTAAGCAGCAAGCGCAGAAGGACAAGATTAGAACGTCGGGTATAGGTGAGTTTGAGCAGTCATTCCTAGCGTTCGCAGGCAATGAGCTGACTCAGCTCAGTATTCATTCGGCTCACAAAAGTCTGGATAGGGCAGCAAGACAGCTGAAGGCGATGTGGGATGCCTCACATGCCGATGCAGCAGAGCGTGAACGGGAAGTCATTCGTTATCAAGCATTGGCCGAACAAGCGCGTCGCAGCTGTACGGAGTGGCTGGAGCGTGATGAATCAAGCCTATTCCAGCAGGAAGCAGATGAATTGCTTTACCATGTGGGTCAACGATTGCAATTTCGCTTCGGTGATATGTTCTCTCACGCCTTCAATCCGGCTTCCCTGCGCAGAGATGATCGGGATATAGATAGTTCGCTGCAGCGTTGTTATGTAGAATGGATTCGCCTATTTAGCAAAGAGCTTGCGAATGAACTGTATGCGACCTCATTGCGGATGGAGCAAGGGGCCAAGAAGATGGTGATGAGCTATCACAATCGCCTGCAGCAAGCCATAACGGAGCAGCTGCCCGGATACTCACCGGCTGATGTGGATATGGGGGCTTGGCCAACGCCAGAGGTATCAGGTGAGCTGGACTTGCCGAATGTAACAACGCGGTGGATTCGTGGTTATTTCCGCAATAGTAAGGCCTTTTTCGAAGGCAGCGGTCGCAGCGAACTTAGACAGGCGCTGGAGCTGCAGGCGATGCAGGCGGTTAAGCGGGTAACAGAAGCTCATCGGGAACAATTTATCGAACATATCCTCACTCACTATAATAAGGTCATTCAAAAGTCCTACAAGGAGCTGTCAGACGCATTGGATCTGTATATGGAAAGATTGAACAATGCGCTGTATGCAAATGTGGATGAAGAGTTGCTTCAAGCTGTGATAAGTGCTTTGGAAGAGGTTATTTCGACAGATTCATAAAAGCATCCAAGTGAAGAGATGAATTCACGCGGAATCGATATCAAAACCGTATAAATTCCGTTCAAACGCTTACTGGGCATATGCTTGGTAAGCGTTCTTTGTTGAATAATGAACGACAAGTCAGTAAATCAGACGATTTAAAAGAAATGAATGGATATGTTACTGCAAAGCTCGGAAAAATCGGGCACAAACGGCATTATGATGAAATTGGCGTTTTGCTGTTGTGTTTTCATGATGATAAACTGCATTACATCTCACGAGAACGTAGAAAAGGGGAGGAGAAATCATGAACGTCTTCAAGCGGCTAAGCACTTTTTACTGGCCGAAAAAAGGCTACCTATTCGTATCTATACTTTGCTTGATGGCGGCAACAGCGCTCGGATTGGTGTATCCCAATATGCTGCGCATCTTGATTGACGACGTCATAGCAAAAGAACGATTCGATTGGGTGCCTTGGCTGTCATTGACGGTGGTCGTCGTTGTCAGCATCAAAGGCACCCTCACATTTTTACACGGCTATTTTGGCGGTCGTCTAGGCAACTATGTTGCCTACGAAATGAGAAATGCCTGCTATCGCAAGCTGCAATTCCTTTCATTCCGCTACTATGACAAGGCAAGAACAGGGGATTTGATGTCCCGCTTGACTGCAGATCTTGAAGGGATACGCAACTTTGTTGGGTTCGGCTTCGCACAAATTTTGAATATGGTGCTGATGGTTCTATTTGGCGCGGGAATGATGTTCTCAATTGATTGGAAGTTAACGCTAACAACGCTTATCCCGATACCGCTGTTAATTCTAGTCGCGCTTCGGTTTGAATCTAAGATACATCCGGCCTTCCGCGAAATGCGCGTCGCCTTCAGCCGCCTGACAACGGCAGTACAGGAGAATATTACGGGCGTTCGTACGGTCAAATCTTTCGCGCGTGAAAGCCATGAAGTTGATAAATTCTCTGTACGGTCTGAAGCGTATAAGGAAAATCAAATTCATGCTGCGACACTATGGGGACGATACTTCCCTGTGATGGAACTTCTTGCTTGCTGCTGTGTGGTCATGCTGCTTGCGCTTGGCGGTACGAAGGTCATTAACAAGGAGCTGTCGCTTGGTGAATTAGTTGCCTTCTTCAGTATGATCTGGTACATTATTGGCCCGATGTGGGGAATTGGCTTCCATATCAATAACTATACGCAATCGAAGGCATCTGGAGAGCGTGTGCTGGAACTGCTGGATACCCCAATTGACATCGCGAACAATGATCGTGCGGTTGTATTGAATGATGAAGAAGTTAAGGGACATGTTCAATTCAAAGATGTTACCTTCCGCTATGAAGGTGATGTAAACGCTCTTAGCCACATTACGCTAGACGCAACACCTGGGAAGGTGATTGGATTGCTTGGCGGTACAGGAGCGGGCAAGTCAACGATTATTCAACTGCTCATGCGCGCGTATGATGTGAAGTCAGGTAGCATTATGCTGGATGGTCATGATATTCGAGACTTGGATGTGAAGAGTCTCCGCAGTCAGATGGCTACCGTATTCCAAGAGACGTTCCTGTTCTCATCTTCGATCTATAACAACATTGCTTACGGACGAGATGATGTGACCGAAGAAGAAGTGGTGCGAGCAGCCAAGCTTGCGCAAGCACACGACTTCATTATGGAGCTGCCGCTTGGCTATGATACGATTGTGGGCGAACGCGGTATGGGACTCTCAGGCGGTCAGAAGCAGCGGATTGCGATTGCCCGCGCGCTGCTGAAAGATCCGAAGATTTTGATTTTGGATGACGCAACAAGTGCCGTTGACATGGATACTGAACACGCGATTCAGGCTGGCTTCCAAGAGGTTATGCGTGGACGTACGGTATTTATAATCGCACACCGTATCTCGTCGCTGCGGCATGCAGATGAGATTCTGGTATTGGATCAAGGGAGCATCGCACAGAGAGGTACTCATGAGCAATTGATTGAGGTGCCGGGTACCTATCAAGATGTATATCGTATTCAGTATGCTGATAAGTTTGAGTCAGAAGATCAGATGGATTCTACAACCGATGGAACGTCGAACAGAGAGCAGGTGAGAGTATGAGTGGAGCACGATTCACAGCAGCATCCACGGCGGCGAGCCCGGCGCATGAAGACGAGAACACAGCTGCGGAGAACGCAGAACGTAAGCGTTCCCGATTCGTCTATCAAGATGATGAAGCAATAGAAAAGCCGTTCAACTGGGCTCAGATGCGCCGCCTGCTGGTGTACATGAAGCCGTATAAACGCCAACTGCTGCCGGTATTGTTGGTAATGATGGTTCTGGGTACGCTTACGAAACTGGCAATCCCATTTCTCATCAGCTATGCCATTGACCATGCGATACAGCCCGCTGACGGAAATCCATCGCTGCGTATGCTGTATATGATCGCGGGAACGGTGTTTGGACTTTATATTGTGCAGTGGGGCGCCAATGCGTTCCGCATCAAATTTATGAATGTGATTGGCCAGCGCATTATTCATGATTTGCGAGGGGATCTGTTCAAGCACATTCAGAAGCTGTCATTCCATTTCTATGACAAACGTCCAGCTGGTTCCGTGCTAGTGCGCGTGACGAACGACGTCAACTCCTTGCAGGAACTGTTCACGAACGGTGCTGTCAACACTCTAATTGATTGCATGCAGCTGGCAGGTATTATCATTATCCTCTTGTTCTTGAATGTTCAGCTTGCACTGGCAGTTATGATTACGGTTCCAATCATGTTCTTAGTGTCGACGAAGCTGCGGAAGAAGATCCGCTTCGCTTGGCAGGACGTCCGTATGAAGCAATCGCGGATTAATTCTCACTTGAACGAGGCGATCCAAGGCGTTCGTGTCACTCAAGCGTATACACAAGAAAAGCAGAACATGGAATTCTTCGATCATATGAACAATGTGAATAAGAAGTCTTGGGATCGCGCTTCTGCCATGAACCAATCGTTCGGCCCTGTTATCGAGATAACAAGTGCTGTAGGTGCATTTATTCTATTCATGTACGGCTCCTATTTGATCCAGAGCCATGTGATTACGGTTGGGGTACTATTCGCATTTGCCCAATACATCGGGAACTTCTGGGAACCTATTAATCGCTTGGGGCAAATGTATTCGCAAATGCTAATTGCCATGGCTTCTTCGGAACGCATCTTTGAATTTATGGATGAACAGCCATCTATTGAGGATACAGCGAAATCAAAAGTGCTTCCACCAATCCATGGCGATGTGGAATTCGAGAACATAATGTTCGAATACGAGAAGGGACGTCCCGCGTTGAAAGGCATTTCATTATCAGCCAAGGCAGGCGAGTCCATCGCGTTAGTCGGACACACAGGTTCCGGTAAGAGTACGATTATCAATTTGTTGTGCCGTTTCTACGATACGACAGAAGGTCGTGTCACCATTGACGGTCATGATATTAAGCAAGTTACAATTGAAAGTCTGAGGTCGCAGGTTGGTATTGTATTGCAAGATACCTTCATCTTCTCAGGTACGATACGAGATAATATTCGCTTCGGCCGTCTCGACGCAACAGATGCGGAGGTAGAAGCGGCAGCACGGGCCGTGTATGCGCATGACTTCATTGCAAGTATGAAAGATGGCTATGACACTGAGGTCGAGGAACGCGGGAATGTGCTGTCCATGGGTCAGCGTCAGCTTATCTCGTTCGCACGTGCCTTGCTTGCAAACCCTAGAATATTAATTCTTGATGAAGCGACTGCAAGTATTGATACCGAGACCGAATTAAAGATTCAAGAAGCATTGAAGACGTTGCTGCAGGGTAGAACCTCCTTCATTATTGCGCACAGGTTGTCTACGATTCGCAATTGTGACAATATCGTTGTGCTTGACCATGGGGTTATTCAGGAACAAGGCACGCATGATCAATTGATGAATCTGCGTGGCACTTATTACAATCTAGTAGCGGCTCAGTATAAGTACATGTAGTCGCACCGCGTGTAGCGATAGAGCGATTCTGCTGCTTGTAATTGCTTCTGTGTTTTGTACAATCGTATAGGAGATTGATGAAAGAGGCGGCCGAATTGATCGGTCGCCTCCCTTGTTACCAGGGAACGTGGTAACAGCTGACTCAGTTTGCAAATAGGAACCTGAACAGGTAATGTAAAGGGAGAACAGAGTTCAGGGATTGAGACAGGAGGACTAGGATGAGTCGTAAAACGGCATCGCGGCAATGGTTATGGATTGCTTCATGCGGCGTGGGATGTACGCTGCTCTTGCTCGTTGGCTTCGGACTTGGAATTGCGGATATTATCTATCCTGCTTCTGTTCCGTTTGCGGATGCGCCTGGGGTGAAGACTTCACCGACAACAGATACCGCCACTCACTCGGAGCAAGAGATACGGATTGCTGCTCTTGGGGATTCTTTGACAAGAGGTACTGGCGACGGGACGGGACAAGGATATGTACGACGTGTGTTGAGTACGCTTGAGAAGAGCAAGGAGAAGCCGGTTACGCTTCTGAACAATCTGGCAGTGAACGGGCTTCGTGCAGATCAGCTTGTGGAACGAATAGAGAAGGATAGTGCGGGTTATGTATTGAAGCAAGCGAATGTCATCCTACTAACGATTGGCGGCAATGACTTATTCCAAGGTGCTCAATCGGAACAGATGAGCGCCAAGGAAATGCAGCTCGATACACTCGTAGCCAAGGTGGATGCTGGCATTGTCCACTTGAAACAGGTGCTGACTCAACTGCGTAAATGGAACCCGGATGCGCTTATCATCTATGTAGGACTGTATAATCCATTCTCGGATCTGCAGGCGATGCGTGAAATAGGAAATGCCGTCGTTCAGAAATGGAACGATTCAGCTTATGCGTTTATCAATAAGGACAAGAATATGATGATGGTTCCAACCTACGATTTGTTCCAGCGGAACAGCAGCAAATATTTATCTTCTGATCATTTTCATCCTAATGGAGACGGATATGATGCCATTGCGAAGCGGATTGTGCAGAGCATTCAATAATAGAAGGACACTAGAGGACGGCCAGGAGGTGGCTTAGTGATGGAGCATGCGAAGGAAGTTATATTATCTGTAGAACATGTGAAGAAGAAAATAGGCTCTAAGCTGATTATCAAGGATGTAACTTTCGAGGTTCGAGCAGGCGAAATTTTTGGCTTCCTCGGGCCGAATGGGTCTGGCAAGACAACGACTATTCGAATGCTGGTGGACTTGATTACTCCCACTTCAGGCCGGATTCAAGTATGTGGTCTGGATGTGAATCGAGATCCGGAGCGGGCCCTGCGGCATGTTGGCTGTATCGTAGAGAACCCGGAAATGTATAACTTTCTGACAGGATGGGAAAATTTAGAACATTTCGCGCGGATGGTAAGCGGCATTGGTCAAGAACGCATTCAAGAAGTTGTCGAGATCGTTGGGTTGTCGAATCGAATTCATGATAAAGTGAAGACCTATTCGTTAGGGATGAGACAACGGCTTGGGATCGCGCAAGCATTGCTTGCTGAACCGAAGCTGCTCATTCTGGATGAACCCACGAATGGATTGGATCCACTCGGCATTAAGGAGCTGCGATCATTTATCCGTACGCTGGCTGACAGTGGTATGGCTGTGTTCGTCTCGAGTCACTTGTTAAGTGAAATTCAACTAATGTGTGATCGCGTTGCGATTATCAGCCATGGTGAAGTGCTTGCTGTAGATGATGTCGAACAGCTGCTTACGGGACGCAATCAGTTCGTAGTATGGCAGGCACAGCCTGCGGAGCGGGCTATGGAGATGTTAGCAGAAAACGACGGGGTTACAATTTATAGCCGAGAGACAGCGCCGATTGACGAGTCTACCTTGATCGGGATACCTGACTACGCAATCGTAACGGAAACTGCACCGGATATCATTCCAGAACTGAATCGCAAGATGATGCATGCCGGCATCCAAATCGAAGGAATCCAGCATATTATGCCTACCCTAGAACAGCTATTTCTAGAATTAACGGAGGGTGAACGCATTGAGTAGCTTGCTGCCGCTTATCCACAATGAGACATTAAAAGTGTTGAAGAAAAAACGATTTTATGTCATCATGCTCATATTGATCGTGTTAATTCCTGTCTTCACATATGCGCAAATGAAGATGGCGGAAAATAGTAGGGAGAAGTTCAAAGAGGACTGGCGACTGGAGTTGCAGCAGCGCATCACCGATATTCAAAATTCGCTCGGAAGCGACCGAATACCCGAGGAGTGGAAGAAGTATCGGCTCATTATGCTGCAGCAGCTGCAATATTATTTGGACCATGATGTCAATCCGAGTGAGCCGAATGGGGTGACATTTACCCGTACTTTTATGGACAATGCAGTAACTCTGTTCATTCCGCTGCTTGTTATGGCGATTGCTTCGGACATCGTTTCATCGGAGCGGTCTACCGGCACGATCAAGATGCTGCTGACTAGACCGGTTCGCAGGTGGAAGGTGTTAATGAGCAAATGGATTGTCCTGATGATGTTTACCGGAATCATTGTCGTGATGACAGCACTGCTTGCTTATTTGATTTCAGGGGCGGTCTTCGGGTATGGAGGTTGGTCTTTTCCGATATTTACCGGATTCTCGGTAGCGGGCACGAACGTGGATTTCAATGCCGTACATACGCTTCCCTCATGGCTGTACTTGCTTATGCAATGTGGCCTTATCTGGTTCTCCAGCATCGTAGTCGCAGCACTTGGGTTTATGATATCCGTGCTCGTCCGGAGCACAGCGGCAAGTATTGTAACCTTAATGGCTACCCTGATTGCAGGTACCATCTTGTATAATATGGCCTCTTCTTGGCCGACTGCCAAATATCTGTTCATGATTAACTTGAAATTGACGGACTATATGGCGGGTACTCCGGCCCCTGTAGAAGGGATGAGCTTGCCGTTCTCGCTTGCTGTATTAAGTGTATGGGGCATTATTTCCCTATTCATTGCATTCCGTGTCTTTACGAAACAGGACATCTTGAATTAAAATATACAAGAATGCGAAACATCTGTTTGCATCCGGACGATATAAGTAATGGGGCATTTTGTTGTTCCTCTCGTCCGGCAGCGGCAGATTTTCTTTTGCCAACGAAGGTTGGAACGCTAATAAGGTAGCATTTTATTTATGAAGTACGCATTTGGTATGAAGCACGTATTATGGTATGGAACGCGCATGATTATTGATTATGCACTACATGTATTTTTGAAGGAGGAGCATGAATGGTCGAGCAAGTCGATATGTTCGGACAGTCGCCTGAGAATGGGGGGGCATCTGGCAACCGCAATTCTGAGTATGGGGCTGACGACATTCAAGTGCTCGAAGGGCTTGTCGCGGTACGCAAACGGCCAGGGATGTATATTGGCAGTACAAGCTCCTCGGGGCTGCATCATCTGGTATGGGAAATCGTAGACAACGCTGTCGACGAGCATCTCGCCAAATTTTGCTCTCAGATTGATGTGACAATTCACAAGGACCAGTCGGTCACCGTTCGAGACAATGGACGAGGAATTCCGACAGGTATGCATAAGACAGGGGTACCGACCCCGCAGGTCGTCTATACGATCTTGCATGCGGGTGGTAAGTTCGGTGGTGCAGGCTATAAGAAATCTGGCGGTCTGCACGGCGTTGGCGCTTCAGTCACGAATGCGTTATCGGAATGGCTTGAGGTGGAGATTTGTCGAGACGGCAAGATTCATCGCATGCGCTTTGAGACATGGACGGATAAGAAAGGCAAAGAGCATGTCGGCGAACCGGTAACGGGGCTGGAGATTGTCGGTAATACGAATCGCACAGGCACGAAGGTAACATTCAAGCCGGATGTGAAGGTATTCCATGGCAATATTCATTTGAATTATGACAATCTTGCTGAACGATTGCAGGAGATTGCATTTTTGAACTCTGGCTTACGGGTCACATTGAAAGATGAGCGGACAGGGAAGGAAGAAACTTTCCTTTATGAAGGCGGAGCAAGCGAGTTTGTACGCTTTTTAAATGAAGATAAAAACGTGCTGCATGAAGTGATTCATTTCACTGCTGAGAAGGATGATGTTGAGGTTGAGATTGCACTTCAATATAACGATGGGTATACGGAGACAATCGTATCGTTTGTAAACTCGATCCCAACTCGTGGCGGCGGTACGCATGAGACAGGCTTCAAGACAGCCTACACGCGTGTGATGAATGAATATGCGCGCAAGAACAGCTTGTTGAAGGAAAAGGATAAAAACCTAGACGGCAACGACCTACGGGAAGGCATGATGTCGGTCATTAATGTGAAGATGTCCGATGTGGAATTTGTCGGTCAGACGAAGGATCAGCTCGGTAGTGCCATGGCTAGGGGCGCTGTAGATACAATCGTAGCAGAGCATATGAGCATTTTCCTGGAGGAGAACCCACAAATTGCGCAGATGTTAGTCAAGAAGGCCATTCAGGCGTCAAGGGCGCGTGAAGCGGCACGTAAGGCGAGAGAGGATGTGCGCTCAGGCAAGAAGCGCAGCGAGAGCTCAAACCTTAACGGCAAGCTGACACCAGCGCAGTCTAAGGATTATACACGCAATGAGCTCTTTATCGTCGAAGGGGACTCGGCGGGCGGTTCTGCGAAGCAAGGGCGCGATTCCAAGACGCAGGCAATCCTGCCGCTGAAGGGGAAGCCGATGAACCCGGAGAAGGCCAAGCTGGCCGACATCTTGAAGAATGATGAATATCGGACAATTATCCATGCAATCGGAGCAGGGGTAGGCTCCGACTTCGATGCGGATGAGAGCAACTACGCGAAGATCATTATTATGACAGATGCCGATACTGACGGTGCGCATATTCAGGTGCTGCTGCTCACGTTCTTCTATCGTTATATGCGTCAGCTTATTGATAAGGGCAAGGTATATATTGCACAGCCTCCGCTCTATAAGATATCGCATAAGAAGGGCAAGCACTCGACGGTTCGCTATGCTTGGACGGATGAGCAGCTTGCCAGCTACGTGAAGCAGTTCGGACAAAGCGCTGAAATTCAACGCTATAAGGGTCTTGGCGAAATGAATCCCGATCAACTGTGGGAAACGACGATGGATCCGGAGACGAGAACACTGCTGCAGGTGCAGATCGATGACGCTGCCAAGGCAGAGCGCCGTGTGACGACATTAATGGGCGACAAGGTGGAGCCGCGTAAGCGCTGGATCGTAGAGAACGTTGACTTTGCGGAGTTCGAGGAATAGAAAGGTGAGAGACACATGAGCGTATCGGAACAATTCAAACCCGCGTTCTTGGAAGACGTGGTTGGCGACCGGTTCGGGCGCTATTCCAAATATATCATTCAAGATCGTGCGATACCCGATGTCAGGGACGGTCTCAAGCCGGTACAGCGACGCATCTTGTATGCAATGTATGAATCCGGCAACACACCGGAAAAGCCATACCGTAAGTCGGCCAAAACGGTCGGGGACGTCATGGGTAATTACCACCCGCACGGGGATTCTTCAATATATGACGGCATGGTGCGCATGGCGCAACCATGGAAGATGGGGCATGTCCTGATTGACGGTCACGGCAACTGGGGGTCAATCGATGATGATCCAGCAGCTGCAATGCGTTATACAGAAGCCAGATTGTCCTCCATTGCAATGGAGCTGCTTCGGGATATTGAGAAAGACACCGTTCCGTTCCGTCCAAATTTTGATAATACGGAAGAAGAGCCTGTTGTATTGCCTTCGCGCTTCCCGAACTTGCTCGTAAATGGTGTTAGCGGGATTTCGTCCGGCTTTGCAACGGAAATTCCCACACATAATTTGCGGGAAGTAATTGAGGCATGCATCGCCATGATCGACAAGCCCGAGATTGATCTGGATGAGATTATTAGCATTGTGCAAGGTCCGGATTTCCCTACAGGCGGAATCATCATGGGTGCGGAAGGCATTCGCGATGCATATCGTTCGGGTAAGGGCCGCATTTACATTCGCGCGAAGACGGATATTGAGGAGATGCGCGGAGGTCGTCAGCAGATCGTCGTTACCGAAATCCCGTATCAGGTCGTGAAGTCGCGTCTCGTGACCGCAATGGAGAACATCCGATTAGAGAAGAAAGTAGACGGTATTGCAGAGGTTCGTGATGAAAGTGGACGCGAAGGGATGCGTATCGTCGTTGAGCTGAAGAAGGACGCGGATGCGAACGGCATTTTGAACTATTTGTTCAAGAAGACCGACTTGCAAGTGACCTATAACTTCAACATGGTAGCGATCGTGAACAAGGCTCCGATGCAAATGGGTATTTTGCCTATGCTCCAAGCCTACATTGAACACCAGAAGGAAGTTGTCACGAATCGTACCCAATATGACTTGTCGAAGGCAGAAGACCGCGCACATGTGTTGGAGGGCTTGGTCAAGGCGCTTGATATATTAGATGCGGTTATCGCGACTATCAAAGCTTCGAAGAATCGTCAGGATGCACAGCATAACTTGATTGAACAATTTGGCTTCTCCGAACGTCAAGCTGATGCGATCTTGACATTGCAACTGTACCGCTTGACGAATCTGGAATTGACTTCATTGATGAAGGAATTAGAGGATATTCGCAAGAAGGTTGCCGACCTTCGTTCGATTCTGGAGAGCAGCAAGAAGCTGATGAAGGTAATTAAGAAGGAACTGACGGATATTCGTGATCGATATGGAATTGATCGCCGTTCAGTCGTGCAGGGGGAAGTCGAGGAAATCAAGGTGAACCTTGAGGTCATCGTAAATGCCGAGGATGTTCTCGTCACCTTGTCCAATGATGGATACATCAAGCGGACGAGTCAGCTATCCTTCACACGATCTGGCGGAGAATGGGATGCATCTGGCGTTAAGGAAGGCGACTACATCCGCCAAATTTATGAAGTGAACACCTTGGATCGCCTGCTTATCTTTACGCAGCGGGGACAATATTTCTCCTTGCCTGTCCATATGATTCCAGAATTCAAGTGGAAGGACAATGGTACAGCCATCGTCAATGTGATTCCGATTGCGAAGGAAGACTCTATCGTAGCTGTTATTCCAGTCAAGTCATTCGCAGACGAGTTGAGTTCGCTCTTGTTCGTTACGCGTCGTGGCCAAGTAAAGCGTACGATGCTCAAGGAATACGAAACCAACCGTACAGGGGCAGTCGCTGCTTGTAAAGTAGCAGACCAAGATGCGTTGTTGGCTGTCATGCTCAGTGATGGGGCAGCAGATCTTCTTCTCGTGACCGAGCAAGGAATGTCTATCCGATTTACAGAAGCGGAAGTGAATCCGATGGGACGCGCAGCTGGTGGTGTTCGTGGAATGCAGCTTAAGGATGACGATGCAATCACAGCAGCTCTTCGGGTCACTGGTGAAGAGGGCGAGATTACTGTTCTAACGGATATTGGATGGGGCAAGCGTTCGTTGCTGCTGGATTACCCAACACAGGGACGCGGCGGTAAAGGAATGGCTACATTCGAGTTCAAAGAAGGGAAGCGAGTGAAGCCGAATGGGAAGAAGTTAATTGGCGCTTACTTCAGTAAAGAGTCGTATCCGATTACGATCATTACGGAACAGGGACGCTTGCATCAGCTTATTACTGAACATGCCCCTCTCATGGATAAGAGAGCGCAAGGCCGAAGCTTGGTTGCAATCGATAAGGAAGATAGTATTGTAAATACGATGATTATTACCCCACCATCCGTCTAATCGAATGGCTTATGCGGTGGATTCAACACATCGTGCAGGGTATTGATAATCTCTAATAGGACCCACAATGGTACGGGCTCATCGAGTCGTTCTATCCATTGTGGGTCTTTTATGATCCCGATCTCCATTGCTTTACGGAAAATACTGGATTTGTCCTGATCCATTGTGTCCCCTCCTCGCAGTTAAAGCATCAAATTAGTGAGAAGTTGGTGTGACAGATGCCTATACAACAGTATATGTGCTAGTTGATTGCTTGGTTCCTGAACTTTCTTTGGCAATAAATTTGTAATTAAATGGCATTATGCTAAGATTAGGGATGTCCTATCCACTTTGCTGTGGTATAATTTAGGTGTTTGTAGATCGACATGGAATAAAGGGGGAGTCGTTTGCATGCATGCAACCGAATTTGCCAAGCTGTGGTCGAAGTTATCCAAGGATTATAAGTCAATGATGGACGAGTCCCTGGCGCCAAGCTTGACAGAGAGCCAGTTAACCGTATTAGAACGAATTGCGGAATATGGGAAGGTTAAGCCTTCTGATCTGTTGCCTCACTTAGCTACGACTCCTGCTGCGATTACAACATTGATGGATCGGATGGAGAAGAATGCTCTAATTATTCGAGAGCGAGACCAGGATGATCGTCGAATTGTGTGGATCCAGGCAACCGAATTCGGAGAACAGGAAATGCGCCGTGGAGTCGCTATTCGAGAGAACTACTGGAATGAAATTTTACATCGGATCTCAACGCATAACCAGCAGCTGCTTATCCTTTTGCTTGGCAAGCTAACTCAGCCGCCACAACCGTCTACTGTTGAGAAAGAGACGGCTGCAGCGTCAGAGCCTGTTCGTGCAGGCCAATAATCTATGGTGAAGGCGAGACATTGAGTATAACCGGTACAGCCGATCTTGAGGCAAGATGGCTTGTCGCGCTGGTTAGCATCTTTTTCATTGCCTGATATTGCTGTGTGCTTAATCGATTGTCAGAATGTGATTTGATCGTTTGTTCCAGTGGGAGTACACGGTACTTGCGCTTGTCACGGGCACCTTCAATATGCACCCATGTTGGAATCGTTGTCACATTTTTTAGTTCGATTGTGCCTTCAGGCATATGCTTATTAATTTCTACACCGAAGATTACTCCAATATCAGTACCATTGCCTGTCTGATTGGATATAAAGTTCCCCATTGAATAAATAATAAGCCCATCGCGCTTAGAGCCGTCGGGCTCTCTTACCGTAATACGCTCATAGGGTTGAATGACATGTGGATGAGAGCCCAATATAATATCTGCTCCAGCTTGGATCAGCGAACGCGCCAGTCGAATTTGCTCTTGATTCGGCGTGTGCTCATATTCAGTGCCGAAATGAATGGCAATTGCGACAACGTCAGCTCCAGCCTTCTTCGTATTCTGAATATCCTGTATCATGCGCTTCTCATCAATGAGAGAAACAAGATAAGGCTTCTGTTTCGGGAGCGGGATGCCATTTGTTCCGTACGTATACGCGAGAATGCCTAGTTGTATTCCGTTTTTCTCAACTAATGTTGGCTGCTTGGATTCCCATAATGAGGCGGAGAGTCCCTTCGTTACCAGCCCTTTTTTCTTCAACACTTCTAATGTGCGCAGGGCTCCGGCTTCATATCGATCTAATGAATGATTGTTCGCCGCCGTTACAATATTGAAGCCTGCGAACTTCAAGGCATCTGCAAGCTCTGGTGGTGCGTTGAACATGGGGTATCCGGTATAGACCTTCTCGCCGCCTAGCAATGGAGTCTCCAGATTCGCCCAGCACCAATCTGCTGTCTCGAGAATAGGCTTCACCTTAGTAAAATAGGTCTTGAAATTGTATGTGCCTGTCTTCTTATTGAAATAGGCAGGAAATTGAGGGGAGTGCATCATAATATCTCCTACCGCAAGAAGCTTGCCGGAAAGAGTATATGGCTTTGCCTTCGTGTTGTTAGGTGGCGTAGTGGCCGTACTAGCCGGGATGTTCGTAGAAGAGTTGAGATGATCGGCATCGGTCGATGAAGGTGAACTGTCCTTATGCTGAGCTAGTGCTGCTTTATGTGCCGGTTGGGGCTTTGTCTGCTGTTCGCTGCCCGTTGTTGATTGCGAACTAGATGCATCTTGATCGACAAGCTGTGATGGCGCGGCAATTGCGCAAGCAGTGGATAAAATCAAGAGAACAATTGTAATGACCAGCAAACCTGTTCGTACATACCGTCCGTTACTCATTTTCCTATTTTCCTCCTTTCATACACGAATAACACCATGCGTTAAATGAGCATGAATGAATGATGACTGTGACTGCTAATGAACTCATCGTGTACAATCGCATCGAGAGAAGGCTGCTTCTCAGCAATGCGATCGTACAGTCACGGTGTTGCGTGCAATGATTATTTACCGAATCGGTAAGATTGCCCCAGCTTGATTGTTGATGTACATGGAGAACACATCAACAGGAAGAATAGATTGCCGGATCCCAGAGATTCCATGGGTATTCCATGGGCGGCTGAGATCTAAACTCCATAACTTCCTTCGTAGTCGGATGGGGGAACGATAGCTGCACAGACCATAGAGCAATCTGCTGACCAGGCTTATTGCGATCAGCGCCGTACTTCTGATCACCATATAATGGACAACCAATCGTTTTCATTTGTACGCGAATTTGGTGCGGTCGTCCGGTATGGAGCTCTATACGCACAAGCGTCATGTCGCCGCTTATGCCAGCTACCTCATAAGACAGGCGTGCCTCCTTGGCTCCTGGAGTTCCAGGAGCAACAGCGCGGACTGTGTTCGTGCGGACATCCTTCAGCAAATGGTGAGTTAGTGTCCCGTTGGTCTTAGCTGGACGGCCGTGAACGACAGCCATGTAAGTCTTGCCCAGCTTGTGTGTGCGAACGACATCAGATAAGCGTGAGGCAGCCTTGCTCGTCTTCGCGAACACCATGGCTCCACCGACAGGACGATCCAATCGGTGGACTAGACCTACATAGACATTGCCAGGCTTCGCATAACGCTCCTTCAAGTCTTGCTTCAGTAAGGTCACCATATCTGCATCCTGCGTATCGTCCGCTTGTGACAAGATATTAACTGGCTTCTCGACAACGATTACGTGATTATCCTCGTATAAGATGCCAATATGCGGAGTTGCAGGTTGGCCTAACATCTATCGTTATGCCTCCCATCTTCCCAATATACCGCAAGGGAGTACCATACCGGACTTCGTAATCGGGATGCCTATTTCACCTGAGGACAGCTTGCCGCCGTAGCGCTTTTTCATTGTCATACTCAGCATATTGCTTAGTACGGTAGGCGAGATCCCAGTCGTATATGAATTGATTTGCAGGAAAAGTGGATTGTCCGACATAATTGTCGTACAGAACTCAAGAAACGGATACAAGCTTTGCTCCAGCTTCCACGTTTCACCGCCAGGTCCTCTACCATAGGAAGGGGGATCCATAATGATGGCGTCATATTTGTTGCCTCTGCGCTGCTCTCTTTGTACGAACTTGAATACATCGTCCGTGATGAAACGGATAGGGTGAGATTCCAAACCGGACAACGCGGCATTTTCCTTCGCCCACTGCACCATCCCCTTAGCAGCATCAACATGGCAGACTTCGGCGCCGGCAGATGCACAGGCCACTGTTGCACCGCCAGTATAAGCGAACAGGTTAAGAACTTTAATTGGACGATTCGCACTCTTAATTTTGTTCATCATCCAGTCCCAGTTTACTGCTTGTTCAGGGAACAGACCTGTGTGTTTAAAGTTCGTTGGCTTAATATAGAACTTGAGATGCTTGTATTCAATCGTCCAACGCTCTGGAATAGGCTTCTTCATATCCCATTGACCGCCGCCGGAGGAACTGCGATGATAATGGCCGTGTACATTGCGCCAAATATCTGTCTCCTTTTCAAGAGGCCATATGATTTGTGGATCGGGACGACGAAGCACAACATCTCCCCAGCGTTCAAGCTTCTCTCCGCCGCCTGTATCAATTAATTCATAGTCTTTCCAGTCAGTAGACATGTACATGTAATGTGACTTCCTTTCTTCTGTTCAAACTTCCTTAACACTAAGCGTTATTGTACTATAAACAAGCCCAAGCTTCCAGAAAGTTTACGAAAGCAATACCCGCATGAGATGAATTCATGCGGGTATTGGTGTAGAGCTGGTTATTCGGTTTGAAATTTGTACCCTACGCCTCGTACGGTTACGATGTAGCGTGGGCGTGTAGGATCCGGTTCAATCTTCTTGCGTAGATTGCTAATATGTACCATGAGTGTTCGTGTATCACCGAAGCTCTCGGTATTCCAGATATGCTGATACAATTGTTCCAACTTGAATACTTTGTTCGGCGATTGCGCCAAATACGCGAGTAAGTCGAATTCTTTGGCAGATAGTGCAACAGCTCTGCCTTGTACGGTCACGGTGTGGCTCTGCAAATCCATCTCCAATTCTTCGTAGGACAGTCTGTGTTGAGCCGAGCGTTGCAGTGCTTGAGCAGACAGAGAGTTGCGGCGCAAATGGGCCTTGACCCTAGCAACGAGTTGACTAGGGCTGAATGGCTTCGTAATGTAATCATCTCCACCGACTGTAAGACCTAATATAATGTCTACATCGTCACTCTTGCAGCTTATAAAGAGGATTGGAACATTCGATGTCTTGCGCACTTCCTTGCATACCTCAATACCATCTAGCGACTTGAGGAGGATGTCCAAAATAATTAAGTCTGGTTCAATTTCCTTCATCATCTGTAAGGCGGTATATCCGTTGTCTGCAACGTATACACGGTAGCCTTCCCTGCGCAAATATAAGGATATGAGTTCGGTAATCTCTATTTCATCATCTACGATTAATATTTTGCTCTCGTTCACTGCAGGTTATCACCTCCGCCACTTCTTTCATTATAGCGAAAATCGTCAGGATATGGCAATCTATTCCTAATTGCGACATGAAACCTTAATTCCTTGGATTCTTCTATCGTCAAATAAGAAAGTATGTTATAAAATGGAAGGGTTGAGGAGGGCGTCATCGATGCGTCGAATAACTTTTCATATTATGATGGCCATGATTATTGTAACTATAATTATTCTACATGTTGCAGGGGCGATTATTGATTCGAAGCGTGCTCCGAGCGCGGAAAATGGAATACTTGATTTGCGGAACTGGAATTTTGAAAAAGATGGAATTGTGCCATTGAACGGAATGTGGAAGATGAAATGGGGGAGCTTGCTTCCTACGGAGAAAATAACGGATTCCTCTTCAATGATGGCGGATGTGAAGGTGCCATCTTCTTGGAATCAGTTAACGAATCCGGGGTTCTCCAAGAAGGGTACGGGAGTCGCGACGTATTATCTTACGATAAAGAAGAATGCGAAGGATAATCTGTTGGGTGTATGGCTCCCCAGCATATATAGTTCATATCGCATGTGGGTGAATGGTAAGCCGATTATTCATGAAGGACAAGTCTCCGAGTTTGAGGACTATGCTGTTCCTTCTATGAAGCAACGCATGGTTATGGTGAGTACTCCTGGAAACACCGCAGATATCGTTATCGAGGTTACGAATTTCTCGCATCATCGTGGAGGAATATGGCAGTCACTATACCTGGGTTCATCGGAGAAAATTATAAGCAAGGGCAGATTGGAATTGGTTAGGGATAGTATGCTGTTCGGCTGCTTATTAATGGTGGGGCTCTATCATATTGGTCTGTTCATAGAGAGGCGCAAGGATTGGTATACGTTTCTATTTGCGATTCTTTGTATTGCAATGGCAATCCGAATCCTAACATCGGGAGATGCCATTCTGCTTACTTGGTTTCCTGGTTTATCGTGGTATTTCGTTATTCGCCTGGAATATGTGCTAATGATCGTGGCGACGATGGCAGGATGCGGATATGTGAGATATTTATTTTATGAGGACGCGTGCTATAGGACGTATACGATAATGAATGTAGCAGGAGCATTGCTAATTGGCTCCATTGTATTCCTGCCTGTGCGTACGTTCACCTCTTACCTTCTGCTTTATCAATTATATGTGATAGCAGCGGCTTGCTATGTAATCATAATGAATATGAAGGCTGTCTATAATCATCGGATGGGAGCGCATATTGCATTATTCGGCTTTACTGTTTTCAATATATTGGTTCTTAATGATATTTTATATTATCATTCGCTTGCTCCCATTCGAGACTTGGCTCCAAGTGGACTTGTATTTTGCGTTTTCATGCAGTCGCTTATGATCTCAATGAGATATTCCAAGGCGATGTACGACGTAGAATCTGTAACGATCGAGTTACGAGAGTTGAATGCTAACTTAGAAGCGCGGATCCAAGAGCGCACAGCTGCCTTAACTCAAATGAACGCAAATTTAGAAATGAAAAATTATGAGTTAGAGCGGATGGAGACCTCCCGCAGGCATCTATTTACGAATATTTCCCATGATTTGCGAACACCAATGACCTTAATTCGTGGTTACTTGGAGGCGCTCCAAGATGAGGTAATTCAGGATAGAGAGCAGCAGAAGAAATATATCCGCCTCATGCTAAATAAAATTAATGGCTTGAATCATCTGATTGACGATTTGTTTGAGTTGTCCAAATTAGAAGCAAGAAGGGTGCCTGTATCGATAGAATCTGTACTTCTTGAACATTTTATTTCACATCTGGAAGAGCATTACGAGTTGGAACTGCGAAGCAGAGGGTTAATGTTCGCATGTTACAACTTGACGTACCGCAATGCTCCGCCTGTAAGTCTTATGCTGGAAGTGGACATTGATCGTATGATGCAGGTATTTGACAACATTATTTATAACGCGGTCAAATTTACGCCAATTGGCGGCTCGATTACCATTGAAGTGGACTATCTGAAACAGGAGCAAGCGGTTCATATTCAAATTACGGATACCGGAATTGGTGTGGGAGAAGAAGACTTGCCTTATCTATTCGACCGTTTCTACAAAAATGATAAGTCGCGAAATTCAATGACAGGCGGCAGCGGTATAGGGCTGGCAATTGCCAAAGAAATTGTCGAATTGCACTTAGGAAGAATCGGCGTTGAGAGTGTGCAAGGACATGGAACGACATTCTACATTATATTGCCTGCTCAAGTAAAATAGGGATGGTCGTAAACCCTATCGCTTGGAGTAGAGTGATTGCCTCATGAGCTGGAGTGTCTGCTGTCTTGAGTCGGCATCAAGCCCATGCCATAGCTGCAGCAGCTGATTCGTCTCGTGTGATTCCAGATAGGAGTTATCATTGATTAGGTAATCCACGGATACATCAAATAAGACAGCTAGCTTAAGAAGGGTTGTATAGACGGGCTGCCGATTGTTAATTTCGTAATGGCTATATGCCGAACGAGTTAATCCAATATGTCGAGCTACTTGCTCTTGCGACATGTTGCGGGCCGTTCGTAAATTGCGTAAGCGCTCTCCAAAGGTCATAGCAGGACTCCTTTGTCATAAATATGCTAGAGTAGGATCGCAGATTCATAAGTTACGTTACACATACTTGTAATGTATGATACAAAGTGTATCGTGTCAAGTTTGATTTTACAAAAGAATAACGTGTAAAGATTGCAAAAGGCGTAATTCCAAAAAGGAATTACGCCTTTTGCAATGATCTATCAAAACAATTCTGTCGGAATTCAAATGCACGAATGATTAATATAAGGACAATGCTACAGTGTCCATTTCACGTCTTGAATGCAAGATTGCCTCTGAGCCGATAATTTCAATACTGATCAAGGTTTCAAGACAGGTCTTGATCGCTCGCTTGCCTGTATTCATCTTGCGGTTAAGTGCATCCATAAGTAGTGAGAATGTATTTTTGTGGGACATATTTGTGCAAAACACGGGTATTTTTCGTTGTTGGAATTCAATATAAACTGTTTTCATCTGGCAACGGACCTCCTTCTATTGATCTATTTCCGTTAATACAAATAATACGAAAGGAACATTAAATGAACATTAAAAACTGAAGACAATGTTGTTACATTTACGAAATGTAACAAAAAAATCTATGAATATCGTAGAATTTGGACGACATGATAGCGTTGAAGTCAAAGGAACCCATTTCCGACATGCACGACTGGGCTATTTGCGGCATATATCGTTTGTAGCGATGTGAAAAGGGGATGGGAAGTTGGAGAAGCGACTATCATTATGCATGATCGTTAAGGATGAGGAGACATTTATCGGCATTTGTCTGGACAGCGTCAAGAATGTTGTAGATGAAATCATTATTGTCGACACGGGATCATCCGATCAGACGATTCCAATATGCCAATCATATGGAGCGAACATATATGAAATGCCGTGGAATGACAACTTTGCCGAAGCTCGCAATTATGCCCTGAAGCAAGCAACTGGCGACTGGATATTATGGATGGATGCGGATGAGAGGCTGGATTCAGATCAAGCCATGTTGATTCGAGATATATTGCAAGAAGAGCAAGCTCACATCGGTGTAATTCAGCTGTTGAACTACATTGGGGAAGACACACCTAGCAGTGAGAAAACATACTTAATTGGTCAGCATCGGCTGCTTCGCAATCATATGGGTTTTCAGTTCGTCGGAGCGATCCATGAACAGGTAAATGTACATGAGGTTCTGGGCGAGCAATTCGATGTTAAAATCTTGCCCGTACAACTTCATCACTATGGCTACCTAGAAGCAGTAACTCATTTGCGGAACAAGTCGGAGCGGAACTTGCGATTATTACAGATGGAGAAAGACAAGCCGGACTACAACCCGTGGGTCGATTATCATATTGCAAGTGAGCAGTATCGGCTGAAAAAGTATGCTGAAGCTTATGAGTCTGTAAATACATCCGTTATGCGGTTTGTAGAACAGGGGAAGCTGCCACCGTCGCTTCTATATAAATTAAAATATGAGCTTATGTTGATCATGGGCAGTTATGAAGGGGCATGGCCTTCGATCGATAAGGCGATCGCGTTATATCCAGATTACGTTGATCTTCATTTCTACAAGGGGATCATCTTGTATTTAAAACAAAAGGTTGAACATGCATTGCCTGTATTTCAGCACTGTGTTGAGCTGGGGGAACAAAATATCTATCATCTTACGCTGCGAGGAGTTGGAAGCTTCCACGCTTGGTATTATGTCGGGAAGTGCCATGAACTTCTTAATCATCGGGAAGAAGCGATACAGGCCTATGAGAATTGTCTAGAGGTAGATCGCAGCCATAAAGAAGCCAGAGAAGCGCTTGACCTGCTGCTAGCTCAGTCTAATCAGGTACAGCTAGATTCACATATTGAGGAGGCAGAAATGACGATGGATCAGTCTGCATCAATCACGATTAGTCTATGTATGATTGTACGTAATGAGGAGATTGCACTAGCGCAATGTCTTGCATCAGTCCATAACATTGTTGATGAGATCATTATTGTTGATACGGGATCTACAGATCGAACGAAGGAAATTGCTGGACAATATCAAGCCCGTATATTTGATTTTGAATGGATTGACGATTTTGCTGCTGCACGGAATTATGCCTTCAGTCAAGCTACTCAAGAATATATTCTATGGCTCGATGCGGACGATGTGATAGAGAGTAAGGATCAACGCCTACTAGTAGAGCTGAAGAAGACACTCACTCGTGATGTTGATAGTGTGACCATGCACTATGTATTAATGGTTGATGATAAGGGGAATGTTACGTCTAGTCTGCGGCGAAATCGCTTAGTTAGGCGTGATCGTGGGTTCAAATGGTATGGGCCAGTGCACGAATATTTGGAAGTAGGCGGACATATTATTCATAGTGATGTGTGTGTCACACATAAGAAGGATAAAGCATATACCGATCGCAATTTGCGAATTTACGAGAAGAGACTTGCCGAGGGAGAGCAATTTACGCCTCGCGATCTATACTATTTTGCGAATGAATTGCGAGATCATTCCCGGTTCGAAGAAGCAGCACACGGATATATGAAGTTCCTCGAAACAGAGCAAGGGTGGGTAGAGGATAATATTCAGGCGTGCAGAAAAATGGCGGAGTGTTATGGCAAGTTGGGTCAACGTACCGAACAGTTTATGGCGCTGTTCCGCAGTTTCGTCTATGATAAGCCGCGAGCGGAAATATGCTGTGCGATTGGGGCCATGTGGGTGGACTCGGGGCATTTTCTACAAGCGAAGTACTGGTTCGAGCAAGCTACACTGCTTCCAGCAGATGAAGCGCAAATGTCTATGGTAGAGCCATCCTCATGGACGTGGGTACCGCATTTGCAGCTATGTGTATGTCATGATCGTCTTGGTGACATCGAGAGGGCTTGCTATCATAACGAGTTTGCACTCAGCTACCTTCCCTCTCATCCAAGTATGCTTCATAATCAGAAATATTTCCGCGAGAAGCTTGGCGAGGAACGATACGAACAGTTGAGAATTAAATTGTAGAGGCATTTCATTAATTACAGTCATATTTCCCAAGTATGTGATTGCGAAGTGAGGGGATTGTGTTGAAGGTCAGTATTGTGATACTCACGTTGAATCAATTTGCTCATACGATTCGATGTCTAGAAAGCATTCGTAAGTATACGCCAGAGCCTTACGAGTTAATTGTCGTTGACAATGGTTCGACGGACTTAACGCTTCCCTATCTGAGACTGCAGTCGGATGTAATCTTGATTGAAAATGCGGTGAATGCAGGATTCTCAAAAGGATGCAATCAAGGAGCAGCTCTTGCGACAGGGGATCATATTCTTTATTTGAATAATGACACCATCGTCACGCCAAATTGGTTAACCAATATGCTGCGCGTGCTTCACTCCAGTGAAGATGTAGGCATGGTCGGACCGTTTACGAATTATTCGAGTGCTCATCAACAAATTCCAGTAACGTATACCGATTTATGGGACTTGAACAATTTTGCGAGGGAACATGAACATAAATTTGCTGGAACGGTGACAGAAGTTCGCCGACTTGTTGGATTTTGCATGCTGATGAAGCGAAGTGTTGTCGAAGAGGTAGGGGGCTTCGATGAACGCTACGGATTAGGAAATTATGAGGACGATGATCTATGTTTGCGAACAGCGAATGCGGGTTATCGTATGCTCATTGCGAATGATTCCTTCATCCATCATGTGGGCCATGTGACTACGAATCAGCTCGAGCAGTCAAGCTTGATGATGCTGCTGCATACGAATCGGGAGCAAGCACGTCGGAAGTGGGGGGCTGATATATTCGACCTGTTGTACAAAGCAGAGTCAACCATTACCTTCTGCATTCGCTGGAGAGCACGAACAGAGCCGTTGCAAGCTTGCATCGCTTCGATTCATGAAGTGGCAAATGAAATTATCATATGTAATTGTACCGGAGAACAGCGGGAAGACGTTGAACTGGAGACGTCTGTTCCGATTCGGTGGATCGATGCAACGGAAGATATGGATGCAGGCGAAGCATACATCATACAACAAGGATCAGAACAGGCCACACAGGATTATATTTTTCTGATCGATGCGTCAGAATATCTTCCTGCACCTGAACGCAGGCAGCTTCGGGCACTCAAACGCTCCCTAAATCCTGAAGTGAATGCGGTGTGGATGGTGGGAGAGGCTAAGCGGGATGGCCTGCATGAGACTGGGGCAGAACGATTGAGATTGATTCGCCGCAATGTCCAGGTGCCGAATCTGAATGAGATCAGTTTAACGGATTATGATGCGAAACAAGGCGATACATCGCAGCATATCAAGAGTGAGATTCGAGTTGCTAGCTTCATCTGAAAGCTTGAATGTCAAAAGCCTGAACCTTCACTGCCAGTGATACACTGACGGAGGGTTCAGGCTTTTTTTATATAAATTAAGAAATTGGTGATGGTTGTTCGTGCAAATCAGGATGAGAGACGAGCAACTGTTGAAGTGCAAGATTGGCAGGCTCATATTCAGGATAGAAGTTCAGGGCTGAACGATATGCTGACCATGCATCTTGTGGCTGATTTAATTGCTCATAACATTGTCCCTTATAATAATAGGCGTGGAAGGTAGCGCTGCCGTGAAGGGTTAAATGGTTCAGCTGTTTGTCGCCTAATGCAATACAATGGTCGAACGTTTCGAGTGCCTGTTCGTGTTTGCCCAGTTGATGCAGGATGACACCCTTGTATAAATGAAGATCTACATAATCGGGGTAAAGCACTAATACCTTGTCAATGGCTGGCCAAGCTCCCTCTATACTTCCTGTCTCCAGTAGAATCGAATATTTCAGCTTATACACAAGCGATGGCGGCGTAAGTCCTTCGGATAGGAATCTAACAATTGACCAATTCACGTATTTAAAAGCAAAATCATATTTCTTCATACGCGAATATTCACTCGCTAAGTGATACTCCAGCCATGGATTTGGCTCTTTGGCTTCGATTGCTTTGAGCAATAACGTTATATTGCGCTCGCTTTTGTTCTTGGCATAAGTTACATCATTCAAATAACCGTAATGGTACACTTTGACTGGCAATGTATCGATCTGCGATTCATCTTGATCTGGCAGCACTTCATGAACATTCAATGTCTCGTGAATACTGAACTGGAACTTAAATCCCTTGTGATTTCGAAAGAGGCGAGCATGCGCAATATGAAATGATTCATTCGCTTGAACAGTTGCTCCAATGTAATTAACTAAATGAATCGAGTAGATATCCTTGTCTAAGGTAGGAAGCAGATTCTTCATTGTCTGACGATCATCCACATCCATTTCCTCATCAGCATCCATCCACATAATCCATTCACCTGATGCCTGCTCTAATCCATAATTGCGTGCCAATGAAAAATGATCCTGCCACTCATGTCTAAGCACGGTTGCGCCGAACTCCTGGCATATTTCGATTGTACGATCCGTTGATCCTGTATCCACAACAATAATTTCATCTGCGATAGGCTTGATGCTCTGCAGGCAGCGAGCGATGACATCCTCTTCATTCCGCGCAATCAAGCAGATGGATAACGTAGGAGATTGCAATCCATTCACTCCTTTTCAGCTTCGTATAAGATAAGTAACTGTATGCAGTGCCTGAAATTGATATTCGGGTACAAGGGAATAAAAACGTTGTTCAGAATTTAGCATATGAGATAAACCCTCAGACATAGGATGAGTAACGTAAGTTGCAATGAGGTGCTTGCAAAGGAAAAGAGAGAGGTGAACAGTTTTGTCACAGGCTAATATTCCAAATATTACTCCCACTATTACGATTACCCTTGGCCAAACCGTAACGTTGCTTTTGGCTTCTATCGCTCTGGAAGAACTGGCTCTTGCTCACATCGTGAATGCAGAGGCAGAGAAAATTCAACTCGTTGTTGGTACACTTGCACCTGGCATTACCCCAGCGGCAACGGTTGCGGAATTGCTGGCGATTGACGACAGTGTAAGAAAAACATTGCAAGATGTAATTAAGAAAGAAATGCTTCTTCAATTTAAGTTAGACAATATACTTAGCAGCTTCCCTGGATTGTAAACTACCTGCAGGTATAGTCATCTAAACAGTCAAGCATCTCGTTGCGCTTACATTTCTCCTGTGGAGTGGAACGATCTACAGGAGAATGTACTTTCTTTTTGCAAAAGGATCATGTTCAAGGGACAAACAAAGTTCGAAACTCAGCATGATGTATTTGTCTATGGCATAAAAATATGAGGAATCGAACTGTAAATGTCTGTGAGTAGCACCTCAATAAGGAGGATATGTATCATGTCCATGCCAAATGTTCCGGATATAAAACCGGAAATTATTTTGAAACGAAAAGAAGTTGTGAACCTGCTGCTAACCTCAATCGCCCTTGAGGAAATTGGACTGTCTCATATTATCAATGCGGAAGGCGAAAAAATTCAGGCCATACTTAGAGATCGGGATGTATGCTTGTCCGAAGCACTTCAAATTAATGAAAGTGTTGATCGCATGCTGAGAAACGTTGTGAAAAATCAGATTCTGTTGCACTTTAAGCTGGAAGATGTGATTCGACTTGAGAAGCAGCATGACTGTTTTGAGGATTGTGAAGAATAGCATTCCGCCATTATCCGGAGAGAGAGGAGGGAGAACATGAGCATTCAAAAATATGATGATCAAATTCCATCAATTGACGAGGCAGTTGCGCATCTACTGCAATCGCTCTCTCTGGAAGAAGGTGCCCTTGGACAGCTGCTCCTTACCGAGGCAGAGAAAGCAAAGGCGTTCGTTGGCAAGGATAAGAACTTCCCAACTCATCCGACACCTAAGGAAATTGTGGATTACAACTCCTCTGTTGTACAAATTCTGGATTCAATGCTAATGGCGGAGTGGCTGCTGCTGAAGAAGCTGAATATGGTCGTACATATGGAATTCCAAGCACAAACAAGAGATCCTGCTGTCAAGACCAGCGCCCTGATCACAAAGCAGAATGATATAGGCGAAGAGCTGGATTCTGATTCAAACGAATTCGATTATTAATAGATGGATCGAGGTGGATGATGATTAAGACCTTTCAACCTTTGTCTCAAATGCTGCTATCGGTGTTCCATCTCATCCACGCGTTGGATATGAGATGGGATCAGAAAAGTAAAGAATTGCATGTTATACAAATATTGTCAATGGTAGATACGCTGCGTGAGCTTCACCTGTGTACGTATCGAAGGGTGCAGGTATATAAGCAGACGGTAATCGATACACATTCTGAACAATTGGAAGAGGATCAGATCAAGGAAGTGCTCGACTCCGTGCATCGCACACAATTTCTGCTCGGTAGATGGATGCTAACGAATCGCTTACTTGTCGAGCAGCTACAAGAGCACTTGCGGTATCTGGAAGACTACTATAAATCTTTCAACCAAGCTTATAAACAAGCAAAGCCGGAACAGATAACGAAGGAAGTTGTTCAACCGATTCAAACTGAGAATCAGGTGTCGAAGGAAATCGTTCAACCGATTCAAACTGTGAATCAGGTGCCGAAGGAAATCGTTCAACCGATTCAAACTGTGAATCAAGTGTCGAAGGAAGTCGTTCAACCGATTCAAACTGTGAATCAGGTGTCGAGTGCGTTAGATGCCGTCAAGGTTGGCGGTGCTGTGAAAAAGAGACGTCCATCAAGTCCTCCGTTTATGTCCAAAGATGTGCGTAAGCCTCGGCCTCAGACGAAACCAGTAAAAGTAAAGCTGCCAGTGGCGCCGCTCATTATTACCCATCATCAGGTGGGCGGGGACATGATGCCGAATCAAAACAAGATTGTATCAAAAATAGGAAGCAGAATTTACTATAGAAAATAAACGCAACTTACCTCATCACAATGATGTGGAAAGGAGATTGCTTGATGGCAAAATTGAATCTCATTCGAATTGCGGGCTCCAGTTATTGTGCATCTGGACGCTGGGCCGTTGGCGTATACATGGATCCAAAGACCAAGTGTGCGGTACTCATTGATAGCGGTGCGAGTACAAGCGTGGCAAGAGAAGTTGATCATGCTGTCAAAGAGTATGGAGGCAAAATAACGGCAATTATTACAACGCATGGGCATGAAGTGCAGTGTAGGGGAATCCATTATTTCAAGGATCAATATCCGAACATCAAGATATACAGCACGCATCAAACAGGGATGTACATGCAGCATATGCTCGACGAATCAGATGCTTCTCGTGGAGGCGACAGCATTAAGAGTGAAGATCATGAGCGCAATCATTTGATCACTGACTATATTCCATATGAGGAGGGATCTTTCCAAGCAGGTGCCATTCAGCTGCAAATTGTTACACTGCCAGGACATTGTGCAGGCATGATTGGAGTGATTACACCGGATGATGTTGTATACTGCAGTGATGCATTGTTCGGGTATCATACTTTATCAAAGCAGAAGCTTCTTTACTATACAAATATTGCAGATGCCAAGACATCCATTCGCAAGTTGTTATCGTTAAGTTCCGAAGCGTATGTGCTGTATCATGGCGGATGCATCCGGAAATCGAAAATAATGGATTTGGCGAACCAGCATTTGTCGCGAATAAATGAGTTATCGAATGTTATCTATCAGATCATTCAAGACAGGCCGATAACCTTGGAATCCATTATAGAAAAGGTTATGAGACGATATGGGATTGAGCAGACTATGCAGCAATATGAGATTACAAGTGAGATTACGCGTGCACATGTGACTGAGCTTCGTCGTACGGGTCAGATCTTGCCGAATTTGTTCGAAGGATACCTGTATTTCAAGGGGAGTACTCAGGAGACCATTCCAGACACCGATGATCAAGAGAAACATATAATAGAGAGTAATGCGAACTATGTTTCGAGCTAGTCTTAATGGCTCTAAAGGAGGAGCATGTCATTGGATACTCACAAGCATTCAGAGGATGGCCATGCATCAGACATTTCCTCAATACTGAAAGATGCTGCGACGTTCATGGAGAAGGGCGAGTGGAAACGGGCTGTTATTATTTATGAATTATTGTTGGACAAAGGGGATATCGATGCGAAAACAGCCGTTTCCGTGTGCGGGCTCCTAGCGAACGGTTATAAGGAACTGGGCATGGATGCCAAAGTAATTAGAACGATTCTGAGGACGCTGCAATATGAGCCTCCGAGCGCTGATAGTTGCTGCCGCATCGGCTATCAATATTTCATACAAGAGAAATGGTCAGAAGCAGCTAGCTGGTATGGATTAGCATTACAAATGCCGTTCTCATCCGCTCAAGCGGACGCAATTGCGAATCATACATGGCTGCCTCACCTGCAATTATGTGTATGCTATGACAAGCTAGGTGATCTCAAGCGAGCCTACCACCATCATCAACAGGCTGCGTTATATGCACCTGATCACCCAAGTGTCATTACTAATGAAGTGCATTTTGGCCCCTATTTTGAGATGCTGGACAAGAGCGGATCTCAGAATTGTGGGCTATCTCTGCTTATTCCGTCAGTTCCGGAGCGTTTCACCTTTTTATCTTCATTATTAGCTGACCTTCATCAACAAGCGTTTGGTAAACCTGTAGAAATACTAGTCCTCATTGACAATAAAAAAAGAACAATTGGCGATAAACGAAACCAATTGCTCAAACAGGCTCAAGGACGGTTTGTTGCCTTTATTGATGACGATGATCAAATCAGTCCTCATTATGTGGATGCTTTGCTGGAGGCGATCGAAAAAGAACCTCGTGCCGATTGTATTGTGTTCGACGTACAGGTGAAGCTGAACGGCATTTCCGATAAACTGTGCAAATACGGTGTTGAATATCAGCATGGGCAAGACGCGCAGTATTATTATCGAAAACCGAATCATCTCATGTGTTATGCGAGACGAATTGCACTTGTACATCAGTTCCAAGATATTAGCTACGGGGAAGATGATGAATGGGGCGGCAGATGCGCTGGTGACATTCAGCTTCAACATCGGATTCCGCAAGTACTTTACACGTATGATTGGATGCCTAAGCCTTGGGACTGGTACCACAAACAGTAGAAAACTTGGCTGTCAGTCTATTGATTAGGGTGTGCATACATTTGTAGAAGTTGATGCGAAATGAGAGGATGTATTTCTGAGTAAGCGGCATCTCCTTTAGGGAACAACACGCCCAATCCGCTGGAATGCTCAAATTGAAAAGAAGGGTGCTGAGCGATTAATTCGTCCCATAGCTGCCACACGCCAAATCCATAAAGTCGGACGGAGATATCATGGAACAATACGATTCCGTTATCAGCTAGCTTAGGCAGCCAAGTATGGTAGTCATGGTGTACAGCCTCATACTCATGGAATCCGTCAATATGAAGAAGATGAATGGAGCCATCCTCGAAGTGCTGAAGCGCATCATCGAATGTGGATTGTAATAACGTGGCAACATTCGGATATAAGGATGCTGCAATCTGTCCCACTTCTTGATACACGTCCTCATTATAGGCACCAGAATGGGAGTCACCTACCCATGTGTCCACTGCATAGCACTTCGCAGACAAGTCATTGTCCCTTACAGCTTCGCAGAAGCTGAAGAAGGAAGCTCCCCAATGCGTGCCAAGCTCAACGATTAATTGCGGCTTTACAAATGATACCAGATCATATGCGAATTCACGATGACCTGTCCAAGCGGAATAGGTTAGCACATGTGGTGCAACATGATCATACTCGAAGCTTTTACGATGGAATTTCCATTCAGTCATAAGGATACCTTCTTTCTATACTTGAATATTTTCGAAATGCATGGAGGCTATGGATGGATATGAAGCATCAAGTTACCTTCGAAACGAAATGTTACGAAAAGGATTGGAAGGCCCTGCTCACGACGGATCGATTGCAAAGGGCAGTGGCACTGAATGAGTACTCCTTCTCTGAAGTGATTCTCTATATTAATAATGTAAATGATGTCGAAGAAGTTTCCTTCTATGCACAGAAATTAGTGGATTCAGGAGTAATCACCGAATATGCAGTTGTTGAACATTGGGCCGACGAGGTACTGCAGTATTTCCAGATTGAGAAGGAATCTTTTGCGGGAGGCTACTATTATTCTATTTCGGAGCTGGTAAGTATATACCGATGCCATACGCCTTATTTGCTCCATTTCTCCGGGGACTCCATACTAGAATCCTCCTTCTCTTGGATTGATGAGGCTATCAACCGCATGGAGTCCGATCGGAGTATCAAGGTAGCTAATCCGGTATGGAATGGTAGATATGATGAAGCGAGGTTCGAAGCAGAGAGCGAAGACGAGTTCTTCTATTTCGGATATGGATTCTCAGATCAATGTTATCTAGTAAATGCACAAGATTTCAAGTTTGCGTCTTATCATGAGATACATCCTGCGTCGCAGCGATATCCGGTATATGGTGGAGAACTATTTGAAAAACGAATTGATGCATGGATGCGCAATAAAGGCTTCAAGAGATTGACTTATAAATATGGAAGTTATGTTCACCCAAGATATTAAGGATGGAATCATCGTTGAAATAGGTATTTGGTTATAGATGTGACGAGAACCCCTTATCCTGTAATCACATATATGTATATGGTATCCAGAGTTTACATTATAGGATAGGGAGGGATATTGTTGTCGCAAGCTAACATACCTAATATTACACCCATTATTACGGTAACTAGGGATGACGCAATCAATTTATTACTGTCCTCTATTGCTTTAGAAGAGCTTGGGTTAAGTCATATCCTTAATGCAGAAGGTGAAAAAATACAGTTTGCGCTTGGTACGCTGCCAGGAGTTACATCTCCTCCGGCGACTTTGAGCGATGTATTATTAGTCAATCAAAGTGTGCGTGACACACTTCGTGATGTGACGAAAAAAGAAATGCTGCTTCAAACAAAGCTGGAAACGGTTCTGGCAGCGCCAGTTGTTTCCGCAACAGGAGCAACAGGTGCTACCGGAGCCACAGGAGCAACAGGTGCAACGGGTGAAGCTGGGACAACAGGTGCAACGGGAACAACCGGGGCAACGGGCGCAACAGGAGCAACCGGGGCGGGAGCCACAGGTGCGACGGGCTCGACTGGTGTAACAGGTGCGACAGGAGCAACTGGAGCGACTGGCGCCACAGGTTCGGGAGCCACGGGTGCGACAGGAGCCACGGGTGCGACAGGTGCACAGGGTATTACTGGTCCAACTGGCCCAGGAGTAGGAGCCACAGGAGCTACGGGAGCCACGGGTGCGACAGGCGAAACGGGAGCGACAGGAGCAACTGGAGCAACGGGTGCAACAGGAGTAACCGGAGCAGGAGCCACGGGAGCAACAGGTGCGACAGGAGCAACTGGAGCGACCGGCGCCATCGGAGCAACGGGTGCAACAGGAGCAACCGGAGCAGGAGCCACGGGAGCAAC